>JANNMS010000166.1:0-14174 GCA_031398055.1 Saprospirales bacterium | reverse complement strand
ATGTGAAAACTCCTCTGTGAACTATGTGTTTTAAATTTTAAAATGAACGAGGTCAGCAAATTGCTGCACGCGATTCGAGATTTCGACAGCCGACAAACCTTTCAAACCTTCGATGCCAAATTTTTCAACACAAAACGAAGCCATCGCCGAGCCGTGAATGATTCCAGTTTTCATGTTATTGAAAGAAAAATCGTCCGTTTTTGCAATCCAACCCATGAATCCACCTGCAAAAGTATCGCCCGCACCGGTCGGGTCAATCACTTCTTCCAAAGGCAAAGCGGGGGCGTAAAATTTCAAACCGTTGTGAAAAAGCAGCGCGCCGTGCTCACCTTTTTTGATGACCAAAAATTTTGGCCCCATTTTGTGAATCACCGCCGCCGCTTTCACCAAAGCATGTTCGCCGGAAAGTTGCCTCGCCTCTTCATCATTGATAATCAACATGTCAATTTTTTTGATGACCGCCAAAAGATCGTCGAGCGCGCAGTCCATCCAAAAATTCATGGTGTCGAGCGCAATCAGTTTTGGGCGTTTTTTCAATTGGTCAATGACCTGCATTTGAATTGCTGGCACCAAATTGCCCAACATCAAGTAGTCCGGCGTTTTGTAATTTTCCGGCAAAACAGGATTAAAATCTGCCAAAACATTCAAATCCGTCACCAAAGTGTCGCGACTGTTGAAATTTGAATGATAACGACCTGCCCAAAAAAACGATTTTTCGCCTTTTTTGATTTGCAAACCGTCCAAATTCACGCCCCGCGATTCCATATAATTTAAGGTAGCCTCCGGAAAATCGTCGCCGACCACCGAAACGATATTGATGGGTTTCGTGAAATGCGACGCGGAAAGCGCAATGTAAGTGCAGGCACCGCCCACCACTTTTTCTGCCCGACCGAACGGGGTTTCGATGTCGTCAAAAGCGACCGTGCCAACTGCGAGTAAACTCATTTTATTTTTTTGTTGAAAAATTTTGGGGTGCAAAGATTGAAAAATTGCAATGTCAAAAAAGAAAAAAGCCACTCCGAATGAATCGAAGTGGCTTGAAAATTTGGGTTTGCGCTCCACCTAGGACTTGAACCTAGGACCTACGGATTAACAGTCCGTTGCTCTAACCAACTGAGCTAGTGAAGCATCGTTTTAAAACGAGGTGCAAATGTATCACGGGACAATTCAATTAGCCAAGATAGATTTCCAATTTTTTTTAAAAAAATTCTCCACTTGAAAAAATGGAAAAAAACGAGTGCCAAATTCTGTCCAATATTTTTTCCCTTTTTTAAAACCTAAAACCCATTCCAAACCACTCAAAATCAAGGTTTTAAAAAATCAAGAAGCACCAATATTTTTTAAAAAAATGTTTTGAAAAAAACCACCAGCCGTCAAAAATTCACTTTTTAGAATTTATTTTTAGCCGCTAATTTGATTTTTTTACCACCCGCCCCACAAAATGAACTGGAACACCACGCCTTTTTTGCGACTCGTTTTTCCACTCAGTTTGGGCATTTTGCTCGCCGGGAGCAATGTCCTGTTGAAAAAAAGCGAAACATCTGGATTGCCGTGGTTGCATATTTTTTTGCTGGCGATTTTTTGCCTCGCCGCGTGGTTTGTTTTTGAAAAAGCAAATATTTCAAACCGCTGGTTTTCAGGTTTTTTACTGCAATTTTTTTGGTTGATTTTTGGGTACAATCTCGCCATTTCTGAAAATGAATTGCGCCGAGATGACCATTTTTCTAAAATTTCAAAAACAGAAAACACCGAAAATTGGGTAGTCGGCAGGTTTACGGATGCTTTGACAAAAGGCAAATTTCTCCGCGCCCCGCTCAAAATCGAAGCCATTGGTTTTGATGTCGGCCACCTCGAACCGGCGTCGGGAAACTTGCTAATTTATCTGCCCGACGAACCTGAAAATCAAAATTTTAAATACGGCGACCGAATATTTTTCAAGTCAAAAATCAGCCTCGTCGAGCCGCCGAAAAACCCAAATGCTTTTGATTTTCAAAGGTATTTGCACTTTCAAAACATTCATTTTCAGGCATTTGCAAAAACGGATGGTGTTATTTTGCTTGACCAAAATCAGGGAAATTTTTTCTGGCAAATTGCTTTTCGCTGCCGCGAAAAATTGCTCAACCTGCTGGCCGAACATTTTCCCACGCCCGATGAACACGCCGCCGCCGTTGCTCTTTTGCTCGGCAAAAAAGATGATTTGCCCGACGACTTGCGCACGGCTTATGTCCGCAGCGGTTCGATGCACGCGCTGGCAGTTTCGGGGACGCACGTCGCGGTGATTTTCGCGGGTTTGATGTGGTTGCTCGGCTGGTTGCCGATGCCCGTCCGCACGGCAAGAATGACGGAATCGGTGGTGGCTTTGCTCGTGATTTGGGCGTTTACTTTGTTGACGGGAGCGACGGCGTCGGTGGTTCGCGCCGCGGTAATGTTTTCGATTTTTTTGGTCGGGCGCGCCCTGCTCCGAGATGCCTCGCCGTGGAATGTCATCGCCGCAGCGGCATTTTTTCAATTGTTGGCAAATCCATATTCGTTGTTCGACGTCGGATTTCAACTTTCGTATGCTGCGGTGGCTGGGATAATATATTTTTACAAACGTTTTTTGAGATACGGCCCTGACTTTCAATCATTTATCGCCAAAAATCTTTGGCGTGGCCTACTCGTCGGCATGGCCGCTCAACTCGGAACATTGCCGCTCACTTTGTACTATTTTCATCAATTTCCAGTATTTTTTTGGCTATCGGGCTGGGTGGTTTTGCTGTCCGGCGCGATTTTTTTGTACGGTTGCTTTTTTTTGATGGTGTTTTCATGGTTTTCTGCGACGCTGGCGGCTTGGGTTGGGAAGGCACTTTTTGGCATCGTTTGGCTGCAAAACACCTTTATTTATGGTATCGAAAAATTACCGGGCAGCGTCGTGGACGGGATTTGGATTTCGGGGCTGGCTGCGATGGGTGTTTTTGGCGTGATTTCCCTTTTTTCGGCTGGGCTGGAATTTCGGCAAAAACATTTTTCCACCGCCGCATTGATTTTGCTGGCCGTTTTGATTTCCACAAATTCAATCCGAAAAATTGGGCAATTCGACCAACGAAAAATGGTAATTTATCAAACCGCTCGGCACTCCATTTTTGATTTTTTTGATGGGCAAAAAGTCATTTCGTTTTCGGATTCGCTGCCGGAAAAACAGGTCGTTTTTGCCGCTCAAAATTTCAGGTGGGCGAGTGCCGGGAGTTCAAATTTGATAAAAATTTCTTTTGAAAAAGATGAAAATTTTGGCTCGCCGAACTTGATTTGGCAACCGCCGATTTTGACTTTTTTTGACAAAAAAATTGTCGTCGTGGACAAAAATTTCAAGTTGGAAAACACTTTAAAAATCCGTACAGATGCCATTTTGCTGCGCGGAAATCCAAAATTTGACTTTGGAAAATTAGCGCAATATTTTGATTGCCAATTGTTTGTGGCCGATGGCTCGAACAAAACTTGGTTGGTTGAAAAATGGAAAAAAGCAGCGTGGGAAAATGATTTTCAATTTCACGACACCCGAACGGACGGGGCATGGATTTTAAATTTTTGAAAAATGAAAAAACTAAAACGACAAATTCACCGCTATTTTAATTACACCCGCAACGAACGGATTGCCGTTTTTTCGTTGGGCATGTATTGCCTTACGATGTTTTTTCTGCCTAAAATTTACCAAAATTTTCAGCCCGCTCGGACGACTGATTTTACAAAATTGCAAGCAGAAATTGCCTCGTTTCGGGCGAGCCAACCGCAGTTTTTTTTGGAAAATGATACTTCAAATTTAGAAAAATTGCCCACTCTTTTTGCCTTCGACCCGAATCTCGCCACGTTCGATGATTTTGTAAAATTGGGTCTTTCCAAAAAAATTTCGAACACCATTTTGAATTACCGCGACCGGGGCGGCAAGTTTTTCAAACCGGAAGATTTCAGGAAAATTTATGGTCTCGCCGAGGCCGATTTTTTGCGGTTGGAAGATTTTATCAAAATTGAAGGCTCGGAAAATCAATGGAAAAATGAAAAATCATTGCCCGTCGCCACGAAATTTGAGAATTTTAAATTTAACCCAAACACGGCCAGCGAACACGATTTTCAACGGCTTGGATTGCCCCAGTTTTTGGCCGCTCGGATTGTAAAATATCGAAACGCGGGAGGCATTTTTAGAAAAAAAGAAGACCTGAAAAAAATTTATGGCTTTCCTGAAAAAGATTTTTTACGGCTCGAAAATTACATTCAAATCGTTGAAAATGAACCAATTGCCGCCGCGCCGCGCCCCGTAACTTATGCTTCAACCGCTTCAAATTTTCCACAAAAAAAAGATAAAAATACCCGCCTCGACATCAACAAAGCCACCGCCGAAGACTTTGAAAAACTGCCCGGAATAGGAATATTTCGAGCAGAAAAAATGGTCTATTTTCGGGAAAAGTTGGGCGGTTTTTCCTCGGTCGAGCAAGTTGCAGAGTCGCGAGGATTGCCGGACAGCGTTTTTCAAAACATCAAAAACAGCCTGTTTTTTGAAGCTCCCGTTTTCAAAAAAATCAATTTGAACACGGCAACTTTGGAAGAATTGAACGCGCACCCCTACCTCGACAAACGAAACGCGCAACTGATTTTAGCCTATCGCAGTCAGCACGGAAATTATAAAAACTCGGAAGAAATTCGGAAAATTGGGGCTTTCAAAGACGAGGGCTGGCTCAAAAAAGTGCTGCCGTATTTGTCTGCGGATTAAGTAAAATGACCCATTTTTCAGAAAAAGTAATTGATTTTACCCGTTCGCTGCGCGTGCCAGATTTGCCCTTGCCCGATGGTTTTGAGTGGCTTTTTCCCCACGAAAACCCGGAGACGATGGCCTGTTTGACTAATTTTTACCAAAAATTTTATGCCAGTCCGCAGCCGAGGCATTTCATTTTTGGCATCAATCCGGGCAGGTTTGGGGCTGGGGTGACGGGCGTTCCGTTCACCGATCCGCTTCGTTTGGCCAGTGAATGTGGGATCGAAAATTCATTTTTGAAAAAGCCGGAATTGTCCTCGGATTTTGTTTGGCGGTTCATCAATGGGTTTGGTGGCGCGGAAATTTTTTGTAAAAATTTTTACATCACGTCCATTTCGCCGCTCGGTTTTGTGAAGGATGGGAAAAATATCAACTATTACGACGACCGAAAATTGGAGCAGGCGGTCGTGCCTTTTGTGCTTTGGAATTTGCGGACGCAACTCGAAATGGGTTGCCACCGCGACGTGGCGATTTGCCTCGGCGAGGGACAAAATTTTAAATTTTTTCAAAAAATCAATGCAGAAAATGGCTTTTTTAAAGAAATCATCCCGTTGCCGCACCCGCGTTGGGTGATGCAGTACCGGAGAAAACGGGTGGACGAGTTTGTGGGAAAATATGTTGGGGTGTTGGAAAAACTTGCAAGCACGGTTGTCAAAGATTTTTGATTTTGGGCTGGCAAAACCTTGCACTGTGCTCTACTTTTTTTCTTTGGTTATTTTCTTGCCTTCAGTATCAATTTTCACCGTTGTTTTCTTTCCATTTTCATCAATGCTTATTCTATTTTCATCAATGATGGCAAAATTTGTTTCGTAGGGCGCACTTTGTTTAATATACCATATTGAGGTTCCATAAACCCCTTTCCATTTGTGGCCATTCCAAACCGATTTATAATAGTCCGCTGTAAATCTATTATCAGAAACCATTACAAAACTATTGTCAAACAATGCAACATCATGCACCTTGTTTATTGCCGTAATTGCCCTTAAAATAGTATCTATTTTACTATGGTGATAAGATAAAACCAATACCAAATTATCAGCTTGCCTAACTTCAATTTTGTTATTTCCCTGATTCTTTTTAAATAAAATTATCCGGGCCAACTGTAACTCTGCCCACTTACTTTTACTTATTGAATAAATGGATGAATCCTTTTTTGTGCTTAATGATAAAGCATTTGCACTTAAAAATATGGCTTCTGTAATTATTGAGTCGGCCGATAGATATTGATTTGTTTTCACCGTCCACTTTTTATGTCCATCCCACAAAATCCTTTTCCAATAAGTTGAAGCTTGAATTGAATTAATCATTACCAAAACACTGTCAAACATATCAATATCATGGATTTTACCCATTGGGATAGTGCTATAACTTTCAATCCAAACTGTATCGGTTGCCCCCGAATGTTGGCACAGCAGTATTTGCCGGTGTTTTTTCTGAAGAAGTTCAAATTTGAAGCCCCCAACTTCTTTTGAAAAAAGAATAGAATCGGATTGGCAAAAGGCGCCACAACAATTGAAGAGAAATATAGCAATGATTGATAAAAATTTCATGATTTTTTTTGAATTTGAAGTTCAGGCCTGCACATAAACCACGCATTTTTCCTCAAAAAACTCGGTGTTGAAAAACTTGGAAATTTGCGAAACCTCGGAGTAATCCTTGCCTTTGCCGGGCATTTCAGCGATTTCGCTTTTCAATTTGCCACCTTTCAAAGCAATCAGGCCGTTCGGGTAGCCGTGTTTGTGTTTTTTGCTGAAAAATTTGTGCGACCAAAACATCAATTGCACGAGCGGTGCAACGCCCCGCGTGACCACAAAATCGAACTGGCCGACCATTTTCAAATCCTCGGCGCGCGAATGAAATGCTTCGACATTTTCGAGACCCAAAGCAGCCACGATTTCCTGCACGACTTTGATTTTTTTGCCGATGCTGTCCACCAACACAAATTTGACTTCCGGGAAAAAAATGGCCAACGGAATACCTGGCATCCCACCGCCCGTGCCCAAATCGAGGATTTTCGTGCCGGGTTTGAAGGTGAGAAATTTGGCGATTGCCAACGAATGCAAAAAGTGGCGTTCCTCCAAATTCTCGATGTCCTGCCGAGAAATCACGTTGATTTTCGAGTTCCACTCGATGTACAAATCTGCGAGGCGGGCGAATTTGTCCAATTGCTCGGCGGTGAGTTCCGGGAAAAATTTTTTCAGTAAATCCATGCCGCAAATTTCAGAAAGCATTTTCAAACTTCTCGAATCATTTTCAGTTGAGTTCATTCTACTTTTGCCCTCCGATTTTCAATTTTAAATAAAAAATTTCTGATGAAATACGATGTTGTAGTTATCGGCTCCGGCCCCGGCGGATATGTTGCGGCGATTCGCTGCGCACAATTGGGTTTGAAAACGGCCATTATTGAACGGTATAAAAACCTCGGCGGCACTTGTTTGAATGTTGGTTGCATCCCATCAAAAGCCTTGTTGGATTCTTCCGAACATTATTACAATGCAGCCCACACTTTTACAAAACATGGGATTGATTTAAAGGACTTGCAAGTCAATTTGCCACAAATGATTGGGCGCAAAAACGAGGTTGTTTTAGATAATAATAAAGGCGTTGAATTTTTAATGAAAAAGAATAAGATTGATGTTTATATCGGTCATGGTTCTTTTATAAATGCTAATTCAATTAAGATAATTGATAGTGAAAACATAGAAAAAGTTATTGAAACAGATAAAACAATTATAGCCACTGGTTCTAAACCAATAGTGCCTGCTAATTTTAATTACGATAAGAAAAGAGTGATAACTTCAACAGAGGCATTGAATATAAAATCATTACCAAAATCAATGTTAGTGATTGGCGGCGGGGTGATTGGATTGGAGTTGGGCAGTGTTTATGCGAGATTGGGAACCGAGGTAATTGTGGTTGAATATTTAGATAGAATTATCGCCGGAATGGATAGCGATTGTAGTCGAGAATTGATGAAATCATTAAAAAGTCTCGGTTTGAAATTTCACCTGCGCCACGCCGTGACCGAAGTTTTGCCTTCTGAAAATGAGGTAAAAGTCGTGGCAAAAAGCCGCGACGATGAATCCAAAACCATCAGTTTTGACGTCGATTATTGCCTCGTGGCGATTGGCCGCAAGCCTTATACCGATAAATTAGGTTTGGAAAATGTGGGAATTTCGCTCGACGAAAAAGGCAGAATTCCTGTGAATGAAAAATTGGAAACCACCGTGCCGGGCATTTTTGCAATTGGCGATGTGATTAAAGGAGCGATGTTGGCGCACAAAGCCGAGGAAGAAGGTGTTTTTGTGGCCGAAACGATGGTCGGGCAGCATCCGCACATCAATTATAATTTGATTCCGGGCGTGGTTTACACTTGGCCGGAAGTTGCAGCGGTCGGTTTTACGGAAGAACAATTGAAAGAAAACGGCACGCCGTACAAAACTGGAAAATTCCCGTTCCGGGCACTCGGTCGGGCGCGGGCAAGCATGGATTTGGACGGGATGGTGAAAGTTTTGGCGCACCGCGAAACTGACGAAATTTTGGGTGTCCACATGGTCGGCGCGCGCACGGCTGACATGATTGCCGAAGCCGTCGTGGCGATGGAATATCGGGCTTCCGCAGAAGACATTGCTCGGATGTCGCACGCGCACCCGACGTACACCGAGGCGATGAAAGAGGCTTGTTTGGCGGCGACGGGGAACCGGTCAATTCATTCGTAAAAATTCGTTTTTCAGAAAAAACGCCTCGCTGAAATTTTTAGCGAGGCGTTTTTTTTTATTTTTTAAAATTCAAATTTTACCTAATTTCCTGATAGGTTTTTCAAAGCCGACTTAATTAAATCTTCGACTTTTCCCGGATTTGGCGTTTCTTTCAAAATTGCATTCACTGCTTTTTGAACCATAATTCTGCCAAAACCAAGATTGACCAAAGCCCCGATTGCCTCTTCCCGAACTTGATTTTGATGGCTTTGACCCGTCGCACCCGGCAACAAAACAGGCGCGTCCACGCCTTCGCGGGCAATTTTATCTTTCAAATCTAGGATAATTTGTTTGGCACTTTTCACGCCGATGCCTTTCACCCGTTGCAAAACGAAGGCTTGTTCGGACAAAATTGCCTGACGGATTTCATCCACCGACATCGAAGAAAGGATGATTTGTGCGGTGTTCGGGCCGACGCCGGAGACCGAAATCAGTTGCACGAAAATATTCCGCTCGGCCTGTGTCGCAAATCCGTACAATATTTGTGCATCCTCCCGGACATGAAAATGGGTGTAAATCGTCGCTTTATCTTTGCCATCAAGCGCGGAAAAAGTGCTGACCGGGATGTTCAGATGGTAGCCCACGCCACCCACTTCGAGGGCGATAAATGATGGGCTGCGATACGTAATTTCACCTTTTAAATAAGCGTACATTTTTTTATCGGTTGATTTTAAATGATTGGCTGTGAACGAGTTGTGGCAAATTTTTTCAAATTCTTAAATCAATTTTATGCTAAATATTCTTCTTCGTAATAACCAATTTTTGGCCTTGAACAAACCCGCTGGACTGCCCGTGCAATCCGATAAAACGGGCGACGATTCTTTGCAAAAATTGGCCGAAACTTATTGCAAACACCCACTGCATTTGGTCAATCGGGTTGACCGACCGGCGTCCGGGATTGTTGTTTTTGCAAAATCGCCCGCTGCGATGACTGCGCTCACCGCACAATTTTCAGAAAGAACCGTCGAAAAAATTTATTTGGCGGTGGTAAAAAATCAGCCGCCCGAAATGCAGGGCAGATTGAAGCATTTTATAAAAAAAGACGGCGTAAAAAATGTCAGTTCGGTTTATTCCGAATCGCGTCCCGGCAGCGAGGAAGCCGATTTGGAATACGAAGTTGTGGCGAGCAGTGATGCCTATTTTTTATTGAAAATAAAATTGTTGACCGGGCGGCACCACCAAATCCGGGCGCAACTCGCGGCCATCGGTTGCCCGGTGAAAGGCGATGTAAAATACGGTGCGCGGCGCAGCAACCTCGACCGTTCGATTCATTTGCACGCCTGGAAATTGAATTTTATTCACCCGGTTTCTGATGAAAAAATAGAAATCGAAGCACCGCTGCCAGATGAAAATTTGTGGAAATTTTTTGCTGAAAAATTAGAAAATAATGAAAAAACAGAGAGCCCAGTTTAACTAAATTATACAAGACATTTTATAACATAACAGTACAAACACTTATTGGTTTGTTATCTCAATTAACTCAGTTTTTTGCCGTTGTTAGTGTCCTCGCCAACAACTTTTTCTTCTTGAAAACGACCAAAAAAAGGTTGTTGGCGAGGACGCCAACAACGGCAATTGAATCTCGTTTGGCGCGAGGCCAAAATCGTAAATCAATAATCGTAAATCGTAAATCCAAAAAAAATGCGTCCGTTTTTAATAGGCATCACCGGCGGCAGCGGCAGCGGAAAAACGTCATTCATCCGTCGGTTGCGTGAGCAATTTTCCGAAAACCAACTCTGCATCGTTTCGCAGGACGACTATTATTTGCCGCGCGAAAAACAGCACACCGACGAGCGAGGCGAGAAAAATTTTGACCTGCCGAAATCTTTTGACAAAAAAAAATTCAGGAGCGACGTTGAAAAATTACTGTCCGGCGAGGCGGTGACGATTCAGGAATATGTTTTCAATAATCCGGACGCGACGCCACGCGAAATCACTTTTCAGCCTGCGCCGGTGATTTTATTGGAAGGCCTGTTTATTTTTCATTTTAAAAAAATCGCGCCGCTGATCGACCTGAAAATTTTTATAAATGCCAAAGAAAACCTGAAAGTTATCCGCCGAATTTACCGCGACCAAGTCGAGCGCGGCTACCCAATCGAGGATGTTTTGTACAAATATGAACACCACGTTTTGCCTTCTTTTGAAAAATTTATCCAACCGTACAAAGATGAAGCCGACATCGTGGTGAACAACAACCACGATTTTGAACGTGGTTTGGAAGTGATTTCGGGTTTCATCAAATCGAAATTGGTAATTGGGTAATTGGTTATTTGTTATTGGTTTTTCACCAAACCAATAACCATTTCCCCAATAACAAATAACCATTTTAAACCTTCCCATTTTTCTTTCGTCAGAATGACCAACCTGAACAAGCAGGGTTTTTGGTCTCGACAAAATCAATCCAAAAAAATTGACAGCAACGCAGTCCGCCGTGACCGACGAAAAAATACTCGAACTTTTGCACTCCGAAACCGGTTTCGAGCGCGGATTTCGATTGTTGATGCAGCAATACCGCGAGCGTTTGTACTGGCACATCCGACGGATGGTCGGGTCGCACGACGACGCGGACGACGTTTTGCAGAACACTTTTATCAAAATTTACCGGGGTGTTTTGCAATTCGAGGGCAAGTCAAAACTCTACACCTGGATGTACCGGATTGCGACGAACGAGACCCTCACTTTTTTGCAGACCCGAAAACGCGCGGCCAATCTTTCGTTCGACGACGAAACCAATTTAGTCGCCACGAAATTGAAAGCCGACGCGTGGTTCGACCCCGACGAAATCCAACTGAAATTGCAAATCGCCATCGGTCAACTGCCTGAAAAACAACGACTTGTGTTCAATTTACGCTATTTCGATGAAATGCCCTACGAAGAAATGTCCAAGTTTTTGGACACCTCGGTGGGTGCTTTGAAGGCCTCGTTTCACCACGCGGTCAAAAAAATGGAAAGTTTTTTAACATGAAAAATATCGAAGAAGAACTCCGCGAACTATCGCCACGGCTCGCCGACCTGCGGAAACAGGACGATGGGATGCGCGTCCCGGAGCATTATTTTGAAAATTTGGAGTCCGAAATTTTTAAAAATTTGGACGAAATCGGGGCGCGGCGAAAGCCAATTTCACAGCCCTCGCCAGTCGGGAAATTGACGGCTTGGATGGCTGGTTTTTGGCAACCGAAGTTTGCGATTGGCCTCGCGGCAGTGTTGGTTTTGGGTTTTTCGGCGTGGTGGTTTTTCAGACCAAATTCGTCGGCGGCGGTCAATTCTGAATTGGCGATGACCCAAATTTCGGAAGATGAAATTGAAAATTTTGTCCTCGAAAATGTCCAACAATTTGACCCCGGACAACTTGCGCCGGAAATTGTTGAAGTTGAAATTCCAAGTTCGACGGACGAAGTTGACGACGTGAAAATTGAAAATTTAAAAGCAGCAGACGAGCAGTTTTTGCTCGATGGAATGACCGATTCAGAATTGGAAGAACTACTTTAAAATACAATTTTTCGGCAACCGGTGGCTGAAAAATTTACCCAAACAAATACGCACAAATTTTTCTAAAAAATTAAAAAGTATGAAACAGTTATTTTGTATTGCCCTGATTTTCAGCAGTTTTGCGGCATTTGCCCAGCCTGACCCGGAACGCCGCGAAGAACGAATCCGTGCTTTCCGAGCGGCGATTTTTACCGAAGAATTGCAACTGACTTCGAAAGAAGCCGAACAGTTTTGGCCGATTTACAACGAGTTTTTGGACAACCGGGAAAAATTGGTCGAACAATACCACCCCGCAAAACCGCTCGACAATTTGTCCGACGCCGAAGTTGAAGTCCAAATCAAAAATCATTTTGAACGGCAACAACGCGAACTTGACCTCGAACGGGATGCCTACCAAAAACTTCGGAGCGTTTTGCCAGCCCGAAAATTGGCAAAATTGCCCCAGGCCGAACGGCGTTTTCGGGAAGCATTGGTCAAAAAATTGAAAGAAATCCGGGAAAAAAATCCCAATAAAATGATGCGGCGGCAAGGTCAGAACAGCGGGAATAAGTAAACCGACTTTCGTGGTAATTTCAAATTGCCACATTATTTCGCAGCGTTCAATTTTTTGATGGAAGTTTTTGGCTGAAAAACAAAAAATATGGGCGGCGTTGAGGCATTTTTGCCCCACGCCGCCCATTTTTTTCACCAAAAATTAAAATTAAAAGATATGGCAATACCCATCAAATTCGGTACTGACGGCTGGCGCGCCATCATTGCCGATGATTACACGGTTGAAAACGTGATGCGCGTGGCCGAAGCCACCGCACTTTACATGAAAGCCCGAAAAATGAAAAAAGCAGTCATCGGTTACGATTGCCGTTTCGGCGGGCTGCTTTTTACGACGGTCACCGCAAAAGTTTTGGGAGCGCACGGCATCAAATGCCACGTTTCGACCGGTTTTTGCAGCACGCCGATGGTCAGTTTGGGGGTCGTAAAATTGAAAGCCGACCTCGGAATCGTCATCACCGCGAGCCACAACCCGCCGAGTTACAACGGTTACAAACTCAAAGCGGCCTACGGCGGCCCGTGCATTCCTTCGGAAATCGCGGCGGTCGAGGAATTGATTCCCGAAAAATGTTCGATTCAAAAATTGCCCGAAATCAATGACCTCGTTGCGAAAAAACTTTTTGTCGATGCCGACCTCGAAAAAATGTATCTCCAACATGCCCGGAAAAATTTTGATTTGAAAGCCATCAAATCTGCGGGCGTCAAATTGGCATACGACGCGATGTTCGGTGCGGGGCAGCGGGCGGTGCGAAATTTGTTGCCGCGTTCCATTTTTTTGCATTGCGACAACAACCCCGGGATGCACGGCCAAGCCCCCGAACCAATCCACCGCAACCTGAAATTGCTTTCCGAAACCATCAAAAACAACCCGAAAATCTCCGCCGGACTCGCCACCGATGGCGACGCCGACCGCATCGGGATGTACGACGAAGATGGAAATTTTGTGGACAGCCACCATCTTTTATTGATTTTACTTTTGTATTTACATAAATATAAAGGCTTGTCGGGCAAAGTCGTGTTCACTTTTTCGGTGACCGACAAGTTGAAAAAGATGGCCGAAAAATTTGGCTTGCCTTACGAAATCACGAAAGTCGGGTTCAAATACATTGCTGAAATCATGACGACCGAGGATGTTTTGGTTGGTGGCGAAGAATCCGGCGGGCTCGCGGTGAAAGGCCATATTCCAGAACGCGACGGCGTTTGGGTGGGACTTTTGGTGCTCGAATTCATGGCAAAAACCGGAAAAACGGTGAAAGGCATCGTCGAAGAAGTGTACCGCGAAGTGGGAAAATTTGCGTTCGACCGCGACGATTTGCACATCACCGAAGCCCAAAAACAGGCGGTGATTGCGGCTTGCAAAGCAAAAAGTTATACCAGTTTTGGAAAATATAAAATCAAAGGCATGGAAGATTTGGACGGCTGGAAATTCCTTTTTGGCGACGACAAATGGGTGATGATACGGGCTTCCGGCACCGAACCCGTGCTCCGGGTTTATGCCCAAGCCGACTCGCTCGAAGAAACACGGGCGATGTTGGATGCGGCACGGGCGACGATTTTGTAATCAAATGAAACGATTTACGACACATAGAAAACAT
>JANNMS010000165.1:0-4559 GCA_031398055.1 Saprospirales bacterium | reverse complement strand
TCAATATTTGTAGAATTTTGTAGCCAAAATTTTAAAAAGGTGCGTAGCACCGGAACATTTGACCTTGAAATATGACGGTGCTACGCACCTTTTGAATCGTTTTTCCTTGTTTTTCTACAAATATCGAGGTGCTACGCACCTTTTTGAAACAGCAACTTGATATCATAATTGAGCCTATTTTTTTTGAAAATTTCAAAGCGTTTCTTTCAACCACTGGAAAAATTCCCGCTGCCAAAAAATCGAGTTTTGCGCCTTCGACATCCAGTGACCCTCGTCAGGAAAAGACAAAAACCGCGATTTGATGCCCCGAAGTTGTGCGGCCTGAAATGCCTGCATCCCCTCGCTGAACGGCACGCGGAAATCCAATTCGTTGTGGATTACAAAAATCGGCGTGTCCCATTTATCCACGCTGCGAATTGGGTTTGAGCCGTCGGTGTACATTTTTGGTGTTGGTTTTTGCCAAAATGCGCCCTCAAAATCATGATTTGGAAACCAAACCTCCTCCGTCGTGCCGTAAAAAGTTTCCAAATTGAACATCCCGCAGTGGCTGATGAAAGTTTTGAAACGTTTTTCGTGGTGTCCCGCCAGCCAATAAACCGAGTATCCGCCGAAACTCGCGCCGACCGCACCGAGGCGGTTTTTGTCCACAAATGGTTCATTTGCAAGGGCATCGGTGGCAGAAAGCAGGTCGCGCATCGGTTGACCGCCGTAATCTCCCGCGATGGCATCGTTCCAAGCCGTGCCGCTGCCGGGCATCCCGCGACGGCAGGGCGCAATGACGATGTAGCCGTTTGCGGCCATCAATTGATAATTCCAACGGAACGAAAAACCTTGGCTCATCGCCGATTGCGGCCCGCCTTGGCAAACCAAAAGTGCCGGATATTTCTTGTTTTTATCAAAATCGGGCGGGTAAATCACCCAAACATTCATGTCTTTTCCGTCGGTCGTTTTCACGCTGCGGCGTTCGATTTTGCCTTTTGAAATATTGGACCACGGGTCGTCGGTGACGGAAGTGAGTTTGTTGATTTTTCGGTCGGTGAGGTTGACCGTGAAAATCTCGGCGGGCGCATCCATCGCCGTGCGAGATGCAATCAATTGATTTCCAACGACTTTGAAATTGTTAAAATCCCACTGGCCGTCGGTAATTTGCTCAAATTGTTTCTCTGTCCGCGAGGTTGGGGCGAGGTTGGCTTTGAAAATTTGATAGGTAAAATTTTTGCTCGACAAAAAATAAATGGATTTCGAATCGGCAGAAAACTGCGGTTGGTTGGCTTCGAAATCCCAATTTTCGGTGAGTTCTGTGGTTTGCGAAGTTTGTAAATCCACGAGCATCAAACGGGTGCGGTCGGCTTCGTAACCCGGCGTGGCCTGACTGGTGTAGGCAAAATATTTGCCGTCAGGCGAAAAAACCGGGTCAAAATCGTATCCGCCGCGGCCTTCCGAAATGTTCGTCGTGCGGCCGGACGCCAATTCATACATATAAATATCGGTGTTGGTGCTCTGCGCTTCGGCAGTTCCGGAAAGTTTTCGGGAAGTGTAGGCGATGAAACGGCCGTCCGGGCTCCACGTTATTTTTTCCATGCCGCCGTCGGGTGGCGTCGGAGAATCGAACGGTTCGTTCATGATATTTTTTGGGGCGGTGCCGAAACGGCCATTTTCGATTTCCAAAATGAAAATATTCGAGTACGATTGGTCAGCCCAACTTTTCCAGTGCCGATAAAACAAACCATCAAAAATCTTCGCCGAGTTTTTGGGCAAATCGGGCTGGCGTTCGGCGGACGTCGCGTCATATTTAACATCCTGGACAAAAAGCAGTTTTTTGCCGTCGGGCGAAAAATGGAAACCGTTCATTTCAAAATCAGAAACTTTGGACAAACGACTGCCATCGGGCTGGACTTGTTGCAATTTTCCGTCCATCAAAAAAGCGATTTTCGAGCCGTCGGGAAAAAATTCGGCATCGCTGGCAGATTTTTCAGCGGGCGTCAACGCAATCGTCTTCCCACTCGAAATTTCGACGGCGTACAAAACCCGCGTCGAGTTATTTGCATGAATATCAAAACGTTGCACACCGTAAACTGCCGTTTTCCCGTCCGGTGAAACGCATTCCAAACCGACGCGGCCGATTTGCCAGAGCAATTCCGGGGTGAGTTTTTGGGTTTGGGAAAATGTGTTTTGGGAAAAAACCAGGCAAACGGCGAGGGCAAAAAAAGTGCGAAATGGATGTGGCATTGATTCAAAAATTTGAGTGGCAAAAGTGCGAAAAATTGCCAATTTTAAAAGAACAAAGTCGCAGGGGCGGTTCGGGAAAATGTTTTGAGGTACTTTTGTCCGTCGGTTTTGTTTTTGTTTTTTCCAAATCGGCAATTTTTTTTTCACCAAAAAAATAAAACAAACCATTCAAAAAGATGAAACAAGTTTTTTTGGCCACGATTTTCCTATTTTTTGTGGCACCGATTTTTGCTCAATTTGACTTTTGTCCAAAAGTGAGTTACGGCCTGACTCGTTTAGAAATTGATCCAACCGATTTTGAAACTGCATCGCGCCCCAGTTATTCGATCGGCGCGGATTTTCGGATGGGCGACCGGTTGTATTTTAATCCGGGGGTATTTTATCACGTGATGAATTATTATTTGGTAGACATTTCGGAAACCGGGTTTGGAAATCCAGTGGAAGATATTGTCGGAGTGAAATGCCTAAAAATACCCGGTTATCTGGGTTTTAAATTGGTGGATGGCGACAATTTTCGCCTGCGGGCCTACGGCGGCGGCACTTTTTACCAACGTTTGGGCATCAATAAAGAGGAATTTGGCCTCTCCAAAGATGTTTTTCAACGCCGATTTTGGGGAGCGGATGCGGGTCTTGGATTCGATATTTTTTTTATTACCTTCGATTTTCGATATGAATGGGGTCAAGCGGGCATTTACAAAGACTTGCCTGAAACGAAATACACGACTTTTGAAGTGAGCGCAGGTTTGCGACTTTTTTAGTTGGGTAAAATTTTTCTGTGTAATTCAGACATTTAGAGTTTGGTAACACGAGCGGTCGGGCAGATTTGGGGGATCGGCTTATTTTTGCCCCTGAATTTCAAAAAGCATCATCCAAAAATTTTCAAAATCTAATAATTCAATGAAAAAAATACTCCTTTTGTTGGCATTGCCGATTTCCATTTTTGCCCAAACGAGCGGCGGCGGACAACAGAATTCATCCATTTCGCCAAATGCGGTGCGGATAATTTGCAAAAAACTTGTGAATTGCGAAGCGGTCGACAGCATGACTTTGTACGAACCGGTCGGTTTGGGATACCGAATTGTGCAACGCTCGGCGAAAAACGAGGACAAAAATTACGTTTTCACGGTGCCGGCAGGCGAAAAGAAATTTTATGCAATCGGCACGACGGAGGCTTCTTCGATTTTTGTTTTGGTCGGCGACGAACCGGAAGTTTCGGTTTACGGCGATTGTGCGAAACTGGAATATTCACGTGCCACCGGGAAAAATAATCTTGGATATCACGCCACGAAAAAACGCCTCGATGAAATGAATCAGGCCGAGCAAGATGCCACGACGGCTTGGCGGGCTGCCCAAAACGGTGGCGACCAAGTGAATGCAAAAGCAGGATTTGAGAAAATCCAACAACTCGAAAAGGCAAAAGGCCACTTTTTGGATTCTTTGAAAAAGGCCAATCCGTTGTTGGGAAAAGTTGCGGTTTTGTACCTGCCGCCGAATCCGTCGGCTCTTTTTGAAAAAAATGGCTACCCGTCCGATTTTGAATATTTGGCCAATGAATATTTCAAAAATGCCAATTTCGCGGATGCGGATTACTCGAAACTTCCAGATTTGATGCCTGCTTTTAATCAATTTGCGCGCGTTCTTTCGGCCATGCCGACGATGGCGGACAAACAAAAAGAATGGGCAATGAAATGGCTGGGCAAATTTCAAAAAGGGTCGCCGGCGTGGCGTTTGGCTTTGTCGGGTTTGGTGAATGGCTTTCAGGTTTCGAACAGCCCGAATTATTTGGAGTTTGGAAAAATTTACATGGAAGAATTTAAGGGCAAAGACAATGGCGAAAGCCGCCGGATTGATTTTGAATTGAATAAAAACCGCACGTTTATGCCCGGCA
Source organism: Saprospirales bacterium (assembly GCA_031398055.1). Classification (GTDB taxonomy): domain Bacteria; phylum Bacteroidota; class Bacteroidia; order Chitinophagales; family Saprospiraceae; genus M3007. The sequence continues at coordinate 442 of JANNMS010000165.1, read as the reverse complement.
TGGAAGTGCCTGATTTGGCTGGGATGACGCCCGAAGGTGGTCAATATTCGCTGGCAGAAATGCGTGGGAAGTATGTTTTGATTGATTTTTGGGCAAGTTGGTGTGGGCCGTGCCGCCGCGAAAACCCAAATGTGAAAGTCAATTATGAAAAATACAAAGCCAAAGGTTTTGAGATTTTGGGCGTTTCGCTCGACCGCACTTTGGATGCTTGGAAAGGTGCGATTGATGCCGATGCGATTCCGTGGAAACACATTTCTGATTTGAAAGGTTGGCAAAGTGAGCACGCGAAAATGTATTCGGTCACTTCGATTCCGCAAACTTTGCTGCTCGATCCACAGGGAAAATTGATTGTCCGGAATTTGAGGGGCGAGCAGTTGGGGGAAAAATTGAAAGAGATTTTTGGGGAGTAAAATGAAGTTCGGATTGGTTCGAAATAAATTTC
>JANNMS010000142.1:0-1663 GCA_031398055.1 Saprospirales bacterium | reverse complement strand
AAGGTGCGTAGCACCGTCATATTTCAATGTCAAATGTTCCGGTGCTACGCACCTTTTTAAAATTTTGGCTACAAAATTCTACAAATATTGAGGTGCTACGCACCTTTTTGAAACAGCAACTTGGAATCATAATTGAGCCAAATTTAAAATCAGCGAAGACATTTTTTAAAAAAAGTCTTCGCTTTTCACCATTTTGGAGCAAGATCTCGAAAACATAAGAGGCTGTTTGAATTTCAAATTCAAACAGCCTCTTAAATTAGAAAGCGTAATAAATCTTCCACCGACCTCACTTTTTTATCCAATTCGCCGGATTTTGCCTTTCTTTTCCATGCCAAAGTTCAAAATGCAGTTCGCTCGTCCCAGTAATTCGGTTGGTCGAAACCGTGCCGAGGCTTTGTTTAATATTGATATTGTCGCCTTTTGAAACATAAGTTTCCAGCAAATTTGAATAAACCGTGTAATAATCGCCATGCTGCAAAATTACGGTGTAATCGTGGCCAGGAATAAATTGCACGCCCGCCACCGTGCCCTCAAAAACGGCATAAACTTGCGTCAAATCGTCCGTCCGGATATCGATCCCGTTGTTCGTGATTTGAATGTTGGGAATAGTCGGGTGCGGCTGTTTTCCGAATTTTTTGGCGATAAAACCGGACGGCACTGGCCACGGCAACTGCCCCCTGTTTTTCCGAAAATCCGATGACAAAGCATCTTCTTCAACAACGGGTGCAGGTTCGATTTTTACCTCAGTTTCGGTTTCAGCAGTAGTAGTTTCAGTTTCGACGGCTGGTTTTTCCTGCTTTTTTTTCTCGGTTTTTTGCTTTTTGGGTTTTGTCGCGGCAGGTTTTCGGGCGGCTTCGGTGCGTTTTCGGATTTCGGTTTGGATGACGTTTTCAATCATCTGGTTCAATTTTTCGTGGGCGATTTCCTTCTCTTTCAAATCGCCTTTCAACTTCGATTCGTCCTTTTTCAAAGTTTCAAGCAGTTCGTTTTTGTCTTTCATTTCGCTCGTCAATTTCCCTTTTTGCCCTTGCAAATTGTCCAAAATCACTTCTTTTTCGTGGCGGATTTCTTCGAGGGAGACCATTTTTTTGGCCAACATGGTTTTGGTAAAAGCAATTGCGGCGGCTTGTTCTTTTCGCGCCGCATCGTATTTCCGCAAAAAAAGCCACCGCCGGAACATCTGGTTCAAACTCTCCGCCGACAAAATAAAAAGCAACGGATTGGTCGTCATTTTCCGCCGAAATGCCCCGCGCATCATTTGTCCGTATTCGTTTTGCATTTTTTCGATGTCGCGGCTCAGCGAGGCGATGACCGCCGCCGCCCGGTGCGAACTGCTGTCGGTGGCCGCGAGTTCGGAATCCAAAGTTTCGATCAAAGTTTCGCGTTTTTCGATCTGGCTTTGTAGGGCAAGAAAACGGTCGTAGGCTGCTTCGCGGTTTTTTTCGGTTTTTTTCAGCAGTTTGTTTGTCGTCTGGATTTCGTTCAAAATCCGCTGGCGTTTTTCTTCGAGGTCTTTTTTGGTTTGGGAAAAGGCGAGTGGGGCGAAAAGGGTTGAAAAAAGGAAAAAAAGGAAAAGGAAAAGCCGGATGCTTGTGAGGGTCTGCGACCCGAAATGTGGTGTCGGCAGGTCTCCGACCTGCGGGTGCTGTAATTTTCGCAGGTC
>JANNMS010000332.1:0-16547 GCA_031398055.1 Saprospirales bacterium | reverse complement strand
ATCGTGTTGTCCGAGAGCCCTTCCTGGTCCAGGTAGTCGAGCACACATAGAAAACATAGACTTTTATATGAAAATCCTATGTTTTCTATGTGAAAACTACTCTGTTTTCTATGTGATAAATAAATTTTTTCATCAAAATTTTACAGGGAAAACCCATGGCTAAAAAGAGAATTTTAATCACCGGTTGCGCCGGATTTTTAGGTTCGCACCTCAGCGACCGGTTCATCGCCGAAGGTTATCAAGTTATCGGAATGGATAATTTGTTGACCGGCGACCTCGCCAACATCGATCATCTTTTCAAAGAAAAAGACTTCGAATTTTACAACACCGACGTGTCGAAATTTATCCACGTCCCCGGCAAACTGGATTACATTTTGCATTTTGCCTCGCCTGCCAGCCCGATTGATTACCTCGAAATGCCCATCCAAACTTTGAAAGTTGGGGCTCACGGCACGCACAATTGCCTCGGTTTGGCGAAGGACAAAAAGGCGCGGATTCTCGTCGCGTCGACTTCCGAAGTTTACGGCGACCCGCTCGTCCACCCGCAAGTTGAAGAATATTGGGGAAACGTCAACCCGGTTGGGCCACGCGGCGTTTACGACGAAGCGAAGCGATTTATGGAGGCCATCACGATGGCGTACCACACTTTTCACAAGGTAGAAACTCGGATTATCCGCATTTTCAACACCTACGGCCCTCGGATGCGGGTCAACGACGGGCGTGTTTTGCCCGCGTTTTTTAGCCAAGCGATCCGCGGCGAAGGGCTGACGGTTTTTGGCGACGGCTCGCAAACCCGCTCATTTTGCTACGTTGATGATTTGGTGGAAGGCATTTATCGCTTGCTTTTGAGCGATTATTCCAGCCCGGTGAACATCGGAAACCCGTCGGAAATCACGATGATGCAGTTTGCCCACGAAGTCATGGAACTCGTCGGCAACCCAAAAGCATACATTGATTACCGTCCGCTGCCGCAAGATGACCCGAAACAACGCAAACCGGACATCACGAAAGCACGCGAGATTTTGGGCTGGGAACCAAAATATGACCGGGCGGCTGGCATGAAATTGACTTACGAATATTTTAAAAAAGTGGTAAAAGTTTAACCGCAGTTCTCGACATCAAAAAATTTGAAATCTCAAATCAACCACTTTGTCATTCCGTAGGAATCTGCCCAAGCATCGCGCTCGAATTTATTTTACAATGAAAATTTTCAGCGTTTTAAAATTGAGTTTCATTTTCGGCCAGATTCCTACGGAATGACAAAGTGGTTAAATTTGAGATTTCGATTCCAAATTATAAAAAATGGTTTTTGAAAAAACAATTTTAATCACCGGCGGCGCGGGTTTCATCGGCTCGCACCTCGTCCGGTTGTTCGTCCATAAATACCCAAATTACCGCATCGTCAACCTCGATGCTTTGACCTACGCCGGAAATCTCGCCAACCTGCGCGACGTGGAAACTGCCGAAAATTATGTTTTTGAAAAAGCAGACATCACGAAACCCAGTGAAATTGACACTGTTTTTAAAAAATACAAACCCGACGGCATCATCCACCTCGCCGCAGAAAGCCATGTTGACCGTTCGATTGCCAACCCGATGGCTTTTGTCGAAACGAACGTCATCGGCACGGTCAATTTGTTGAACGCCGCCCGCGAAATTTGGTCTCGCCTCGGGCGAGATTCTGGAAAACGTTTTTACCACGTCTCGACCGACGAAGTTTACGGCTCGCTCGGCGACGAAGGTTTTTTCACCGAGGACACAAAATATGACCCGCGCTCGCCGTATTCTGCTTCAAAAGCATCGAGCGACCATTTTGTGCGGGCGTATTTTCATACTTATCATTTGCCGGTCGTCGTGTCGAATTGCTCGAACAATTATGGGCCGAACCATTTCCCGGAAAAACTTATTCCTCTGGTTATCAACAACATACGTCACGAAAAACCGCTGCCGATTTATGGCGATGGAAAATACACCCGCGATTGGCTTTGGGTAAAAGACCATGCTTCGGCGATTGACACGATTTTTCATAATGGCCGCGACGGCGAGACATATAATATTGGCGGCAACAACGAATGGAAAAATATTGACCTCGTCGAGAAACTTTGCGACATCATGGACGAACTTTTGAAACGTCCGGCGGGCGCGTCGCGCAAATTGATAACTTTTGTGAAAGACCGTCCCGGCCACGACCGTCGGTACGCCATCGATGCTTCAAAATTGATGAACGAATTGGGCTGGCAACCGTCCATAAAATTTGAAGAAGGCTTCCGCGAAACTGCAAAATGGTACCTCAAAAATGACGAGTGGCTGGGTGCGGTGACTTCCGGCGATTACCAAAAATATTACGACGGGCAATACGCAAAGCATTGATTATTTTTGGAGGGCGAAATTTATTTCGCCTTTTAGTTTTAAATGAAGAGGCGAAATAAATTTCGCCCTCCAAAACCGACACAAATGCTTACTCAAAAAGAACTCGAACGTTACGCCCGCCAAATTTCCCTGCCCAATTTCGGCATCGCCGGCCAGCAAAAACTGAAATCCGCCAAAGTTTTGGTCGTCGGTGCGGGCGGTTTGGGCTGTCCGGTTTTGCAATACCTCGCGGCGGCGGGGGTCGGAAAAATCGGCATCGCCGACGGTGACCGGGTTGACATTTCAAACCTGCACAGGCAAATCCTTTTTTCGGAAAATGACCTCGGAAAATTGAAAGCGACGGAGGCTGCCGAAAAACTCAAAATTCTCAATCCACACCTCCAATTTGAAGTTCACCCAGAACATTTGACCAGCCGCAACGCGTTGGAAATCATCCATTTATACGATGTTGTGGTGGACGGCTCGGACAATTTTCCCACTCGATATTTGGTCAACGATGCCTGTATTTTGGCAGAAAAAACACTCGTTTTTGGTTCTGTTTTTCGGTACGAAGGCCAAGTTGCTGTTTTCAATTTTCCCTTGCCCGACGGTTCGGGAGCGAAGTCGAACGACGGTTCGCGGAGTGCAAATTATCGCGACCTTTTTCCATCGCCGCCGCCGCCGGAATTGATTCCAGATTGCGCAACGGGCGGCGTTTTGGGTGTTTTGCCGGGCATCATCGGTTCGATGTTGGCCGCCGAAACCATCAAAATTTTGGCGGGCATCGGCGAGCCACTTTTCAACAAATTGATGATGTTCGACGCGACCGATTTTACTTCCAGAATTTTGAAAATCAGGAAAAATTTTGACACTGGAAAAATCACGCAACTGATTGATTACGAGGCGTTTTGTGGTGTGGGGAAATCATTTTTAATTCAAAAAATCAACTTCGTCGAACTTCAAAAAAAGCAATCCGTCGGAGAAAAATTTCAATTGATCGACGTGCGCGAACCGCATGAATTTTTGGAAAAAAACATCGGCGGACGGAACATCCCGCTTGCCCAAATTTCCCAAAATTTGAATTTTTTCAACAAAAACGAGGATGTGGTTTTGGTTTGCCGGACGGGTCGACGGAGTGATTTGGCGGCAAAAATTTTAATTGAAAATGGTTTTGAAAAAGTGTGGAGCATGGGTTTGAGTTGATTTTTGTTTGTAACAACCACAAATACTTTTTACCATAAAGACACATCAGAAAACATAAGTTCTAAACTACATCTTATGTTTTCTGATGTGTCTTTGTGGTAAAAAGTATTTGTGGTAAGTAGTTACTTCTGTTTTTAATTTCGCCTCTAAATCTCTCAAAAATGAGCAAAAATAGAAACGAAAAATTACCAGTCCGCCCCGTCCGCCAAGTTGTAAAACCTGCAACGCCAATTGGCCAAACCATTTCGGGAAATGAAAATGCTTCCAAAATTTCCAAAAACACTTGGCTTTTTGGCCTTTTTGTAGCACTTTTTGGCTTCGTTTTGTACGCCAATACTTTTAGCCATCAATATGCTTTGGACGATTATTCGGTCATCAAAGACAATTATATCGTGCAAGGCGGCCTGAAAAATGTGGGCACGATTTTCACCACCGAATACCGCTACGGCTACAAAGCATGGAATTCCGTCGGCTCACTTTATCGCCCGGCAACTTTGACGATGCTCGCCGCCGAGTGGCAAATCGCGCCCGACAAACCGTTTTTTTACCATTTTATAAATGTGCTTTTTTTCGCGCTGACCGGGCTGCTGATTTGGTTGACGTGGCGGCGGATTCTGAAAAATTACCCACCCGTGCTGCCAGCGATTGCCGCGCTGATTTTCATGGCGCACCCCGCGCACGTCGAATCGGTGGCCAACATCAAAAGCCTCGACGAAATCATGTCGCTGTTTTTTTGCACGGCGGCTTTGTGGGGAATTTGGGAATATCTGGAGAAAAACAAAACAATTTGGCTCGCGGCGGCGATGTTTTTTTACGGCGTCGCCTTCTTTTTCAAAGAAAGTGCAATCACGTTTTTGGCAGTTTTTCCGCTCGTGATTTGGTTTTTTTCAGAGAAAAATATTTCCCAAAATTTGAAAGTTTCGGGTTTGATGGTCATCCCAGCGGCGTTTTTTTTGCTGGTCCGCCACCAAGTTTTGGGCAAGCAACCGCACGACGAAAAGATTTCGATTTTGGACAATTTCGTGGTCGGGGCAGACAGCAAAATGGGCGAGTTGGCCTCCGCTTTTCGGATGTGTTTTCAATATTTGAAAACGCTGGTTTTTCCGCATCCGTTGGTCAGCGACATGGGTTTTCCGCAGATGAAACCGGTCGGATTTGGGGATGTTTTCGCGCTGCTGGGTTTGGTTTTGTTTGTCGGCGGCGGAATTTGGGCATTGATGAATTTGAAAAAACGCCATTTTTTGGCCTTCGCCATCCTCTTTTTCCTGATTACGATTTCACTTTATTCCAATGTTTTTGTGCTGATTGGCACGTCGTACGGCGAGCGTTTGTTGTACGTTCCGACGCTCGGTTTTGGTTTTGGGGTGGCGTGGTTGTTGTGCAAAATATTTAAAATCAATGATTTAAGTAAAATTATGCCCGAAAAAAATGGCACGGCGATTTGGGCAGCGGCTGGTGTTTTGATTGGATTGTTTGCTTTGAAAACTTTCACCCGCAACCCGGTTTGGTACGATTCCGCAGCACTTTACCGTGCCGACATCAAAACTTCGCCGGACTGCGCAAAACTGAATTACCACCTCGCGTTGGAATTTGCAAAAGATGGAATTGACGAAAAAGCAGGAAAAGTAAAAGACGCGGCTGCGGTCAACAAAGCCATCGAACATTACACAAAAGCGATGACTTTGTACAAAGATTACAACGATGCGTACGGCTCGCGGGGCGTTGCATATTTTCGTTTGGAGCAATATGACAAGGCGTTGGCGGATTATGAAGTGGCTTTGAAATACAATCCGAACGACGCGAAAGTCTTGTCGAACCTGGGTTACATCTATTTTTTGCGGAAAAATTATGTGAAAGCAGAGGAAGTTTACAAACGTGCGGTGAAAAGCGACCCGCGTTTTGTGGATGCCCGGCGGAATTTGGGGACGATGTTCGCACTCAATTTGCGTTTCCCGGAAGCCATCGAACAATGGAAAGCCGCGCTCGAAATCGAACCGGACAACCCGACGCTTTTGGGCTACATCGGCTCAGCGTTCCGCGACCAACGAAAACCCGACGAGGCGCTGCCCTGGCTCGAAAAAGCGTACAAAGCCGACCCGAAATTCCCCTCCACTTTGATTGCTTTGGCCGACGTGGCGGTGATGAAAAAAGATTACAACCGGGCAATTCCTTTTTATAAATCGGCGGTGGCCGAGCAGCCGACCAATTTTTTGGCGTTGTACTCAATTTACACTTGCTACACGATTTTGGGGCAGCCGGACGAGGCGAAAATTTGGAAAGACAAAGCAGTGGCGGTCAATCCGCAGTTGGTGAATGCGCCGTTTCCGCCCGTTTTTCAATGATTTTATTGGGTAATAATTGGAACACGGAAAACACACATCGAACGGAATTTTACGGAAACAGAAGAAAATTTATAAGGAAATAAATTGTTTTTACGATGCAAAAAACTTGCTCCAAAAAATAAAAGCCTTTTTTCAAAAGCCCTAAAAGTTGAGCGGGTTTCTTGAAAATTGAGCCAATCCGCAAATAAAATCTGATGCTCCCACAAATTTTCACCCAAAAACTCCTCACTTGGCACGCCACCCACCACCGCCCGATGCCCTGGAAAGGCGAGCGCGACCCGTACAAAATCTGGCTCTCCGAAACCATGCTGCAGCAAACACGGGTTGAGCAGGTTTTCTGTGAAGTTGAAAAACAGGAAAATAAAAAAAAACGGCGATTTTCGGGCTGCCCGAAAATCGCCGTTTTTTTTGAACAGCCGTTTTTCAAAACAATCAATTCAAAATTGCCTTGTCAAAATGGACGACTAAAATCTCGCTGCCGCCCACTTTTTTGAACAAATGAACCTCGCCGCTCCCGGCAGTCCGGGTGTATCCCACACCGTTCAGGTTGATGAAACCGGGGTTCGGTCCCGGGTTGCCGCCCACCCCAAAATACCCACGGATGGTTTGGTTGACCGCCGCGCCGGTCTGCGGGTTCCGCATCGAAACGGTCTTGTCGTTCAGGCAACTGAGGCCCTGCCGGTCGGCGGGCAGGTAAAAAGCACGGCAAAAACCGGTCATTTTGTGCATGTTGCTGGCCACCGATTTGAGGTTCAAATCCATGTCGGCGAGGTTGTATTTTTGGATGCTCAGCACCAAATTGTGCGTCGGCGGCTGGTTCGGGGCAATCCAGTTCAGGTAAGTTGCCCAGCGTTGCAGCGGCGATTCGAGGCAAATGGACGGGATGTTCTGGGCCGCCAAATTTTGGGAACTTGCCAAAACAAGGAGCAAAAACAGGCCCGACTTGCAGGCAAAAACGGTCGAATTTTTAAGGATGTGGTTCATAAAATGAGTTTGGTCAAATGATTTTTTTTTAAAAATTTGAAATTGATTTTGGCCTAATCCTGATTTCAACGATTTCAAGTTGTTGGGAAATTGGACATTTTAAAACGCACCTAATGGGGATAAAAGGGGTTCGTTGATCCTGAACAAGTGGTGGCTGTGATGTAGTCAAAATCCATTTTGCTACTTAGAATCGCCGGGGAAGCCTCCAACTGATAGCACTTATGGTTGTCCACACCACGCCGGGGCAAGGTTTCGCGGCAATTAATTATTGCCCTTAACAAAACGGACTGGCCGGGGGCGAGAAACTCGGGCACATCCGGGATTTGGTGATTCATTGAACGGACTTGGCCACAAAACACCGCCCGTGGATGATAAACCAGAGAAGGGTCGTTCGTATCGAACACATCTAAAATGACCTGAACGTTCACGTTTTGGAGGCTGACAGTTCGTTTCAATTCCTTGTTTTTGATTTTAACTTGAAAGACCGTAAACTGGCCGAATTCTTTCTCGATGACCAAGTTTTCTAAAACCAGATGGGGCGATGGCGGCGTATTTTCTGGCATTTTATCGCTAAAACCCATGAAAAAAGGCAGGCAGCCGAGCAGCAAAATGAGATGTTTTTTCATAAAAAAAGTCGTTTGAAAATTTAAAAATGGGTGTCGCGGTTTCTGGCCGGTTTTGATTTTTTCAAAAAAAAACCTGCCCAGAAACCTGATAGTTGTGCGCCGTTTCAATCTTGTTAAAAAGGGTTTCGATGGTTCAATATTCTCCGATGTTGTTGTCTTCGTTTACTTCCTCGACGGCGTTCGCCACGTCGATCACGATGGTAAATTTCGCGGGGTCGCTCCATTGGTATGCCTCAACGGTGTTAATATCGCGGTGGAGATAAAGATGTTGGTCTTGGCACAAGTGGGTCCGGTACAGTTTTTTTAGGGATTTTGGCCGGGTGAAAAAGAACAGTTTGTTTTCGTTTTTGGCCAGCCCATTGATGGTCTGTCGCTGCAAAACGGTGTTGCCGTCCCTCAATTCGATCGTAAATGTGGTGGTCGTGGCTCGTCCAATGTTTTTGACCCCCCATTTGATATCGGGCCAAGTGATTTCCCGGGCGGTGACAAGGCTTTGATTGTTCGGTACCGGATTTGGTATCTGTTCGCGTACCCGTTCAAGTGTGCGCCTATTGGAAACGGCCTTGTCCCTTCTCCCGCCAGCGCAACCTGTATAATCGACCGCGTATTTTCCTTGCAGGCCATCGTCCAGCAGTTCAACGCCATCCGAAATGCCATGCGCATTGGCAAGCCGAAAGGTCGTGACCCCCAAACCGCAAATACGGTCATCATACCAATAGGTAATATCGAAAACCACACCGTTGTCAAACCTGACATCGAAAACGACAGCGGAAGGAGTTGCGTTCGGTCTTTTCGTCAAACTCAACATGTGGTTCTGGGATTCGTAACCAAAAAAATTCAACCTGTCCACGTTCGTCCCGATCACCGTCATTTGATAAGTGACCCCTGCGATCAGTTCATTGTTGGGCAGTGCCGCGCCGTTCTTTTTTACCGAAATACTCGAAACCGAGGGGACGGCATACCTGATGTTTATCTTGAAAGAACAGGTTTTGGTCCTGCTGCCCACCAGGTCCCTGCCAAAAAGCGTGATGGTCACGTCGTTCCTTTCTGGCGCATTGCTTCCGGGCAGCACCGTGATTTCAACATAAGTATCGCAAGGATCTGCGGTCAATCCCCTTTTTTGACCAATCGAAACCGTCACCCCGGAGGCATCGCACTCGGCAATCTGTACCAAATCGCCATATTTTACATAGACTCGGAGGGTTTCGCCCCTTGTTTTGAAAATATTAGGAGCCGGGTTGATGCCGAAATTTTCGCCGCACATTGTCAGTCTACAGATGGCCTCCTCTGAAAATGCGTTTGAGAAACCCGCGAAAAAGGCAAGCAGGAAAAGTGAAATTTTGAAAAAGAGGTTGTTTGTCATAAAAAAAACGGCCTTTGAAATTTGATAATGGGTGAGTTGATTCTCGGCCGGTTTTGATTTTTTGAAAAAAAAACCTGCCCAGAAATCTGATTTAAACCTTATTGTTGTGAGCCGTTTTAATCTTACCAGAAGTCGGAAAAGATTTTTTTTAAATTCAAACAAAGAAAAAATATGAGGAACACACCGAAAACCAACCGTTTGTGGATTTTGACGCTGCTGTTTTTGGGGCAAAATTTTCTGCTTTCCGGGCAGGCAAATTTGGATTCGCTGGCCGCCGCCCAAGAAATTGACAGTCTGATGAAACGCAGTTTGGTGGTTTTCGATGAACGCAAACACGCCGAAGCAATGCAAATTATCACCGCTGCCGCCGAAAAATCCGAGGCATTTTTTGGCAAAATACACCCGACCCACGCCGCCGCCCTCGGACAAAAAGGCAGGATGTTCATCAATCAAAAAAAATACGCCGAGGCAGAACCCATTTTGTTGGAAGCCCTCGCCCTGCGCGAAAAAATATCGGGAAAAAACAATGTGGCCTATGCTACTTTGTTGAGCAACGCAGGCATCACTTACCACAACTTGGCAAAATATGCGCGCGCCGAGGAAGCCTTGCTGGAAGGCCGAAACATCATGGAAGACCTCGAAAATGGCAACCAGCAACAGATTTATACCTCCATTTTAATCAATCTGGGCGCGTTGTACATCGTCATTGGGCAATTTGAAAAAGCAGAATCCGTGCTGCTTCGGGGCAAAAACAACTTGGAGGCAAACAACAAAACGGAGATTGTCAGTTACCAAACCATCCTGCTGAGCCTCGGCAGGGTTTACCGAAAAATCGGGAATCATAAAAATGCCATTCAATTTTTGGAGCAAGCCGCCGCACTCGCCAAAAAACATGACCGGGCAAACACCGAGGCTTTCGGCTCGATTTTGAATGGTATCGGGGCAGTGTATTTTTCGATACGCGATTTGGAAAATGCAAAAAAATGGTTTCTGGAAACAAAGACGGTTTTTGAAAAAACGGTGGGCAAGGAAAGCCATTCGTATGCCACTGTGCTGCACAATTTAGGGCGTATTTATTTGAAAACGAACAATTTAGATAGCGCAGCCCTCTATTTGGACGAAGCAGTTTTGCTCATGCAAAAAATCGGTACCAGTGCCGAGGAAAATTATTTTCAGGCCATGTCTGGCCTCGCGTTGATGAATATGCAGAAAAAAAATTACGCCGTGGCCGCCGAGAAATTTCGGGAAATCTTGTCTGGCGTGGAAAAAAGCAAGGGTTGCGAGAACAGTATGTTTTCGGTAAACGCAAGGTTTTTGTTCGAATCCTACTTGCGCAGTGGGCAAATCGAGGCGGCAGATTCGATATTTTTACTGCTCTCACCGATTGAAAGGAAATTGCTCCGTCGGGCATCCGCCCATTTTTCACCCCAAGAACTTGGTGGATTTCTCGAAACGATTTTCGGCGTTTCGACTTTCCTCGGGTCACTTTGCATGGCAAAAATCGGCCATCCAGAAAATCGAGCGGCTGAGTTTTTCGACGAGGCACTTTTCACAAAAGGCTACCTCTTGCAATCTGTCCAGCACCTCAACTCGCTCGCAGCCAACGCCGACGATGCCCAAAAAGCAGTTTTTTTAAACTGGAAAAACGTCCAAAAACAACTCGCCGATGCCTACACACTGCCCATTTCCGAAAGAAAAAACGTGGACTCGCTCGAAAACCAATCCATTGATTTGGAAAAAAATCTGATTCAAAACCTGCCCAATTTTTCGGAATCGTTGCGCGACGTGCATTGGCAGGAAGTCCAAACTTCGTTGAAAAATGGCGAAGCGGCCATCGAATTTGTCCATTTTGAAGCCTTGCTTTCCGAATCAAAAAACACATTTTACGCCGCGCTCGTCATTTTGCCCGATTCAAAAACACCGCAGTTTGTCCCACTTTTTGAAGAAAACGAATTGCTCAAACTCACCAACCGCTCGACTTCTTGGCTTCAAGATTATGTCGAAAGAATCTATGCCTTTCGGCAAGCGGGCGGCTCGAAAAACCTTTTTCAATTGATTTTCCAGCCGTTGGAAAAACTGTTGAACTCCCCTTCAGGGGTCGGGGGGCAAACAAAGACCATCTATTTTTCCCCGTCCGGCCTGCTGCACCGCCTCAATTTGGAGGCCATCCAGACCAAAAACGGGAAAACTTTGGCTGACCAATTTCAGTTCGTCCCGCTCGGCAGCACGCGCCAACTCGTTGTGCCACAGTATTTTACAAAAATCGAAAACCAGGCCGCCGTGATTTTCGGCGGCATCAAATATGAAGCGGACAGCACGTCCATTTTTCAAGGAAATACAAATTTGGTGGTTTCCAGAAATGCGGAGGGCAGCCGTGGTTTTAATTTTTCGCAGGCCGATTCGACGCTGCGCGGAAACGTCTGGAAATACCTCCCGGCCACCGAAACCGAGGCGCAAAACATTGACAATCAATTGAAAATGGCAGGTTTTCAGACCCAAAAAATGACCGGTTTTGCGGCCAGCGAGGAGGTTTTGAAAATGGTTGGCAGTCACAATATTTCCCCGAAAATTCTGCACATCGCTACGCACGGCTTCTTTTTTCCGGACCCAAAAACAGTGGACGGCGGACGGGCGGCGGCAGATGCAGCACGTCCGCCGTCAGAACCCATTTTCAAGGTTTCAGAAAACCCGATGATCCGCTCCGGTTTGGTTTTGGCAGGTGCCAATCAGGCATGGAAAACGGGAAAACCCATCCGCCCGGACGTGGAAGATGGCATACTTACCGCATTGGAAATCAGTCAGTTGAACCTCTCGAACACCGAACTTGTCGTGCTTTCGGCCTGCGAAACGGGCCTCGGCGACATCGCCGGGAACGAGGGCGTTTATGGCCTGCAACGGGCCTTCAAAATCGCTGGCGCAAAATATTTGATCATGTCGCTGTGGAAAGTGGACGACAAAAAAACCAGCGAAATGATGACGCTTTTTTACGAAAAATGGCTCGGCGAAAAACTGCCGCTGCCCGATGCTTTTCGCGCCGCACAAAAAACGATCCGCGAAAAATACCCGAACCCGTTTTTTTGGGCGGGGTTTGTTTTGGTGGAGTGATTTTCAGTTTTCATTCAAAATTTGGCCGGCGCGTGCCGAAAACGGGTGGCCATTGGCCGTTTTTATAAATTTCAATTCCATTTCAGCCTCCCGTTTTTGACCATTTTTTAAATAGGCCAAAGCCAAATACCACTGCGCCGCCGCCAAAAAACGAGAGGTTATGTCATCGCAAATTTTTTCCAAAATCAAAATTGCGGCATCGGTCTGGTTTGTGGCGAGCAAGGAATTTGCTTTCAAAAACAGGACATTTTCGTTAAATTTATCCTCGGCGGGCAGTTTTTCAAAAAATTGGAGCGCCGCCCCGTGGTCATTTTTCAAATATGCGGAAAGCATTTTTTGAAATTCGCCGTCCTCGTTTTCCGCCCGCACCATCCCCGAAATCTCATCCGATTTAAAGGTTTGAAAATGGGCAGCGAACAGTTTTTTGCCGTCCATTTTGGGGCCCGGTTTTTCAGGAAATTTTTCTGGGTGCGTTTCGGCGACGGGTGTTTTAGGGTCTATTTTGACCGGCGCGTTTTGCAGTTCAGGGTTCGCAGGTTGTTGATTTTCAATGGGTGGCGTGCTTTTCGGGTCGTTGTTTTTCCACCAAAAAAACGCCCCGGCCAGCACCAGCAAACCGCCCAGCACCAATTTCCATTTTTGAAAAAAAGAGGTCGTGGCAAGCGGCGCGGCAGGTGTCCGGTCGCGCAATTTTTGTTTCAGTTCCTCGCGCCCGGCGCGGCGAATGGCTTTTTCGGCAAGGTCGTCAAGTTCATTTTTTTCCATCGTTCAAAAATTTTTCACGGATGATTTCTTTTAAATTTGAAAGGCATTTGGAGAGTTGGACGCTGACCACGTTTTCATCTTTGTAACCTGACATTTCTTTGATTTCGGACACAGAATATCCATCGAAATGCCTCAAAACCAATAAGTTGCGGCATTTTTCGGGGACGAGTTGCATGGCTTTTTGGAGCATTTCTTTTTCAACTTCGCGCTCGTTTTCGGGCAACCCGATTTCAATTTTTCCGAGCATCGCCCGGTCGGAATCGTAGTGAAAAACGATGCGGCGCATTTTCCGGTTTTGGTTCAACAAATAATTCCCGGCTGTTGCAAAAAGCCAAGTTTGGGCACCGCAGGCCAAACTCGTCAGTTTCCCGGACATTGTTTTTTCATAAAAAATGACCAGTGCCTCCTGCCAAGCATCTTCCAAATCGTTCGGAACGGCGACAAAACGGCGGCTTGCCCAGGCCACAAAACGGCTCCGATAATGGTCGTCCAAAACCTCCAAAAACCCAAATCGGCCTTGCCGCAGGTTTTCGATGACCTCCGAACCGGAAAAGTCCTTTAAATTAATTTTCTGTTTGATAGCAGTCCAATTTTTTGACAAAAGTAAACCAATTGCAAAAAAATGAGCGTCCGCAAAAAATGGGTCAAAGAAATTGGGATGCTGTTATTTGCAGTTCTTTGCAAAATCTTAATGCGTTTTGCGTTTTTTTTGAAAAAATTCTATCCGTTCAAATGAATCCTTTCCATTTCACCCAAAAACTCCTCACTTGGCACGCCACCCACCACCGCCCGATGCCCTGGAAAGGCGAGCGCGACCCGTACAAAATCTGGCTGTCCGAAATCATGCTGCAGCAAACGCGGGTTGAGCAGGGTTTGCCCTATTTTTTGAAATTTGTGGAAAAATTCCCCACCGTCGCCGACCTCGCCGCCGCACCGATTGATGAAGTTTTGAAACTTTGGCAAGGCCTCGGATATTATGCCCGCGCCCGCAACCTGCACGAAACCGCCCGCCACGTCGCCGAAAAACTGGCCGGAAAATTCCCCGAAAACTTCGCCGACCTCCAAAAACTGAAAGGCGTGGGAAATTACACGGCTGCTGCGATTGCCAGTTTTGCGTTCGATTTGCCGCACGCGGTTTTGGATGGCAACGTTTTTCGGGTTTTGTCGCGGGTCGAAGGCATCGAAACGCCGATTGATTCGACGGAAGGCAAAAAACAGTTCGCCGCGCTCGCCAATTCGCTGATCCAAAATGCGCCGCCAGCAAAATTCAACCAAGCCATCATGGATTTTGGCGCGACGCAGTGCCTGCCGCAAAACCCGAACTGCCCGGCCTGCCCGATGGCCGACGGCTGCGCGGCACACCTATATAATATGGTGTCGAAATTGCCGGTGAAAACGAAGGCGGCGGCCAAAAAACGGCGGCATTTTTTGTACTTCGATTTTCGGGCGGGCGAAAAAACTTTCATCCGGCAGCGGTCGGAAAAAGACATTTGGCAAGGACTTTACGAATTTCCAAAAATTGAACTCGCGGAGTTTTCCGACGACTTTTCAAACATTTCTGAACTCGTGGCCGAACATTTTTTTTCAAAAAACTTCCCCTTTTTTGAAGTTGAAAAAATATCGCAACCGTTCCGGCAATTGTTGACGCACCGCGAAATTGTGGCCGTTTTCATACGAATTTCAATAAAAAAACAGTCGGACGGCACCTTTGATGCGCCCGTTTTTTCGGACGGCGAAATTGAAATAAAACAAATTGATTTAAAAAAAATCTATCCGCTGCCAAAAATTATTGATACATATTTGATGGACAACGCACTACTTTTAGGACTTTAAATTCAACCAATTTTTCAACTTCAAACAAATTTGAGATGATTAACAAAGTAACCCTCATCGGCAACATGGGCATGGACCCGGAAATTCGCCACCTCGAAAGTGGTGTGATGGTTGGTCGGTTTTCACTTGCAACCAACGAAAGTTACAAGGACAAGGAAGGAAATTGGCAAAAATTGACCGAATGGCACAACGTGGTGGTGTGGCGTGAACAAGCCGAAACTGTTGAAAAATATTACAAAAAAGGCAACATGGTTTATGTTGAGGGCAAAATCAGTTACCGAAAATATCAGGACAAGGATGGAGTTGAAAGATATGCAACCGATATTGTTGCCAGCACCATTCGTTCGCTCGAAAAACGAGAAAGCTCTGCGGTTGGATTTTCAGAAAATCGTTTCCCGACCGAAGAAAAAGCAACCGCTGCTCGCCAAGTTTCGGTCAGCCCGCCGCAAAATGACCAAACTGCGGCAACGCAAAACAACCAGCCAACAACGGATATGCCAACCGAAGGCGACAATCTGCCGTTTTGATTAACCAAACCTCGGCAATTTGATTTACTTCCTATTTATCTTAATTTTCTGTTTGTCGCTCTCGGAAAAGAGCGTCCATCATTTTGCTGTCCACCCCGGTGATTTTTGGTCTGTCCGAAAAACACCTCGCTTGCACCTGCTTTTGCTAAAACTGCGGCGATTTTCGAGCAGCCATTTTTGGTTGAAAGTGTTTGTTCAGGTTTTTACGGTCCTCACGGTGGTTGTTTATTTGATTAAAAACCCTGTTTTTCCTAGTGATTTTGCCGCGCCTGAAACCTCTTTTTGGTTGCGGTGGATTGTCGTGGGGTTGGGTTTTCCGCTGCTGTTTTTTTTGCTCGATGGCCTCGCAAATTGGCTAACCATCGGCGGCAGCAGAAATATTTTTTCCAAAAAAATCATTGCTTTTTTTGTTGAAATTCATGGCTGGGTGGGGCAGATTTTCTTTTCCAAAAAAATTTTAAAAGAGAAAATCGAGAACGCCAAAATTGCTGGAATAACTGAAAGTCAATCAGTTACGGCGGCTGGACTTTCTGAAAAAAAGATGCTGCAAGGCATCGTTCGGTTCGACGAAACGATGGTTCGGCAAGTGATGCAGCCGCGTACGGCGGTCGTGGCATTGGATTTTCAATCCAATTTTCAGGAAGTTTTAGAAAAAATCCGGGTGACGGAATATTCGCGGCTGCCGGTTTTTGAAGAAGATTTGGACAATGTTTTGGGCATTTTGTATGTCAAAGATGTCGTCCCGCACCTCGAAAAACCGGCAGATTTTGAGTGGCAAAAACTCGCCCGGACTACTTTTTTAAACGTCCCGGAATCCAAGCACATCTCCGAAGTTTTGGCCGATTTCAAAACCGAGCGGATGCATTTGGCCATCGTGATCGACGAGTTTGGAAGTTGTTCGGGCATCGTGACGATGGAAGATATTTTGGAAGAAATTACGGGCGAAATCCGCGACGAATTTGACGGCGCGATGGATTTGCCGTTCCTAAAATTGGACGACCACCAATTTATTTTTGAAGGAAAAATGATGCTCGACGATGTTTGCCGGACGGTGGGGATTGACCCTCAAATTTTCGAATCGGTGCGCGGCGATGCCGATACTTTGGCCGGCCTGCTGCTCGAAATCACGGGCGACATCCCCCAAAAAGGGCAAGAAATCGGGTGGAAAAGTTTTCATTTCACGGTTTTGGCCTCGAACCGGCGGCGCATCGAACAGGTGAAAATGGTGATTGGTTGATTGAAAATTGGGGAATTAGTCATTGGGAAATTGGGAATCAGCAATAACTAATTTTCCAATAACCAATTCCCTAATCAGGTCAAACGCATTAAAATCCATTCCCGAAGGGAATCTATGTTTATAGAAATTGAAATGGACATGCACGAGAAATCCCGAAGGGATTTTATGTAAAAACTCGCGCCTGAAAACATAAAATCCCTTCGGGATTTGAGG
>JANNMS010000052.1:0-6040 GCA_031398055.1 Saprospirales bacterium | reverse complement strand
TAAAGGGCTTTCCTATAAAAATTCAGATTTCAATTTGCTGATTAAAAAAGGTGCAGCGCACCTCAATATTTGTAGAAAACCATTGACCATATTTCCAAAAGGTGCGTAGCACCGAGATATCAACACAAATATTCCGGTGCTACGCACCTTCGTTGACTGGTTTCTCCTATTTTCTACAAATATTGAGGTGCGCTGCACCTTTTTTAATCAGCAAATTGAAATCTGAATTTTTATAGGAAAGCCCTTTTCATCAGTACGGTTTCTATTCAAAAAACCTTGTTTTTATGAAATTCGATCTTCGGCAAACCGTGCGGGATCGCAGTACAAGTTTCCAAAGTCCAAAATTTATCTATATGTGAGAATTACATAACTTCTCCGCTGTAATTGTACAACACTTCTCTTTGCTCACGCGCTCACCTTTGTGTCCTAAATTAGATTTAATTTTAGGATATTTTAATTATCAGAAGTATTGTTAAAAACAACGCTTAATACTCGAAATTTTATTTGTACAAACCAGTACATCATTTTCACAACTTACTGACAAATTATGCTATAATAAGCCTATTGAAGTAAGTAAATCGATTTTCACACACACAGATTTTGTCGAAAACAAACAGTCCGTTCGCGCCGACCCAAGCGAACGAACGGATTAATTGTCGGAAGCACTGGTTGCGTCCGGGCAGCCAGCCTTTTTTCCAAAAACAGACGTACACCGAGACGGTGCGTTGCAACTTAATTTTTTACAATGAAAAAGATTTTCCTCTTCGGGCTACTCGCCCTTGGTGCATTTGGTTTTTCGGCTTTTCGCAGCCTCGAAAGCCTTGAAACTCAGATTTCAAAAGAACCCACACTGCCTGATCTTGTTATCGGAGGCATGAAAATGGTAGGCAAAGTTGACAGGGTATTTGTTTTTAAGGTTAAAAACATTGGTAAAGCAAAGAGTTTCTCAACCAATGTATGTGTCAAACCCCTTGGCACTCCAACCCAGCAGTGCTTGGGAATAACCGTTTTCACCGTTCTGCCAATATCACCAGGCAAAGAACGAACCTATAAAATCATCTTCAAACCCGCAAGTTCGGGCTGCGATGGCACTCAATCATTATTGGAGATGGATGTTTGCGTGGACATCGAAAACTACGTTGTCGAATCGGATGAGACGAACAATCAGGTCGTGTATAACGGTAAGGAAAATCAATTGAAATTGAGCAACCCTCAAACGGATTTTGAAATTTACCCAAACCCCGCTACCGAAACCGTCGAAATCGTCTCGATGAATCGGGATGAAGAAACTGTGGCCGGACAAACCATTGCAAATTCGTGCTGGCAAAAATGGCAGCCAAGAACACGCCGAAGTGAAAAGCAAAAAGACTGTTTTTTATAAAATTTGGAAATTTAGAAGTTGAGGAAAAACTATGTTTTAAAAACAAATCAGCCCAAAATCGCCCCGGTCAGAATGTTGTTGTCCTCTTTCAATTCTTTGATTTGATTGCGCGGGTCAACTTTCACTTCAAAAATGCAGTCCGGGCCGCCACACCCATTTGTCGAAACCGTCGGCACAATCAACTTGACCGAACCGCCGACGGGAATCGCGGGCACCGAAATCGTGTGAACTTCATTTTGGTTGCCGCTCGACGGACTGATTTTGTAAGTCACCGTGCATTTTGAGGCCGGGGCATCCACCCGCCCAACATTTTCCACCTCAAAATGAATCAATTGCCCATCGTTTTGAAAATCAAGTTGTTGCGTCTGCTCGTTTTTCACAGGGCGCAAATCGGCGAGTTTGGGGAAACCATGTTGTTCCAAAAATTGGTTGTTGGTCTCCGACAACTCTTTCACCTTGTCCGTCGCATCAATAAAAACGAAGACAAATTGATAATCCACGAGATTGAAATTTGAAAAACTGAACCAGCAATTTGTCAAAGTTTTGGTCTCGCCGGGCGCGATAATTCCTGCGCCATTGAGGTTTCCCAAATTCGCGCCGCCGCCATTTTGGTTGCCCGAGCCGCCCAAACCGGCAGTTTTTGTCAAAATGGTTTTGAAATTGATGCCGTTCATGTCCACCGCGACTTGGCCTTGATTTTTGACGTCCATGTCAAAATTGACAAATCTGAGGTTTTCGTTGATCGTAAAATTGTGCACTGCAATGATTTTGAGGTCAGGTGCGCCTTTCGGCGTCGGTTGCTGGGAAATACATGGCACCGTGAAAACGAAAACGAAACTGAAAAAAAGGAGTGATTTCATTTGTAAAAATTTAGTTTTTGAGTTTGAAAAATGGATTGAAAACGATGGGACAAAACTGGCCACAGAGCCATCGGCGATGCCCCCATTTTTGTTGCAAATGCTGTAAATTTTGTTGCAACGGCCATGAAATTGGCATTTCACCTCAAAATCCATGTATTTTTACTTCCGCAACCGCCGTTGTTTTTTTGAAGATTCGACCCCAAACCAGCATCTTTATCAAACACGTTTAAATTAAGGAATATGGGAAAGCATGCACCTTCGCATTTTTTAAAAAAAACAGTTTTCGCGCCCCTGTTTTTTGCCGCCATTTTTGGCCTGCTGCCTTTTGCCGAAGCCCAAAACAATCGAAAAATTGACAGTTTGTACCAAGTTTTGGATACATCCAAAAATTGGCAAACTCGGGTGGATGTCCACAATGGGCTCGCTGATAAATTCCAATTGCTCAAACCGGATTCGGCCATTTCCCACGCGAATTTGGCATCCGCCGAGGCCGAAAAACACAATTATAAAATTGGAAAAGTGAAAAGCGAACGATTTCTCGGCTGGGCAAAACTTTACAAAGGTCAGTTTGACGAATCACTTGCCCACATTCAAAAATCGCTCGAAATCAGCCGAGAAACAGGTGATAAAATGTTGTTGGCACAAGCCTACCACGACCTTTCCCAAATCTATTATTTTGGGTTCAAACGCCTCGGCGAAGCCGTCGAAAATGAATTGCTTGCGCTGGAAATCTATACTGAATTGCGCGATTCGGTTAGAATGAGCATCAGTTTCAGCGAACTTGGGCTGTTTTTGAGCCGCCAAAACCGGATTCCCGAAGCCATAAAATATGGCCAAAAATCTTTGGAGTTCCGGTTGAAAACTGACAAAAACATTTACAGCGGCTATGCCCGGTTGAGCCAGATTTTTGGGTACGCCAACCTGCCGGATTCTGCCTTTTTCTATTGCCAAAAAGCACTCGAATTTGCAAAAATTGAAAACAAACCGGCCAATGTCATGGCCGAACGCGCCAATTTGGCCACCCATTTTGTGCGGTTAAAAAAGTACGGCCTTGCCCGGCAGGAGTTCTTGGCTTTCTTAAATTACAGCGAAGAAATTAAAAACCGTCCAAATATTATTGTCGCACTGATCAACCTCGCGGAATTGGAAAACATTACTGGAAACTATCCATCTGCCCTCAATTTTGCCCAAAAAGCCCTCAATTTGATTGGAAACTCCTCGGATTTTTACCGTTTGGAAAGCCTGCACCGCAATCTTTCGAGCATTTACGAAAATATGGGAGATTACAAAAATGCTTTTTTATCTGCCCAAAACCACGCGGCGATGCGCGACAGTTTGACAAAAAAAGAACGCACCGACCTGCTCGCCGAATCCGAAACAAAATACCGCAGCCGGGAGCAGGAAACAACCATCGCCCAACAAAATCTCCAACTCGAACGCCAGCAAAACCGCAACCAATTGCTCGTTTTCGCAGCACTTTTTGCACTGCTCGCCGGGGCAGGTTTTGCGTTTTTTCTCCGCGAAAAACGCCGCCGCGCCGAACTCGCCCTGCGACTCGAAAAATCGGAAAGCGACAAACTCCGCGAACTCGACAGCGTGAAATCTGCCTTTTTTGCTAATATCTCGCATGAATTTCGCACCCCGCTGACCCTTTTGCTCGGTCCGTTGCAGGAAATGGAGGCCGGGACTTTTCGCGGCGACGCCAAAAAATACTTCCCAATCATGCGCCGGAACGCCTCGCGGCTGCTCCAATTGGTCAATCAAATGCTCGATTTGTCGCGCCTCGAAAATGGAAAATTGAAACTCCAAAACGCGCCCGGCGATTTGCATCGGATGCTTCGGGCGGTTGCTGGTTCGTTCGAAAGTTTGGCCGCGACGAAGCAAATTGATTTTAAAATCAATATCCCCGCCGCGCCGTTTTTTGTAAATTTTGATGCCGACAAATTGGAAAAAATCGCGGCCAATCTTTTGTCAAATGCTTTCAAATTTACGCCGGAAGAAGGCCGCGTCATTTTTGAAATTTCAACCTCCGAAATTTCAGGAAAAACCGAAATCGGAGTCTCGGATTCTGGCATCGGCATCGCGGCGGAGCAGGTGACACATATTTTTGAAAGGTTTTATCAAGTTGAAAATTCTGGGGCGGATTTGCAGCCCGGCAGCGGCATCGGTTTGGCTTTGACCAAAGAATTGGTCGAGTTGCAGGGTGGCAAAATTGAGGTTCAAAGTATTGAAAATCAGGGTACTACGTTCACCGCGAGTTTTGATTTTGAAAAAACAAAACCCGCCGAAGCAAGTGTTTTTGTTGAACCAAAAATGGTTTTGGGGAAAATTTCAACACCCATTTTGACTTCAAATTTGAATGGAAATTTGAACGGAAAATCCCCAAAAACTGCCGCCCCGCTCGTTTTGGTTGCCGAGGACAACCCCGATGTCCGAGCCTACATCGTCGAATATTTGCAGGAAAAATATCAAATTTTGGAAGCAAAAGATGGCCAAGAAGCCCTCGAACTCGCCACGGAAAACATCCCGGATTTGATTCTCACCGATTTGATGATGCCCATTTTGAACGGCACCGAACTGACCAAAAAATTGAAAAACGACGTGCGCACGCACCACATCCCAGTTGTCATGTTGACCGCAAAATCGGGTCGCGACGACAAAATTTCGGGCATCGAAACCGGCGCGGAAGCCTATTTGACCAAACCGTTCGACGGCGACGAACTGCGCGCGGTGCTCCAAAATTTGCTCGCGCAACGAAAAATTTTACAGGAAAAATACAGCCGACAAATCCGTTTGGATGCCCCAAAAACCGAGGCCGTTTCGCTGGACGACCAGTTTTTGCAAAAAGTTTTGGCAGAAATCGAGGAAAATCTGAACGACGAAACTTTTGGCGTCGAGCCGTTGGCCGCGTCGGTTGCGATGTCCCGGAGCAATCTTTTCCGAAAATTGGATGCCTTGCTCGGCAAAAGTCCCAACCAATTGATTCGTGAACGGCGTTTGTTGCGCGCTAAATTATTGTTGGAGCAGGGCGCGGGCAACTCGACGGAGGTGGCTTTTATGACTGGTTTTAATTCGCCGAGTTATTTTGCGAAGTGTTTTCAGGAGATGTTTGGGGTGCAGCCGGGGGCGGTGGCGCGGAAAATGCGGGAGGAAATGGCGTGAAAAAAATCAAGCCATCGCAAATTCTGGCAAAAGTTCACGCCGATGCGGTGCTTGAAAAGCGAGGACAATATCTTTTTTGGGGATACCTTCTTCAAATAACATCAAAGCGACGCGCAAATCTGTGCCGTCGTGTTGCAGCATCACTTTTCCATCGGGTCTGACATCAATATGGACAAATGCGCCGTATTCCCGGTACATATTTTCCCAGCCCACTGAATAAACCAAATAGTGGCCGTTTTGGTCGTCGGCGATGAGTTGTGTTTCCACATTTTCATCCGATGGTGAAATGGAAGCGATGTACTCCACCACTTTTCTGGCGATGGTTTTGTATTTTTTTACTTTATCCATTTTTCAATTATGCTTTTGGTTTCATCATAAACAATCAGGAAAACATGATATTCCTGCGCCACTTCCACAAAAAACGGGTCATCAAAAAAACTAAGGTAAAATCCTTTGGGAACTGCCAAATATAACACCCGGTCGGTCTCTTTTTTACGCAACAGGTCAAACGCATTAAAATTTCAAAAACCCGTAGGGTTGGCATTTAGGTAGAAAATCGAAGTGCGTTTTATTAAAAATGCCGTAGGCATGGCATTTTGGCAGCAACATTCACGGATAAAATGCCATGCCTACGGCA
>JANNMS010000051.1:0-16678 GCA_031398055.1 Saprospirales bacterium | reverse complement strand
TGCCGTAGGCATGGCATTTTGGCAGCAACATACACGGATAAAATGCCATGCCTACGGCATTTCCCTGCTTGATTAACCTTGTTTTCTACTAAAATGCCAACCCTACGGGTTTTTGAAATTTTAATGCGTTTGACCTGATTTTTCAATTGAAAACCCAAAATTAGGGCAAAGAGTTTTAAAATCACATTTTCTGAAATCCCACCACCGCCGCCCGGCCTTCCCCTTCCAAAATCACCCAAAACTGCCCCGCCGGAAAATCGCCAATCGCCACCGTTTTTTCCATCGTTTCCGAAAACGAAATTTCCTGCACCGTCTGCCCCAATTGATTGAAAATGACCAGTTTGGAAAAATTTTCGGCAGCCGTGATTTTCAAAAAATCGACAGCCGGGTTCGGCGTCGTGGTCGCAAAAAACTCGGTCGGCTGCGGTTCGTCGGTTGCAATCAACGTGCTCACGCCTTTTCCAATCGTGTAATCGCCTGCCCGAAATTGCTTGGCTTGGATTGCTCCAAAACGGTCGGTGTTCGTCGCGCCCGTTTTTTGATAATTTGGATATTCCGCCCACGGCTGCCCGGCGGCGGGGCGAAAAAGCAGGCGAATGCTGTCTTCCGAGGACGAAGTTTTTGCAAAAAGTTCGGTATCCAACTGGTCAACCGAGCCGCGACCGTCGTAAAAAACCGTCGCCGTGCCATCAAAACCAGCCGGAAATTCGCCGCGAACCGTCCAAAAACGATTGGTCAAAACATAATTCAGCGGGTTCGCCGCCGCCCCGTCGTCCGGCGCGGCAAAATGATGTTCGACCCGGACGAGCATCGAATCGGCAGGCAGCGTGTTGATTTTCAATTCCATTTTTGCGGGTGTGAAATTTTTCGTCCCCGTCGTTTTCACAATCATTTCACGGTCGGCGCGGGCGATGTTCAGTCGGTGCGAGGCATTTAAAAAAACAAAAACCGGCTGGAACGGCAAGTCAAAATCGACCGTCGAATTTTCGCCGGAAACGATTTTGGTTTGGCTCGTGCGCTCGTGTTTCTGATTTAAAAAAGTAAATTCGAGCGGCACGTTTTTGTGAAAATGCGGTGCGCCGCGCAGTTTTTGTTTGACAAAAACTCGCGTTTTTCCGCCCACCAAATTTTGAAAAGAGTCCAAAACAAAATCAGAATAGCCGCCCGCGAAAACCCAATCATCAAAAAAATCGGTCAAATCCTTGCCCGTCGCGGCCTCGGCTTTTTCTCGAAAATCGGCACTGCTCCAATCTTTGAATTGCGTCGTTTCCATCGCCGCCCGGCAAGCCACCCGAAAAAGCGAATCGCCGAGGTAGCCGCGCAAATTGTGCGCCACCACCGCACCTTTATTATAAACATGCGAGCCGTAAGTCAAGGCCGCAGGGACGCCCGAAACCGCCCGGTAACCGCCCTCGCTGACGTGCGTATTTTGCAAAACTTGCAGGTGATTGTCGTCCACCGCTTTCAAAAAAGGCGTTTTTCCGCCCGTCCACTCGGCAAAAAGATGCTCAGAATACGACGCCCAACCTTCGTTGAGCCACATATCGCCCGCCGTCGAGCAGGTCGCCAAATCGCCCCACCAATGATGACTGAACTCGTGCGCCATCAAACTTTCGTAGGTCGTCGAGCCGTCCACCGCAAAATTTGGGTAGGCAATATTCGTCGCGTGCTCCATCGCCCCGCCCGAAAAAGGCACGACGGAATACCCGATTTTTGACCAACGGTACGGCCCAAACCAATGCTCAAAACAGGCCAAAGCCTTATCCAGATTTTTGAAAGAATTTTTCAATTTCACGGTGTCCGGCGCGGCGATGTCCGAAGGGATCAAACCGTTTTCGCCCGAAAAATTTTTTTGAAAAGACAAAAACGGGCCGCTCGCCACGCAAGCCAAATACGTGGGGATGGGTTCGTCGAGTTGCCAAGTCCGACGGATTCGGTTGCCGGGCAATTTTTCGTCATTTTTCAAAATGCCATTGCAAAATGATGGATTTCCCAAATTTGAAGTAATCAAAAAGCTGAAAGTGCTGCGTTCCGTAAAATTATCGAAACACGGAAACCACGACCGCCCGAACGTCGGTGGGTCAATTCCGATGCCCACACCAATATTATAGGCATAATTTCCCTGAAAATAGAAGCCGCCAAAACTCGCCGTCACCGGTTGGCCTTGATAAAAAACGCGGATTGTCGAAGTGTCGCCGAGGTTTTTTGCCGCCGGAAATTGGGTGCGCACCACCGAATTTTGGTAGGAAAAATTGATTTTTTGGCCATCCAAAAAAACAGAATCCACGGTCATCGCTTGCAAATCGAGGCGGATTTCGGGCACGCCGTCGAGTTTTGGCGTAAAAATTTGACGGCAATTTCCGGCGATGCGTTTGGCCGCAGTTTGTGTCAAATCCAATTCGATGACCGTGTGCAAAATGTCAATCGAATCGCTGCGCGGGTCGGCGGAAAAAATGGGCGGTGGTGCATTTTGCTTTTTTTGGGCGGCGCAGATTTCCTGCGGCGTGGTGTTTTTTTGGGAAAAAATTTGGGTTTGGGAAAGGGTTGCGAGAAATAAAAATAGAATAGAGTATTTCATTGAAAATAAATTTTTAAGGCATGGGGTGGAATCCAGCATCAGCCAACAACTCGTCCAACTCGTTGTCGGACAGCGATTCTTGTTCGGATTTATCATAAATGGAAAGCAAATAAACCATGTCGTCCACGATTTGAACGCAGGTTATCACGCGCCCGCCGCCACTTTTTCCGCGTCCTTTTGAGGCAATGGCCAGCCGGATTTTATAACAATTTCTGCCAAGATAAATGCCTTGAATTGGTTCGGTTTTTAAACTTTCAACCAGTTCAGGAAACTCTTTGGCAAGTGATGGAAATTTTTTGGCAAGCCGTTTCATTTGTTTTTTGAAACCGGGAGATGTTACGATGTTGGCCATAGTTCGGCGATGAGTTCATCAGCAGTTTGTAATTGGATTTTACCTTGCCGATGCAATTCGACATCCAGCATAGATTGTTTGAGGTCATCCACAAATTCTTGTTGCTCTTTCGTCCGCACCTTCTTTTTCGGGTGCGCAAAAACCTTCGGTTGCACGATTTCCACGAAATCGAACTGCGCCAAAAGTTCTGAAAAAAAGGAAAGGTTTTCTTCCCGGACGTTGATGATAAACTGTTGCATGCCGTGCAATTTTTAAAATTTTGCCCACAAATATAATCGGTTCAAAAATTTTTTTCCGCCAATTGCAGTTTGGTAACTTGCATAGCACAGTACCTTGCATTAAAATTTTAAGCGAATGAAATCTGTCGAAAAATTCTTCCTTTTTTGCTCCGGCGTTGACCTTTCTTTCCTCGAAAAATGTCCATCCGACAAAAACAAATACGTCGGCATCGGCGCGACCGTGTTTTTTACGGGTGTTTTGGCCTTTTTTTCGTCGTCGTATGCTTTGTTCACGGTTTTTGAGTCGGGGTGGGCGGCCATCTTTTTCGGCTTGGTTTGGGGTTTGATGATTTTCAACCTCGATCGGTACATCGTCATGTCGATGAAAAGTTATGGAAAATGGTGGCGCGATTTGACCGTCGCATTTCCCCGGTTCATTTTGGCCGGGCTGCTGGCCATCGTCATTTCAAAACCGCTCGAACTGAAAATTTTTGAAAAAGAAATCCGCGCCGAACTCGTGGTGATGGAACAGGAAGTTTTCAAAAATCAAGAATCGCGGGTGAAAGACCGTTTTCAAAGTCAAATTGACTCGCAACGCACCCAAATCACCGCGCTGAAATCTGAAATTTCACGAAAAACTGCCGCCCGCGACACCCTCGCCCGCACCGCGCAGCAGGAAGCCGACGGCACGGGCGGCTCGAAAAAGAAAAATTTGGGCCCCATTTACCTCACCAAAAAAGCCGATGCCGACCGCGCGCAAGCCGAATTGGACACTTTGACGGCCTCCGTTTTGCCACAGATTTTGCAAAAAGAAAAGGCAATTTCAGATTTGGAAACGAAAATCGGCTCCGAAACAGCCGGTTTGCAGCGCACAGCCTACGATGGTTTGGCGGCTCGGATGGAAGCACTTTCGCGGCTGACCGGGGGCAGCCGGGCGATTTTGTGGGCGTCCATTTTTATCACCCTGCTTTTTGTGGCCATCGAAACGGCGCCGATTTTGGTCAAATTGATTTCGTACCGCAGCCCGTACGATTATCTTTTGCACGAGCACGAACAGGTTTTTGAAATGTCGAATTTGGAAAAAACGACGCTCCTCGAAAATGGCGTGCGGAACAAAATCCGAGTTGAAACTCAAATCAGTCAACACGAAACCGCCGCACGGATCGCTGCCGAAAAAGCGGCGATCGACCAAAAATTGAAAGAGAAACTGGAAGGTTTGAAAAACCCGGGTTGGACTTGGTCGGGGGCGTGATTTGAAAATTTTCATCCAAAACTGCCACCGTTTTGTCCAAAAATGTGTCCGAAAACATGCTCAAACTTTCATTTTTGGGCTTCAACAACTAAAAAATTTGACGATGAAAAAAACACTGGCATTTCTCCTGCTCTGCTTTTCCATGTCCCTTGCCGCGCAGTCCGGTTTGACAGGCGAGTATTTTCAAGGACAAAATTTCGAGGAAAAAATAACGGAGCGCACAGATGCAGCCATCAATTTTGACTGGGGGCTCGGCCAATCGCCCGCTGCCGGGATGCCAAAAACGGATTATTCGGTCCGTTGGACGGGCAAAATTGTTGCACCGGAAACTGGG
This sequence comes from Saprospirales bacterium, assembly GCA_031398055.1. Lineage (GTDB taxonomy): Bacteria > Bacteroidota > Bacteroidia > Chitinophagales > Saprospiraceae > M3007. The sequence goes on along the minus strand of JANNMS010000051.1, from coordinate 11,944 downwards.
GAATATGTTTTTTCGGCGGTCGTGGACGATGGCCTGCGGGTCTGGGTCGGCGGGAACCCGGTGATCAACGCCTGGGCGTTGAACGATAACATTGATTTTTCGAACAAGATCCATCTCGCCGCTGGTCAAGAATATGATCTAAAAGTCGAGTATTTCAACGGCCCGAACGAAGGTTCTGTCATTTTGAAATGGCGGCTGCCGAGTGAAAAAAGCAAGTTCGGTTCCTGGTTTGACAGCGACCCGAAGCCCGTCCCGGCGCGTGTTTTTTTGCAAAAAAACAATTCGCCTGCCGTCTCCCAGCCCGCCCGCCAACTTGCTACCAAACCTGAAAAAAAGCAAAAAACGGACGCCCCTTCCGAAAAACCCGCCCCAAAAATTGACCCGCCGCCCGTCGCCGAGCCTCAAAAACAGGTGATAAAAGTGGATTCCATCCAGAAATTCATCCCCAAAAACATCCAATTTGTCAAAAGCAAATCGGTCATTTTGCCGGAATCCTACGCCGAATTGGACAATTTGGTGGCCATGTTGAAACGCCACCCGGAGTTCAATTTGACCATCGCCGGGCACACCGACCAAATCGGGAACGCAGATTTGAACATGGAACTTTCAAAAAAACGGGCGCAAAAAGTGGCGAGTTATTTGGTCAAACACGGCATCGCGGCGGAGCGGCTGCGGGCATTTGGCTACGGCAGCACGCGCCCGATTGACCAAAGTGGCACGCCGGAAGGGCTGGCGAAAAACAGGCGGGTGGAGTTTGAGATATTGGGATATTGAGATATCCCAATATCTCAATATCTCAAACTAAAATGCCACCGCTACCTTCACCGTCCGACTCCCCCACCCCGACCGCAAAGTCAAAAAGTAGATGCCTTCCGGCAAATTTTCATTTTCGATGACGAACGACTCGCCGCGCATTTTCGGAAAATTTTGCACCACCCTGCCCTGTGTGTTTGTCAAAACGGCGGAAAATTCCTCGTTCGACTGGTTTTCAAAAAAGACTTCCGCCCGGCGGCTGAACGGATTTGGGATGACAAAAACACCGAAAGCCACAGTTTCAGGTTCGCCGGCGGCGACCGTGCCGCTGCAATTTGGCGAACCGATTTCGGCGTTGCTTTTTTGATATTTTTCATTGACCACCGCCGTGATTTCTTCGATGCAAATTTTTGCAGCTGTGAGTTTTTTGTATTTTATTTTTAAAAAATTGGTCGGCAGGCCGTTCTTTTTCAGTGTTTTTTCATCGAAAGAAAGCGCGATGATTTCGCCGGTGTTGTCAAATTGGAGGTGCGGGCTGAAATTCAAAATCATGTTTTCGACGCTTTCAATTTCGAGGCCGCTGACCCGGAATTCGTAGCCCAAAAGCCGTTGGTTTGGATTTGCAATTTTCAAAATAACGGTTTTTGCAGCCGTGTCCACCGTCCCAATCGAAAGCAAAACGTTGTCGTTCGGATTTTCCGTGCCAGTCGGAAAAGAGCAGGGATAACGGTTTCCCCAGTGTGCTTGGTCGTTCGCGTGAATCGTGCATTCCTGCAAAAGTGCCGCATCGAAAACGTCTATTTTTCCATCTTCAAAAAGGTCGTTGCAGGTCGAAATATCGGCATTGTCGGCCAGTGCGGCGTCCAAATATGCCTGTCGGTCGGTGTCGTTCCGCACTGCATTTTTATCAAAATCACCTCGCAGAGCCGAGCCGCCGCATTTTCCCTCGCAATCTTTTTGGGTATTTCCAAACACGACGCCTGCGCAATCCGTGTATTTTGGGCATTGTTGGGCTTGCTCGATTTCGGGAGTCAGGCCGTCGTATTTCAATTCGAAACAGGCCTGCGCCCAGTTATTTTCGTAGCCAAGTTCGAGCCGCCCGTTTTTGTCAGGCCGCCTGTCCCAATTTACCCGCGCCACGAAAGTGTAAAAACCCGCGCCCAAACCCGTGATATCAATCCATTGGCAGGGCAAAGTGTGGTCATAAACGTCGCCGCAATTTTTGGTGATGCCCATGTTTTCGCAGGTGTATTTTCCAAAAGTGCCGTCGTAACATTCCAAATCAAGGACGCAAAAACCGTTTTTTTGACCGATCGGAACGGCATTTCCGAGGTTGTCAAAAAGCAAATATTCGGCGTAGCCGCGATAATGCCAGTGTTGGTGGCAGTGGTCGTAAACAAATTGGCTGGACGTGTCGGTCGGGCTGGCGGGCGGCGAACCGACGTAAAAATCCTCGGTGCCGACGTTCGAAATCCGGGTATCAAAAGTAATCAAATGGCGGTCGCCGAAGCCCCGGATGCAACCCTCTTCCACCGCGCAATCGTCGCCGTTCGAGACGAGTTCGAGTTGCATTGTTTTGCGGAGTTGGTCTTCGTCGGTGACCAAATCGGGCAGCCGCAGGCACGGCGTACCATTATAAATACAGGTGTCGGAAATCGTGGCGAGCGGGTTGAAATTGCAGGCCGCCGGGTCGGTGCAGCCCTGCACCGCACCTTTAAATTCGATTTTGAAATGAATGGGTTTGTCGCGCGGGCAGTCGATATATCGGTAGCGCATCCTGACAAAATACTTTTTTCCGGCTGCCAAATAGACCGAAGCGACCGCGCCGTTCGGGCATCCGCCCTCCGAAAAAAAGATGGCTCCGGCCTGATTTCCAGCCACAAAAAGTCCCTCGCACAAATCGTACACCCAGATTTTGGAAGTGCAGGCGTTGGCTGTGTCGCAGGTCGAAATCTCGTAAGTCCCGGTTTCGGATGGCGTGAAATTGTACCAAGTTTCGCGGCCGTCGGGCGTCGTGGTCGCGCCGAGTTGCGCGTCGAAAGCATTGTCGCAAAACGAGCCGGGCGGGCAATTGAAACGCAAGGTTTTGTACGCCCCGAAATCGCCGAGATTTTCATAAAACAACGTGTCGTTCAAAAAAATACGGAAAAAGCCACCGCCCGAAAAGCCGTCGCCCGATTTGTCGTACATATAAAATAGGAGGCAAGCGGTGTCGGGCGCGCAAAATTCGAAGGTTTTCAAATTGGCACTTTCCAGAAAACCGGCCTCAAATTCTTCAAAAGTTTCGGGGTCGACGACGCCCCAATAATCATCGTAATATTCATCGTCGGGATCCACTTCGAGCCGGAATTTGACCTGCCCCGGCGGGCATTGCGCGGCGAGATTTTGGGTAAAAAAGGCAAAAAAAAGGAGAAAAAAGAGTGGCAAATTTTTCATACTGGAAAGGTTGGTTTAGATAATTGGAAAATGGGTTGGGGCAAATTTTGGGTTTTTCGTTGCTTCAAAATTGGCTTTTTGCCAATTCCCGCTCAATCATTGGATGGCCAGAATTTTTTGTTTTTGGTGCAACAAAACGCGGCTACCTTTCACCTCGTTTTTTTCAAAACTAACATTTTTCACCGTAAAAATTATTTGAACCAGTCATGCAAAAATCTTTTTCTCTCCTTTTTTTAGTGGCTCTTTTTGCTTTTGCAATTTCCCAAACCGCCTGCAAAGACGACGCCTGTTCGACAGAAAACATGTCTTTTAAAAATAACATCCAGCCGCTTTTGAAATCGAATGGGTGCACAGATGCTACTTGCCATGTGGCAGGAACTACCACCAATTTATATCCACTTTCAACCTATGTTGAGTTCAAAAAAGCAGCCGTTACTGATGGCAAAGTGGTTGGTGCAATCAAACATCAAGCGGGTTTCTCGGCCATGCCAAAAGGAAAAGGTAAAATTGACGATTGCGATATTTCTCAAATTGAGGCGTGGATTTCGCAGGGCGCGAAGGACAATTAAATATAGGATTGCAATTTTCCCACAAATACATTTTATCACACAGACAAAAATGGAACATAAATCTTTAAAAATCAAAAACTTATGCTTTCTGCTGTGTCTTTGTGGTAAATGTATTTGGGGTATCACTTTTTCTTCCGGTACTCGCTCGGCGTCTGCCCCATCTTCTTTTTAAAAATCCTCGAAAAATAAAACTCCGATTCGAAGCCCGCTTTTGCCGAGATTTCAGAAATCGTCAAAGAAGTTTCGCGCAGGATTTGCCCTGTTTTTTCAATTTTCAAATTCAACAAATACTGCCCCGGCGAGGTGCCCAAAACTTCTTTGAAAGTTTTCCGAAACCATTCGTAACCTACGTTTTGCTCGGCGGCGATGGCCGCGAAATCGAGGTTTTGCTCCCAATTTTCATGGATTTTGAACCGGGCGGAATGGATAATTTGCTCCTGCCGCAGCCGCGTTTTGCCGTTCATCAAAGCCGAAGAATAGACTAAACCGAGCATTTGGATGACGAGGCACGACGAAATTTGGCGAAAAGCCACGCCTTCATATTTTACCAAATCAATCAGCCGACGGAAAATATCCAAAAATTCGGCGTTGAAACCAATTGAAATGAGCGGTTTTTGGGCATCGAAACAATCCTGTTTCATCAAATATTCCGCAAAATGACCATCGAAACCGACCCAAAATTCTTCCCAACCAATTTCCGAAACCGGTCGGTACCGATGCCAAACGCCGGGAAAAAGCAGCATAATCGTCCCGGCTTGCACTTCCAAATTGACCGATTTTTCGAGTTCAAAAATGCCTTTGCCCGCCGCGACGTAAACGATCTGGAATTCTTGCAGCCGCCGACCTTTTTCCCAATCAAAAACATGGGTCGAGGGATGCTGCGGATCGGGGTAAATTTTGTGCGGCAGGTGAATGTGGTGCCCAACAGTGTGCACATTTACGCCCCAATTTGGGCCGGATTGCTCCAAATCTTGGAGTTGGGTTTCGGTAAAATATTTTCGGAAGAGTTCCATCGGCGGAGGCGGTTTTTCAGTCGTTTTTGTCATTCAAAAAATTCAAACGGTTCCGTTCTGGGATTTGTCCGGGTATCGTGTCGAGCCAATTTCGGGCTTCGTCCACCAAATTGGTAATCCGTCCGACGTGCCATTCGAGGTTGAGCCGGACGGACTCTTCTTTTTTGAGCCGCTGAAATTCTTTTGACAAATAGACCTGAAATGGCGGGCTGAGCCAATAACAAAACTGCAACGCGATGTCGGAGTGCGCCCAAGTGCCGCCACCGCGCCCCGATTTTGAGATAAGGCCGATGGCACCTGTTGCCTCCACGAACCTTTGCGGGGCGATGGCGGAACGGTTGTCCGCGCTGTCGCGATAAAAGGGGGCCATTTGCTCCCCTTTAAAACTGGGGTTGTGCGTTTGCTCCCAGGCCTCCAAAAACAGGAGCGTCGAGCCGTTGCGCAGCCAACTTTTGATGATGTCCTTCGGCTCGCCCGTGCCGTGCCGGGCGAGGTCGGTGAGCGAAACAAAATCGTGTTCACCGATTGCCTCGATAGTGACCACAAGGCCTTTGAGCGTGATTTCCTTTTTCATCGGATTGATTTTTAAAAAATGTGCATTTGCACACGGTTTATTGAGAGGTAAAAGTACCCCGCCCGCCCCTGTTTTTGGCAACCCGTTCTGCCAAAAAGTACATGAAATTGCCCAATTTGGATAAATCCAAAAATACAAATGCATCATCTATTTGTGCTTCGTTTTGGGAAACATCATTTTGAGAAAAAGGTAAAGAGGGGTAAAAATATTTCAAATGCATCCAATTTTTTTAATTCTGTTTTTCACTTTTTACCTTGCTTCGGTGCAAGCACAACAGCAAATCGCACTTTACGAAGGCACGCCGCCGAACTCCAAAACCGTCCCCGGGCTCGCCGACACGTCCGTTTTTTTCCCTGCCGGAAAAATTACCATTGAATTTATGACCCGCGTCGCCGCGCCAAACTTGGCCGCTTATTTTCCCAAAAACAGGAAAAAACACGGCTCGGCGGCGGTCATTATTTGCCCCGGTGGTGGCTACACCGGGCTGGCAATCGGTCACGAAGGCCGCGACATCGCCGAGCGTTTGCAGGCCGCTGGCATCGCCGCTTTTGTTTTAAAATACCGTTTGCCTAATCCGTATTTGGTTGAAAACAAGGAAGTTGTGCCCTTGCAGGATGCTCAACGCGCCATCCAACTCGTCCGTGAAAACGCAAAAATTTGGGGAATTGACCCTCTGAAAATCGGGATTTTGGGCTCGTCGGCGGGCGGTCATTTGGCCTCGACCGCCGGGACGCACTGGCAAACGCCCCACATTTCCAATCCAAAAAACACCTCGCTGCGCCCCGATTTTATGATTTTGAATTACCCGGTCATCAGTTTTGCCGACTCGCTGACGCATTTTGGGTCGCGTTTCAATTTGTCGGGGCCCGTTTTGCAAAAAGAGGAATTTGAAAAAATCATGGCCGACTGGGAAACCAGCGAAATGGCCTGGAAAAAAATCAAAATCCCAGCCGATGCCCTCAAAAAATACTCGAACGAACTGCAAGTCCGCGCCGACACGCCGCCCGTTTTCATCACCGCTGCGGTGGATGACGACGTGGTGAAAGTCCAAAATTCGCTGGTTTTCATCGCCGCTTTGCAAAAAAACCACGTCCCGTTCGGGTCGTTTTTTTATTCAAACGGGGGGCATGGCTACGGCATGGACAACCCGACGAGCGAGGTGGATTGGATGGATTCGTGCCTTGATTGGTTGAAAAAAGAGGGGTTTTTGAAAAAGTGAGGCGGGCGGGAAAAGACATTTTTTGAATAGTGTCTTTGCTTTTTTTCAGGCAATTTTCAAAAGTTCGACACTCAAAAAATGCATCAAACCGCAACTCACGATGCCCTCGCTGTTTTCAATCCTTTCGCTGTTCGGCGTGATGACAAATTGAAAATGTGGCTTCAAATCCGCCACGCTGAGGTAAAAACCTTTTGACAATTTGGGGTTGTTGTTGCTTTTGATTTCGATGCAGGCCATTTTTCCGGCAGGGCTTATCAAAATCAAATCAACCTCCGCGCCTTGTTGGGTCCGATAAAAATAAAAATTCCAGGTCCGAAATTCGAGGCAACGATATATCTGTTCGATGACATAACCTTCCCAAGATGCCCCGATGAGCGGATGGCCAAACAAAGCATCAAAAGACGGAATGCTGGCCAACGAATGCAAAATGCCCGTGTCGCGGAGGTAAATTTTGGGCGTTCGGACAAGGCGTTTGCCCAAATTCGCAGCGTAGGGTTGCAGGCGGCGCACCAAAAAACCGCCTTCGAGCAGGTCGAGATATTTGTTGATGGTCGGCATTGAAATGCCCATCGAACGCGAAATATCCGTGATGTTCAGAATGGAACTGTGCAAATGTGCCAGCATTTTGAGCAAGCGGTCCATCGTCGGGACATTGATATCGTAGCCCAACAGCCGGATGTCTTTTTCCATAAAAGTGTAAATGAAATTTTGCAGCCACGTTTTGGAAAACGCGGGGTCGGGAGCCAGCAAAGCCCCCGGAAAACCGCCCCAAAACCAGTGCTGCGATTGGTCAAAACCGCCGCTCGCGGCTTCGGGCAAGGAAAAAGGGGCCAGTTCAGAATAGGCAATCCGCCCGGCCAGCGACTCGGAACTTTGCCGCACCATTTCCGGCGAGGCCGAACCGAGGATGATGAACCGGGCAGGCCGGCGGTCCAGGTCAATCAAAGCCCGGAGCAAGGGAAAAATGCTCGGCAAACGTTGGATTTCATCAATAATGATGCATTTCTCCGTGTGCATTTGCAGGTAGGCTTGCGGGTTTTGGAGTTTGAAAAGGTCTTCGTCCAGTTCCAAATCAAGGTGAAGACTGGGCATTTTCAAACCTTGCTGCAAGATTTTGGCCAAGGTTGTTTTGCCAACCTGCCGCGGACCGACGATGCCGACCACCGGAAAATAGGTCAGGTTTGATAAAACCTGATTTTCAATTTGTCTTTGAATCAACATTTTACCATGTTATTTTTAAAGTCGAGTTTAAAATTTTCATGGTAAAAGTATTGAAAATATTTTTTGAAAATGGAAAATACAATCAAAATCGCCACCAACCCCACGTCCGGTAAGCACCGCCGCACCGGAAATTTTTACAAAATCACCCCCGAAGAAATCGAGCAGTACCGCGAAAAAGGCTACCTGATTTTGAACGAAGTCCTCACCGAAGAAGAAGTTGCGACCCTCGAACCGTGGTTCGAGCATTTTGTCACGGGAAAAGAGGCGCCCCAAATGGCCAAAGATTTTTGCGACATGTCCCAGCCGTACGGCACGCCAATCGAAGATTTCAAATTGGTCAACGCCATGCTGCCCAGCAAATACCGCCCGGAATTGGTGGACAATATTTATTTCAAATTGGCAAAAAGCATCGCCGAACAACTTTACCCGGAAGGCACGGCGGCGATGGATTACGAACAATTTTTGGCCAAAAAGCCGCAAAAACAGCAAGCAGAATTTGCGATGCACCAAGATTTGGGCTACTGGCCAAAAACAAAAAACACTTGGACTGCGACCGTTTCGCTCGCCCTGAACGACGCGACGGTCGAAAACGGCTGCCTGCAAGTCGTCCCCGGAACCCAAAAAGAACCCGAACTCCGCCCGCACCGACCAAAAGGTGGCAGCCGCGACGACTCGCACACCTTGGTCATCGACATGAAACCGACCGACGAAATCATTTTTTTGCCTTTGAAAAAGGGCAGCGTCACGGTTCACGACGAACGGATTGTGCACGGTTCGGCGGGAAATCTGACCGACGATTGGCGAAAAACCTACGTCATGGCTTTCCGCGACGCGGGGACGATTGCCGAAGAACGCGCCATCGGTTTCACACATTCGCACAACGATGTGGTGAAATGGGAGGAAATTATTTCATAAAAAATGGCTCAATCAGTGTTCCTTTCGATTTTAAAAAAAATTTCAAAATGAAAAAAATCAACCTGCTTTTCCCCTTTTTACTCGTTTTCCAAACCCTTTTCGCGCAACTTGCTGTCAAATACCCGCGCCTCGAAAACCTCCAAAACCCGCTCGGCATCGACACGCCGAAACCGCGTTTTGGCTGGCAAATCGCCGCCGCTGACGGTCGTCGAAACGTTTTGCAAACGGCTTACGAAATCCGCGTGGCCGCAAATCCCGACGACCTTTTATCTGAAAAAAACCTGATTTTGAACACCAAAAAAAGGGAAACCGAGGCCTCCGTTTGGATAAATTACGATGGAAAACCCCTCCAATCTGGCAAAAAATACTGCTGGCAAGTGCGGGTTTGGGACAATGCTGGAAATGTTTCGGCGTGGTGCGAACCCAATTTTTGGCAAATGGGGCTGCTGAAACCCACCGATTGGACGGCGAAATTTATTTCGCCGACGCCAGAAATCGCCCGAGACACCATTGAACGCCCCTCCCCCATTTTTCGAAAAAAGATTGTTTTGGATAAAAAAGTGGCCGCCGCGACCGCTTTCATCACCGCCCACGGTTTGTACGAAGCCGAAATAAATGGGCAGCGCATCGGCCAAGATTACCTCACGCCCGGCTGGACTTCGTACCAAAAACGCCTGCAATACCAAGTTTACGACGTGACCGGGCTGCTGAAAAACGGCGAAAATGTGGTCGGCGCGACCCTCGGCAGCGGCTGGTGGCGCGGCTACATTGGGTTTGCGGGGCAGAAAGATTTTTATGGAAAAGACGTGGCTTTGTTGTTTCAAATTGAAATCGAATACGCCGATGGCAGCCGCGAAACCGTCAATTCCGATGGCACCTGGAAATGTTCGACCGGGGAAATCCGCAGTTCCGAAATTTACCACGGCGAGACGCAAAACGCTCGTTTTCAACAAGTTGGCTGGTCGTCGCCCGGTTTTGACGACTCGAAATGGGGCAACGCCGTGCCGCAAAATTTTTCAAAAGAAATCTTGATCGGCACTGAAAACGAACCGATTCGCAAGCACGAAACCTTCGCCCCCGTCAAAATTTTCAAAACACCGAACGGCGAATTGGTCGCCGATTTTGGCCAAAATCTGGTCGGCTGGGTCGAGTTGAAAGCAAAAGGAAAACGTGGGAAAAAAGTGGTTTTGCAGTTCGCCGAGGTGCTCGACAAACAGGGAAATTTTTACACTGCAAACCTCCGCGATGCACGTTGCACGGATGTTTGGATGTTGAAAGGTGGCGGCGACGTGGAAAATTTTGAGCCAAAATTCACTTTTCACGGCTTCCGCTACGCCAAAATCGAAGGCTACCCCGGCGATTTAAAACCGGAAAATATCAAGGCCGTCGCGCTGTATTCTGCGATGCGCCCGGCGGGAAATTTTACAACTTCCGACCCGCTGGTCAATCAATTGCAAAAAAATATTCAGTGGGGACAGCGCGGAAATTTTGTGGACGTCCCCACCGATTGCCCGCAGCGCGACGAGCGTTTGGGCTGGACGGGCGACGCGCAGGCGTTCAGCCGGACGGCCACTTTCAATTTTGACGCGCACAATTTTTACGCAAAATGGCTCAAAGACGTGGCCGCCGACCAGCAGCCGAACGGCATGGTTCCCTACGTTATCCCGAACGTTTTGGGCAAGGGCGCGGGCGGTTCGACGGGCTGGGCGGACGCGGCGACCATCATCCCCTGGAATATGTGGCTGGCCTACGGCGACCGTCGGATTTTGGAAAATCAATATGAAAGCATGAAAAATTGGGTCGAATTCATGCGTTCGAAAAGCAAAAACGACCTCTGGAACAAGGGTTTTCACTTTGGCGATTGGCTGTTTTACAGCCGTGCGGACGACAACGACGGCCGCTCGGCCATCACCGATAAATATTTGATTGCCCAATGTTTTTACATCCATTCGACTGAATTGCTGGTCAACACGGCGCGAGTTTTGGGCAAAAAAAGCGAGGCAGATTCGTATTCCGAACTTTTGAAAAAGATAAAAACCGCGTTTTTGAACGAGTACGTCACGGCGAACGGACGGACGGTTTCGCCGACGCAAACGGCCTATGTTTTGGCTTTGCAGTTCGATTTGCTGCCTGAAAACCAGCGCGAACAGGCCGCCAAAAACCTCGCGGCGAACATCAAAAGTTACGGAAATCACCTGACGACTGGCTTTCTCGGCACGCCGTACCTCTGCCATGTTTTGACCCGTTTTGGTTATAACGACTTGGCTTTCAAACTTTTAAATCAAAAAACTTACCCCTCGTGGCTGTACCCGGTGACGATGGGCGCGACCACGATTTGGGAACGCTGGGACGGCATCAAACCTGACAGCACGTTCCAAGCCGTGACGATGAATTCGTTCAATCACTATGCCTACGGCGCGATCGGCGATTGGATGTACCGAAAAATGGCCGGCCTCGACACCGATTTGCCGGGTTACAAATCGTTGAAAATCGAGCCGCGCCCCGGCGGTGGTTTTTCGCAGGCAGCCGCAGAATTGGAGACGCTTTTTGGCCACGCCGCGAGCCGCTGGCAAATCGGCGACGACAAAAATCTGGTGCTCGAAATCGAAGTCCCGGCCAACACGACGGCCACCGTTTTTGTCCCGACAAAAGACGTTTCGACCATTTCTGAAAATGGAAAACCGCTCGCTGCCGTGAAAGAAATCCACGTCGCGGGTGTCGAAAACGAAAAGGTGAAACTGGAAATCGGCTCTGGAAAATACCGTTTTTCGGTCGCTGGCTGGGGTGCGAACCTTCGAAAAATCAACTTGAAAGATTACATCGGCAAGTACAAAGTGGAGGGCGAATCGTACACGCACATCCAAATTGTGGAGCAAAATGGGGAAATGGCCTTGCAAACTTTGTTTTTTACCGAAATCCTCGAACCCGACGCGGCGGCTGCGGATACTTTCAAATCCGAAGAATCGTCCGCCCGGTTTGTGCGAAATGCGGCGGGGAAAGTGGTGCAGGTTTTTTTCACGAACAACGGGGCGGAAACGGAGGGGAAACGGGAATAATGGAGGTGGGAATTTAATTGGACCAAACGGGGTCGGAAAAAAATTGGAACAGCCAAAAACAGACAATGCTAAAATTAACAAACCAGTATGATTAAGCCAAGTTATTGCCATGAAGGACTCCTTAAGTGTACTGAAATGCCCAGTAAACTAAAATAAATTGTACGAAGGGTCTTAGGTAAATAAAAGAT
>JANNMS010000005.1:0-12705 GCA_031398055.1 Saprospirales bacterium | reverse complement strand
GGCAACCGCAACACCCGGATGTTGGCCGGGCTGTTGGTGACGTAAATTTTGTTGAAAAAATTTTTGTAAATACACGGAGTTCTAAATTTATTTCGACCACACAACGGGTCGAAATAATTTTCGACCTCCAATTTTAAAATATGCTCAACTTAAAAAACATCGAACGCTATTACCGCTCCGGCCTCCAAAAATCTTGGGTGCTGCGCGACATCAATTTGACGGTCAAGGAAGGCGAATTTTTGACCATCATGGGTCCGTCGGGTTCAGGAAAAAGCACATTGCTCAATATTATTGGGATGCTCGACCAGCCGGATGGCGGCGAATATTTCTTTTTTGACGAACCTGTCCATGCTTTTAATGAAAAGCGGCGCACCGAACTTCATAAACATTACATCGGCTTCGTTTTTCAGGCTTATCATTTGATTGATGAACTGACGGTTTATGAAAATATTGAAATGCCGCTACTTTACAGAAATATAAAAGGTGCGGAACGGAAAGCGATGGTCGCCGATTTGCTCGATCGTTTCAACATGGTTGGGAAAAAAGACCTTTTTCCGGCGCAACTTTCGGGCGGCCAACAACAATTGGTTGGCATCGCACGGGCCATTGTCGGCCGGCCAAAATTGTTGCTCGCCGACGAGCCGACCGGCAATTTGCACACCAAACAAGGCGAGGAAATCATGGAAATTTTCAAAAACCTGCACCGCGACGGCACGACGATTATCCAAGTGACGCACTCGGATGCCAATGCAAAATATGGTTCGCGGATCGTGAATTTGCGGGACGGATTTGTGGAAAATGACCAAATTGTAACCTAAAATGGATGATTGCTGCGCGAATCATAAAAGGCCACAACTTCGATTGAATTTTTGTTTATCAAATAAACAAACGAAATGTGTTCGGTCAAAACGCAGCGGCGCAAGCCTTTGAAAAGGCGCGAAGTGGGGCACAAATTTTTGGAAAATTTCAGGGCTTCCATTTTTGCATCCATCAGTTTTTCCAGTTCCAAAACAAAGTTGACTGAAAATTGGAGATAATAATCCAACAAGGCGAGGTAGGATTCTTCGGCCTTCGGGGAGAAAATGATTTGGTTCATAGTTGTTTCATTTTCAAAAGTTTAAACCGTTTGGAGCATCTTTTTGGCTTTTAAACGTACTTTTTCGTAGGGTACAGATTGGCCGTTTTTTAACTGTTCCAGCCCTATTTTTATCAGATTTTTTTCATTGTCTGAAATGGTTTCGCCCCAATCTTTTTGGCTCAAAAGCGATTGAAAAAAAGCAGCGACCTGCTCCAAAATTTCAGGGCTGTCGGTCTCGACAACCAATTCGTGGATTTGATTTTTTAATTCAGCAGTTGACATAAATTATTGATTTACAGTTTGTGGGTCAAAAATAAGATTTCTTATGGAAGCCTGAAACTGATTTTCAATATTTTAGCATCATTTTCTCCCACCCGGAAACGTTCGTCGGCACGTCGTCCGATGACCCAAATTATTTGCCCGTCGCCGTTTGCCAGCACCAATTGCCGTTTTTTTTCGGGGCGTGGGACTTTCAAATCGGTCAAAAAATCCTTTACTTTTTTCGTCTGCCCACCCATTCCGAACGGATGGAAATGGTCGCCGGGTTGCCACAATCTGACGGTGAGCGGCCAGTGAAGTTTTTCGGCGGGGACATAAATCGTGGTTTTTTCTTCCAAAAAATCTGCGGGCGGAGTGCTTTGAAAAATGAAGATTTTCGAGCCGTCGGGCAGCGAGGTCATCAAATCATCGGCCTGCAAAAGGGTGGGGGCAGGGCCCGTTTTTTTTGGAGAAAGGATAATTTCGGAGCGGTCGAGGGTCACTTGCCAGTTTTCGTTTTCCCAAATTTGGCCGGGCTGTTTTTCGAGGTTTTCAAAAATTTGGCGGCACTGCTCGGTGTCGAAACCATTTGGTTTCAGCCAAAAATTCAGCAGTTCTTCGGGGGCTGGAAGTTTTTTCAAATCCGTTTTTTTTAGAAAAAAAGTATCGGTTGGCTGGTCGTGCCGACCCATTTCACGAAGTGTTTTTTCCAAAAAATAGTCATGGTTTTGTTCGGTTTGGCGCAGCCGTTCGATGCTGCGGGCTGCGGTGTGCAAAAAATCAGGATTCAATTTTTCAAATTCCGGGACGAGGTGGTGGCGGATAAAATTCCGGGAATAATCGTCCGTGGCGTTGCTGCTGTCCTCTCGCCAAGTTAGGTTTTTGGCTTTTGCAAATTCCAAAATTTCTGTGCGCGTGGCAAACAAAAGTGGTCGGATAAAATGGTCGCGGCGCGGCAACATGCCTCGAAAACCTGCCAATCCGCTGCCTCGGCTGAGGTTAAAAAGTACCGTTTCGAGTTGGTCGCTCAAATGGTGGGCGAGGCCAATTGCGGAATAATTATTTTCAGAACGGGTTTTTTCCAACCAATCCAACCGCAAATTCCGGGCAGCCAATTGTGTGGAGATGCCCAGTTTTTTTGCCTCTTTTTTTGTGTCATATAATATGGTGTAAAAATCCGCGCCGAGTTCCGCAGCGAGATTTTTTACAAACAATTCGTCGCCGTCGGATTCCGCGCCGCGCAAACCAAAATTGATGTGTGCGATGGCAAAAGGAATTTTTTCCAAAAAAAACAAGTGCGCGAGCACGGTCGAATCGAGGCCACCGCTCACCGCGAGCAGGCACGGCAGGTCATTTTGTTTAATCAACCCGTGTTTTTGGACGAAGTCGGAAAATTTTTTTTGAAAAATTTCAGGCATGAAAAATTTTTGGGTGAAAATAAGCCGTGTTATTCAACTTAGGAATTTTGCTTTATTTCCCTTTGAAAATCCAGCATCGCCGCCCGGCAAGGTTGGATTTTGTTTTTTTAGGTAAACCTAAAAGTAGATAAACGGGTAATGTTTGGCAGGGTATTTGTTTTCTCAAACACTGTACTTTCCTAATCTCATTTCCAATTCCCATGTCACGTTGATTTTCAGTAACCGTTTTGGTAGCGGTGGCTGAATTTGTGTATTTGTCTAGTTCATTAAGAGTCTTATGAAATATTACTACAATTCAATTTCAAAATTCAGCACGAATTTCCTTGCTCTTTTCAAATGGGAAAAGCAGCATTCCCATGTTTTTCCTGCCGTGTTTGGCATTTGTTTTTTGATGGCTCAATCGGTTTCCGGGCAAGTTTCGGGGACGGTTTTTCGAGATTTGGACAATGACGGGGTGTTGGATGCGACCGAATTGCCGGAAGCAGGTATTCGTGTGGTGGCTTACAATGCTGCCGGCGACTCGGTGACGCAGGTCACCACGACCAATGCGGCGGGCGACAACTATTCATTTTCGGGGTTGACTTTTCCGGTTCGGCTCGAATTCAGGATTTCCAATTATCTCTTTGCCTCAAAGGGCGCAGTCGCCAACACGACCGTGCAGTTTTACGTGGCAGCCAGTTCGGCGGCAGACCTCGCAGTGCAATACCCGGTCATGTATTGTCAATCCAATCCTGACGTAATTATACCTTGCTACGTCGCGGGCGACCCGGAGGGCGGCGGCACGGGCGGTTCTTTGGATGCTTTGATTCGGTTTCCGTACACCAATTCTGGGAGTACACCATCGCCGGTGCACATTGCCTCGGCCAGCGAAATCGGTACCGTTTGGGGCAGCGCATACCAGCGCGAGTCCAAAACGCTCATCCTTGCGGAGTTTTTGAAAAGACACTGCGGCTTGGAAGCACTTGGTTTGGGAGGTCTTTTTTTGGGCGACATGACCACGCCGCCCGGCACAATTGCTTCTTATATTGATGTGGAAGATTTCGGCATCAATCTCGGCAGCAGCGCGTTGGCGGGTAGGACTTTGCCGTCAAGCGCGACCTCTTCCAGTGCCGACCCGCTGGCTTTTGACAACATGGGCAAAATCGGAATGGGCAGCATTGACCTGAGCGACGACGGGACTGTGTTATGGGCTGTCAACCTTTTTTCAAAAGAAATTTTTTCATTTCAAATCGGGAACCCGGTGAAAGCGGCTGGCTCGGTGACGGCTGCCGATTTTGAGTCTTTTGCAATCCCGAACCCCGGCTGCACGAACGGCGTGGCGCGTCCCTGGGCAATCGAATATTACGAGGGTAAAGTGTATGTCGGTGTGATTTGTTCCGGCGAGTTGGCGGGCGGTACGCAGGCCAACATGTTCGCCTACGTTTATCGCTTCGACCCAGCGACCGAAATTTGGGAAGGCACGCCGGTCGTTTCGTTCGCCTTGAATTACTCAAAAGGCGATGTCCATACCTCTTTTACGGCGGTTGACAAATGGGAAACATGGGCAAATGCATTCACCGACTTTCATTTTAATGGGCAGGCAGGCTCTCCATTGGCTACACGAACCATGCGCCCGCAGCCAATCCTTTCTGACATCCAAATTGACAAAAGAGGCTATATGATTTTGGGTTTTTGCGACCGCACAGGTCACCAAACCGGACGAAATCAGGTGGCTCCAACAGGCGGTTCCACACTTTATAATGGATATATCGGCGGAGATTTCTTGTATTTGAAATCCACTGGTTCGGGAACATGGACGCTGGAAAACAATGGCCAATTTACCGGCGGGCCAACCGGTTCAGGGGTCGGCAACTCGCAGGGGCCTGGTGGGGGCGAATTTTTTGGAAATGATTATTATGAGGGGCAACTTGTTGTTGGGGGCCCTTTGGTTCAGATTCATCAAGAAACCATGCAAGGTGGGTTGTTTTATCATCCTGGACGGGATGAAATTATGACCAATCAAATGGATCCACTCGTTGCTTTTACAGGAGGAGCTGTTCGTCATGATGCTGATGGTTCGTCTTCCGCAGCTATGCGTTATGAAATCTATAATTCCACGCCTGCCGATGGCACTTTTGGAAAAGCCAACGGCCTCGGTCTGCTCGACATGGCCTGCGATGCTTTGCCTTTGGAAATCGGCAACCGCGTTTGGTCGGATGCCGACAGCGATGGGATTCAAGACGCGGGTGAAAATGGCATTTCTGGGGTGACCGTTGATTTGTACAAAGCGGGTGTAAAAGTTGGAACGACCACCACCGACGTCAACGGAAATTATTTTTTCACTGCTTCAAACGTCAATTTGAACGGTGCGACGGGATTGCTTTTCAACACAGATTACGAAATCCGTTTGCCGATTGCGCAGGCACCATTGACTTCGCTGGAACTCACTTTGACAAATGTAAACAGTGATTTGACTGACAATGATGGAACGGTAAATGGTGCAAACGCAGTGATTGCCTACACAACTGAGTATTCAGGGGAAAACAGCCACACGTTGGATTATGGGTTCAGGGCACCCTGCTCAATTACGGTTGTTTCAGCGGTGCCGAGTGCTTGCAACCCGCTCGCAGACCATTATTCATTGGATGTAACTTTAAATTTTTCAAATCAACCTGCCGGAGATTTAACGATTTCCACCAGCCAAGGTGCGAGCGCAACTTTTACCCCCAATGGAATTTCTTTTGTATTTACGATTGTGGGTTTGACTGCCGACGGCGTTCAAAACATTGATGTGAGCGCTTTTTTTGTAAATGACCCGGCTTGCACCAACACTTTGACGGCTGCTTATGATGCCCCGGCGAGTTGTGCTTGCGGTCTTTCCGCAACGGCTTCCGGCACAAATGCACTTTGCAATGGTGGCCATGACGGCAGCGCGACGGTCGCGCATATTGGAAATCTTGGTGCCGTAACTTATTTGTGGAGCAACGGCGAAACCACGCAATCCATCTCAAATCTGGTTGCCGGAACCTACACCGTCACCGTGACCGAAAATGCAACTTGCTTAACCACAGCGAGTTACACGGTGACCGAACCGAGCGCGCTTTCCGCAACCTGCTCTTCCACAAATGTAACTGTGCCAAATGGAAGTGACGGCGCGGCCTCGGTTTCTGCGAGCGGCGGCACTTCGAATTATTCTTATTCGTGGTCAAACGGTGGGACAACTGCTTCAATTTCAGGGCTTTCCGCTGGAACGTACACTGTGACCGTCACCGACGCAAACGGCTGCACGGCGACTTGTTCGGCCATCGTGAACGCGGCATCATGCCCCGTTCCAAACTGCGGCACGGCCACCATTATCAAAAACTGATACAGCAAACTCCAACTTTAAATAAAGAACACGTTTTCAATTCTAATATTGATGAAACAACTTTTACTTATTTCAGTCCTTTCCGCTTTTGGCCTTGTGCTTCAAGCCCAACAAGTTACCCTCGACAAAGGCGTTGACCTTTCAACCGCACTGTCCGGGCAAAACATCAAATATTCACTCGATTGGGGCTGTTCTTCGCTGACCGCCGATTGTGTGGACGCGCAACTGATTGACAACCTGCCCGCCGACGTGGAATTCATTTCCGCGACGGTCGCCATTGTGCAGTCAACTTCCGGGGCGATTGTCGTGCCGGGCGTGTACAATGCCGGGACGCACTCGGTGCTGTGGGATTTCAAAAATCTCGTTTTGCCCGAAGGTGGCATCCCCGACGGGGCATCCGGCACGGTCGAAATCCTCGTCCGAATCAAGCCCGGCGTGGTTCAAAACAATACTGTTTTGACCAATAACGCCACCATTCCTTCGGCCAATGCCGGGACGGACACCGACGATGCCACCACCACTGTCACCGCCTCGCCCAATTGGTCGGTGACGAAAACGGTTGTTTCTGGCCCGATTTACCACGACCGGCCTGTAAAATATAAGGTCTCGGTTTGCTCCGACAGCCCGCTCGGCAACCTGCATTTGTTGCCCGGCGCAGTCATCACCGACCCGCTGCCGCCCGGCGCGGTTTTCGTCAGCGCGACAAACGGCGGCACGCACGACGGCGGCACGCACGACGGCGGCACGCCCGGTACGGTCACTTGGACGGTTGCCGACACCATGAAAGTGAACGACCCCTGCCGGGAAATGCAGGTCACGGTCATTTACCCGTCTTCCGATTTGACGAACAACAACACGGGTTTGACGATGCAAATCCCGAAACTCAACGAAGCGACGTTGACCGCCACCGCCATCGGCAACCTTCCCGTTTCCGAAATCGGCTCGACCAACCAGCCGCTTTTGCCGCCCGTTTTTGATATAAACATCAACAAATACGCTTCCGGCGGCGGTCAAATGATTGACGGCACGGAAGCCCGTTTCACCATTGCGCCGAACAACAACTCGACCGTGCCGGTGAACAATTTCACGGTGACCGACGAATTTCCCGACGAATTTGATTTGACAAAATTGACCATGCGGGCGTTCGACACGTTGCTGCCGTTGACCATTTTGGTTGAACTCGACCACAGCGGAACGTTCGTGACTTGGGCAACGACCAATACGCAGCCCAACCAAACCTTTCTCCCGACCTCGATTCCCGGCTGGGTGCCGGGCACGAGTTTTGTCAGCGGTGTGAAAATGGAATTTGGAAACGTGCCTTCCGGCTTCGGTTTGACCGATGCAGGGGCGCAAAAAGGCAGTTTTGGCCTGTTTTTCACGGCTTCCACGCCGCTCGATAATGTAGGCGGCACGACACCTTATATCACGCCCATTTTCAACAATGCCTCGGTGGATGCCGTGCGGCCAATTGACAACGCGCCGTTGACGGAACCCGATTCTGCCTCAATGTGCATCGTGCCGACGACCGCTGCGTTGCTTGCCCCGTCGAAATCGGTCACGCCCAATTACGTCACCCCGGTCGCGGGCGATTCGACGCTCGGCAACGCCTATTTTCGGGGAGCGCGGGTAAAATACTGCGTTTCGGTCGAAAACGACGGCACCGACGACGATGCCGACGGCGACCCGGTTGACCCGGTTTCCCCGGTGGATATTTTGAACCCGATTGGCTCCGACCTTTTGCCCGCCGAAATGTCTTACGAGGCTGGCAGTTGGACAATTTTTGCAAATACGACGGGCGATGCCTACGACAACAGTGGCTCGAACCCCGTTTTTGAAACGGTTGCAAATTTCAACGGCACTGGCAAAACCTTGCTCCGTTGGCGTTTCACCGGCACTTTTCAGCCGGGCGAATACGTGACCATTTGTTTCAACGCGACCATCGAAGGCGCGACGACCGCCGGGACGGTCGTGACGAACAATTTTGCGATGTCCACCGAAACGGAGTTTTCCTGCGGCGGCACGGAATGTGTGCTCAACACGACGGGTTTGAACGACTATTTCGGCACTGTCCCCGACCCAAGTGTTCTACTCCCGAACATTGACCAAATGTGTTTGACAAGCGTTGACCTGACAGTGGCCGACACGACGACCATTCCAAATCCCTCAAAATCGGTCACTTCCGCAGGGCCTTATGGGCCAAACGGCAGCGACCCGGTCGAGTTGGGACTTTCGACGGATACGGTTTCGTACACCATCGGTTTGTGCAACGCCCCGACCGCCAACCTCGAATTGCAAGACCCGATTTTGATGGATTTGCTCCCGACGGAACTGATTTACGTCGCTGGCAGCGCGGTTTTGGTGGACAACACGACGGGTTTGACGCTCAACGGCAGCAACCCCGTTTTTGAAATCGTCAATGATTTTGCAGGCACGGGCAGGACGCTTTTGCGCTGGAAATTCACGGGGCTTTTCCCCATCAATAAATGTGTGAGTTACAATTTTAAAGCCTTGATAAAAGCCGGTTCGGGCGGCACGGTGCCGAACGAGCCATTTTCGGTCGGCCAAGTGCGCGATTACGAATGTGCTTTTGGAGAAATCATTGACAACGACGACATGGACGACGACGGCAACATCGGCGAAATCATTTGCCGCAGTTCGTCCACCGCTGATTTTGTCATCCCTGAAATCAAGTCTTTTGGCGCAAAAAAATATGTGAAAGGCGCGAAAAACCCAGATTACCTCGGCTCTGACCTCGGCAACCTCGGCGTGGGCTGCACGTACCCGGCGGATAGCGTTTTGTGGCGTTTCCGCATTTTCAACGCGGGCAACGTGACGTTGACCGACGGCGTGGTGTACGACATTTTCCCCTTCCCCGGCGACGTGGGCGTGCAGTTGAACACCACGCCGCGCGAATCGGAATGGACACCGTATTTGGTTGCACCCATCGTTTCGCCCGACCCGGACGTGCAGGTTTTTTACAGCCAAAGCACCAATCCTTGCCGCCCCGAAATTAATCCGGCCGACCCCAGCGGTTGCGTCAGCGACTGGACGACGACCCCGCCAAGCCCGCTTTCTTTGGTAAAAGCCATCAAACTGGATTTTGCAAACGAGGACATCAATCCCGCCGAAGAATTTTGGTTCGACATCCAAATGCTCGCGCCGGACAGCGTGGACATGGCACCGGGCATTGCCTGGAACTCGATTGCCCGCGATGCCGTCGAGGTGTTGCCGCAGGAGCCGAACAAGGTTGGAATTTTGGTTCCGGGCTATGATTTGGCTTTGAAAAAAACGCTCGCCTCCGGGCAGGTTTTTCACGTTCACCGCGGCGACAACGTGAATTTTACCATTTTCGTCCAAAACCAGAGCACGGACACGGTGAAAAACATCGTCCTCCGCGATTACATCCCGGCCACTTTTTTTGAACTGAACGACGGCGATTGGACAAGCATTGACGCTTCCAACGCGACCTACACAATTGCTGGCCCGCTGGCTCCGGGCGCGACGACTACGGTTGATATTACCTTGAAAGTCCTTGCCGCCGCGCCACTCGGCCTTGCCGACAATTACTCGGAAGTTGAAGATTTTGAGGACGAAACGGGCGGCCACCCCAACGATTGGGACTCGTTCAAAGACACCAACAATGCCAACGACGCGGGCGGCCAACCGACCAGCCCCGCCGATGATTACCTCCTCGGCGACGGTCAAGGCGCACCCGGCGACGGCGTGGCCGCGACCGACGAAGACGACCACGACCCGGCGCGGGTGCAGGTTTGCCTCCTCGCCGCGACCGAAACCCACATCGAACCCATTTGCTACGGCGGAAATGGCAGCGTGGACGTGACCGTGACCGATGCGACCGTCCCCGTAATTTACGCCTGGTCGAACAGCGCAACCACCGAAGACCTCGCCGCCGTGCCAGCCGGGACGTACACCTTGACGTTGACCGATGCGACGGGTTGCACCTTTGTTTTAACGGCAACTATCACCGACCCGCCCGCCATTTCAATTTCCGAAACAGTGACGAACGTGCTTTGCACGAGCGGCGGCACGGGTGCGATTGACATCACGACGGCCAACGCGGCATTACCTATAAATTTCACTTGGTCGCCCGGTGGCCAAACGACCGAGGACATCAGCGGCCTGACCACCGGAACGTACACCGTCAGTTTGACGGACGCGCTCGGTTGCACGGCCACAAAAGACATTTTGGTTTCCGAACCGACCCAACTGGCGGGTTCGATTGTGGACAAAACCTGCACACCCGGCGGCGGATTCCTTGATTTGACCGTTTCCGGCGGAACGCCGGGCTACACATTTCTCTGGTCGGACAATTCGACAAATGAAGATTTGACGACCACCGCTTCCGGCGCGTTCACCGTCACCGTGACCGATGCGAATGGCTGCACGATTGTTGCAAACGGCACGATTGTCGAACCGACACCGCTCAATGCTTCCGCGACCGCGGCTGCCGCGCTTTGTTTTGGGATAAATGGCTCAATCAATTTGAACGCCGCCGACGGCACGCCCGACTACACCTTTTTGTGGTCGAACGGAGCAACGACAAAGGACATTTCCGCGCTTGCGGGCATTTACACGGCCACCATCACCGACGCAAAAGGCTGTACGACAACGGCTTCCGCCGAAATCACGCAGCCGACGGATTTGACGGCAAACGGTGCTGGCACAAACCCGCTTTGTGCGGGCGGGGCGACCGGTGCGATTAATTTATTGCCTACAAATGGGACTCCCGGATACACCTTTTTGTGGTCGAACACCGCCACGACCGAAGACATTTCCGGCCTCCCGGCGGGCGATTACACCGTGACCGTGACCGACGCGAACGGTTGCACCGAAGTCGTTTCTTTCACTTTGGTTGACCCGACGCCAGTTGTAGCAAATTGTTCTGCAACCGATGCCTCAACTCCCGGACTTTACGACGGCACGGCAACCGTCGCGGCTTCCGGTGGCACGCTTGGCTATACTTTTTTGTGGTCAAACGGCGGCACGTCGGCCAGCATCAGCGGCCTCGCGCCCGGCACGTTTACCGTGACCGTAACCGACGCAAACGGCTGTACCACAACGTGTTCCGCGACCGTGAACTGCCCGAACACGACCTATCCGCTTTGCCCCGGAGAAAGTTACACCCTCACCGCGCAGGCCGGTTTGACGGAATATCAATGGCAAATCAGCCACGACGGCGGCAACACATGGTCGGATATTTCCGGGGCGATTAGCCAAACGTATGTCGCTGCCGACACGGGCAGTTACCGTTTCACCGCGCTCGACGGGAATGATTGCGACGTTGATTTGTGCTGCCCATTTGAACTGATTTATGGCCCCGACTGCAAAGTCGCCCTTGGCAACCTTGTTTTCATGGACAACAACGGCGACGGCGCGTTCAACGCAGGCGATATGGGCATTGACGGCGTGGCCGTTCAACTCTACGCTTCCGGCGCAAACCCCGGTGTGGATTCCCCGCTGGGAACGGCGACGACGGCAGGCGGCGGTTTTTACCTTTTTGACCAACTCGAACCGGGGACGTATTTCGTCTTCATCCCGGCCAGCAATTTTGGCACGGGCAATGTTTTGGGAACAAAAATTTCCGCGCCCGGCGAAGGCATTGACGACCTGAACGACGACGGCGCCGATGAAAACGGCCAAAATGCGCCTGTCAACGGCGGAATAAAATCCACCGACATCGCCCTTTTGTATAATGACGAACCGACCGCTGAACTCGGCGCAGGAACGTACCCCGGAACGCTGGATGACAACAACGCGAACATGACCGTTGACTTCGGTTTTGCCTGCACGATGATCCTCGCCGTCACCGGGACAAACGAAACTTGCAACGAATTGAACAACGGCGGCGCGGCAGCAACCCAAACGGGCGGCTCTGGAACGGTGACTTTTCTCTGGTCGAACGGCGGAACGACTTCCGGCATTTCCGGCCTCGCCGCTGGGACATACACGGTGACTGCGACCGATGAAACGGGTTGCGTGGCAACAGAAAGTTATGAAGTGACCGAACCAGCGGTTTTGGCCGCGACCTGTACTTCAACAGATGCAACAATCCCCGGCGGCTCGGACGGCACAGCCTCCGTTTCCGCCTCCGGCGGAACGCCAACCTACTCCTATTTGTGGTCAAATAATGAGACAACCAGTTCAATATCAGGTCTTTCCGCAGGAAGTTATACCGTGACCGTCACCGACGCGAACGGCTGCACGACGACCTGCTCTTCGATTGTCAATGCACCGGGCTGCACCTTGTCGCTCGCCGTCACCGGGACCAACGAGACCTGCAACGAATCAAACAACGGCACCGCGACCGCCACGCCGACCGGTGAAACTGGCGCAGTGACCTACATTTGGTCAAATACCGAAACCTCCGCGACCATTTCAAATCTCCCCGCCGGAAATTACGCAGTCACCGCGACCGACGCGGCGGGCTGCATGGCCATCGGCAGTTATGACGTGACCGAACCAGAAATTTTGGCCGCAACCTGCTCCGCAACGGATGTTACAATCCCTGCTGGCACAGACGGCACGGCCACCGTTTCTGCCACCGGCGGCACACCGTCGCTGACCTATTTGTGGTCAAATGCCGA
>JANNMS010000320.1:0-9207 GCA_031398055.1 Saprospirales bacterium | reverse complement strand
TTTTTTCACGAACAACGGGGCGTAACGGGTGGGGAAACGGTAATATTGGAGGTCGAAATTTATTTCGACCAATCTGGGTCGAAATAAATTTCGACCTCCAATCATAAAATTTATAAAATGAAAATATTTTTCAACACACTGATTTTCACCCTTTTAGCCTCGATAAACCTATTTTCCCAAACCCAACCCCGCGTTTTAGTTTTTAGCAAAACTGTCAATTTTCGCCACGCCTCCATCGAGGTTGGAAAAATCGCGCTCCAAAAAATGGGCCTCGAAAAAGGCTTCGCGGTGGACACGACCGAGGACGCGACAGTTTTCAACGAAGAAAATTTGAAACGCTACCGCTGCGTCGTTTGGCTTTCGACGACCGGAAACGTGCTCGACCCGGCGCAGCAAAATGCTTTTGAAAGATACATTCAGGCAGGCGGCGGATATTTTGGAATCCATGCCGCGTCGGACACCGAATACGATTGGCCGTGGTACGGAAAATTGGTCGGCGGCTGGTTCGACAACCACCCCTCGCAGCCGTCGAACGTGCAAAAAGGCACGTTTCACATTACCGATTTGAAAAATCCGTTGACCAATTTTTTGCCGGAGCCGTGGGTTCGGACTGACGAATTTTATGCCTACAAAAAAATGAACCCCGACGTAAAAACGCTGATAACGATTGACGAAAAATCGTACTCCGGCGGCACGATGGGCGATTTTCACCCGATGGCTTGGTACCATGAATTTGACGGTGGCCGCGCATTTTACACAAACATGGGGCACACCGACGAGACGTTTTCCGAGCCGCTCGTTTTGCAACATTTTTGGGCGGGTTTGCAGTGGGCGATGGGCGGAACGCTCGATTTTTCAAAAGCCCGGACGCCAAAATTCCCCGAAGAAAACCGTTTTTCAAAAGTCATTTTGGAAGAAAAACTGGACGAACCGATGGAATTGGCCGTCCTGCCAGACAAAAAAGTACTGTTCATCCAGCGAAAAGGCGAGGTCAAATTGTTCGACCCGGCGGTCGGAAAAAGCCGCACAATTGCCATGATTCCGGTCAGCACAAAATATTTGCCCGACTCCGCAGGCACCCGCGCCGAGGCCGAAGATGGTTTGTTGGGTTTGACGATCGACCCAAATTTTGAAAAAAATCATTGGGTGTACCTCTATTATTCGCAGGCCGGCGACGACCCGAAAAACATCCTGACCCGATACGAAATGCGCGGCGACGAACTTGTTTTGGAGTCCAAAAAAGTGCTTTTGGATGTCGTCACGCAGCGCGACGAGTGTTGCCACACGGGCGGTTCGATGGCTTGGGACGCGGCTGGAAACTTGTTTCTTTCGACGGGCGACAACACATCTCCGCGTGCCGACGGCTTCGCGCCGATTGACGAACGGCCGGGTCGCTCGCCCTGGGATGCCCAAAAATCATCGGCAAACACGAACGATTTGCGCGGAAAAATCATCCGAATTCATCCTGAAAATGACGGTTCGTACTCGATTCCGGCGGGCAATCTTTTTCCAACCCGTCCGACCGCCGGGCGGGAAGGCACCCCAAAAACGCGCCCCGAAATTTACACGATGGGTCACCGCAACCCGTTTCGCATTGATTTTGACAAAAAAACGGGCTTTTTGTACTGGGGCGAAGTAGGTCCCGATGCCAACAAACCGGAAGAAAAACGCGGCCCCGAGGGTTTCGACGAGGTCGGGCAGGCCCGGGCGGCGGGCAATTTTGGCTGGCCGCTGGTCATCGCCGACAACAAACCGTACATTGATTTTGACTTCGCCACGAAAACTTCCGGCGCGGCTTTTTCCCTCGAAAAACCGATAAATAACTCGCCGAACAACACCGGTTTGACCGAGTTGCCGCCCGCGCAAAAAGCATTTATTTGGTATCCGTACGCCGAGTCGAAGGAATTTCCGCTCGTCGGTTCGGGTGGCCGGAATGCGATGGCTGGGCCGGTTTTTTACCAAAATGATTTCAAAAATGCGGCGCGTCCCTGGCCTGAATATTTTGACAAAAAACTGATTATTTATGATTGGATGCGCGGCTGGATGATGGCCGTGACGATGGACGCGACGGGCAATTTTCAGGAAATGGAGCCGATTATGCCGTCCCACAAATTTTCAAATCCGATGGACATGGCTTTCGCGCCGGACGGTGATTTGTATGTTTTGGAATACGGAACGGGCTGGTTTCAGGGAAATGACGATGCGCGGCTGGTCAAAATCGAGTACAATGCCGGCAACCGAAAACCCGCCGTGCAAATTTCTGCGGACAAAACAGCGGGTTCTGCGCCGCTCGCCGTGCAATTTTCATCTGCCGGGACGAAAGATTTTGACGGCGACAAATTGAAATTTCAATGGACGATTTCACCAAAAAAAGGGTTCCAACTGAACGACAAAAAGCAGGATTTGAAAACTGAAAATCTGTCGGTCGTTTTCAAAAAACCGGGCGTTTACAAAATCAATTTGACGGTTTCGGATGAAAAAGGCGCGACATCTTCCCAAAATTTGGAAATCGTGGTAGGCAACGAGCCGCCCGTTTTGGAATTTGACCTCGCGGCCAGCAACGGCACTTTTTATTTTCCGGGGCAAAAAATAAAATACGAAGTCCGGGTAAAAGACAAGGAAGACGGCTCGCTCGCCGACGGCGGGATTGACCCGGAGCAGGTGGCCATCAACATTGATTATTTGGCGGAAGGCTACGACAAAATTGCGATTGCGCAGGGGCACCAGTTTTCGAGCGAAAACGCACGTTTTGCCACCGCCAAAAAAATCATGGACAAAACCGACTGCCGCGCCTGCCATAAAACCGCCGAAAAATCCATCGGCCCCAGTTACCGCGAGGTCGCGATGAAATACAAAGGCCAAACGGGCATCGAAAACCTGCTCGCCGGACGGATAATCAATGGCAGCGTCAAGGTTTGGGGCGAGGTTCCGATGGCCGCGCACCCCGCGATGTCGGAGGCGGACGCGGCGGTTTTGGTCAAATTTATCCTCAGCCACGACGACGAAAAAGCGACGCCCGCCCGCCCCCCTGCCGACGAAAGGCGAATACCTGCCGGAAGTCCCGGCGGACGACAAAGGCGTGGGCGTTTACCTGCTGCGGGCGGCGTACAAAGACCGTGGCGCGGCCAATTTGCCGGGTTTGAGTTCTGAAAAAACCTACGTTTTGCGCAACCCGAACGTCGGCGCGCACGATTTTGATTTTTCAAAAAACACGCAAAAAATGACTTTTGGCGGGCAGAAATTTTGCCTTCCGGCGGGCGGCGCGTTCGTCGGGTTCCGGGAAATTGACCTTTCGGGCATCAAACAAGTGCAAATGACTGCCGCCGCGCCGAGCCAGTACAATTTTGCGGGCGGCCAGATTGAGTTGCATTTGGGTTCGCCGGACGGAAAATTGGCCGCCGAACCGCAACGGGTTTTGCCCGCAGCGGGGGCAGGTTTTGCGCCCTCGGTGCTCAAAATCCCTATTTTCGACGGGACGCAAGGCATGCACGATGTCTACTTTGTTTTCAAAAATGACACCGCAGCGGCCAGCCAATCTTTGATGACGGTGATGGGTTTTGTTTTTCAAAATGAAGAAATGACCCTCGAAAAAGCCTTGCCTGAGGCGAGACCCTCCGACCAAAAAGTGGATTTGAACGAGTTTGTCGGGAAATACAAATTCAGCGGTTTGCCTTTTGAAATTTTGGAAATTTTCACAGAAAACGGCCAATTGATGGCCAGTACCAAAAACGACAAACCGGGTCCACTTTTCCCAACGCCGCAGGCCGATAAATTCGATGGCGACGGCAAGGCATTTTTCGAATTTATCCGCGAAAATGGGAAAGTGGCCGGAGTGAAATTGATGCCGCCGGGGATGAGTTTTTTGGGAAAAAAGGAGTGAAAGATTTCTGAAATTTTTCAAATTTCAGAAATCTCGCGCCGACATTTTTGCCCACATTTCAATTTTTTTAAAATGAAAAACACCCTGCTTTTTTCAATTTTTTGCCTGTTTTTGGTCGCGCCGGAAACAGCATTTTCCCAAGTTGCCGCCCCCGCCCGAACCATCATCACGACTGACGGCGAGATAGACGACGTGGATTCGTTTATCCGTATGTTGTTGTATTCCAACGAGTTCCGCATCGAAGGTTTGATTTACAGCAGTTCGATGTGGCATTACAAAGGCGATGGAAAAGGCACGAAATTCACCTCGGAAATGGAGATGACCCAAAAAATGTACGGCGAAAAAACCGACCTCCGCTGGCCGGGCGAGCAATGGATGCAGGACTTGATTGATGCCTACGAAACGGTTTTTCCAAAATTGAGCAAGCACGCGAGCGGCTTCCCGACGGCGGCACATTTGCGCAGCCTCGTCCGGGTGGGCAACATTGATTTTGAAGGTGAAATGGAAAAAATCACCGACGGCTCCGAATTTATCAAACAAAAATTGTTGGACGAAACGACCGAACCGATTTATGTCCAAGTTTGGGGCGGCACGAACACGCTGGCGCGTGCTTTGAAATCCATCGAAGAGGCGCACAAAAACACGCCGAACTGGCCTGCGATTTATAAAAAAGTGTGCGACAAAACCATCATTTACGCTATCCTCGACCAAGACGCGACGTATCGAAAATACATTTCCGTGCGTTGGCCGGGCATCCAGATTTTTTACAACTCCACTCAATTTTGGTGCCTCGCCTACCCCTGGAAACAAGCCGTGCCCGCGCCGCTGCACCCGTTTTTGGAGGGAAAATTTATGTCCGAACGCATCATCAACGGCCACGGGGCATTGACCAAAATGTATTACAGTTATGGCGACGGGCAAAAACAGGCGGGCGACGATGAGCATTTGCACGGCGATATTTCCAAAATCGCCGCCGGGCAGTGGGGCAATTTTCAGCAGTTCGATTTTATTTCGGAAGGCGACTCGCCCGCGTTTTTGCATTTGATAAACACGGGTCTGGGCAATCTCGAAAACCCCGATTTCGGCGGCTGGGGCGGGCGTTTCGAGCAATCGAAAACCAGCCCGGAACGCTGGGAAACCAGCGAAAATGTCAAGGATTTTAACCCATTTTCCCAAAAAATGGACGTTTCGTTTCCCCAAACCCGCTGGCTCGAAACGCTGCAACTTGATTTCGCGGCACGTGCAGATTGGTGCGTGAAAGATTTTAAAAATGCCAACCATCCGCCTGCGGTTGGGCTGAAACATGCCCATTTTTTGACCGCAAAACCGGGCGAAACCGTCCGATTGAAAGCCAAAGCGACCGACCCGGACGGCCAAAAATTGACGTTTCGCTGGTGGCAATATGAAGAAGTGGATAGTTTCGACGGAAAAATCGCGCTCCAAAACGCCAACCGCCGCACGGCCAATTTCAAAATGCCCGCCGATTTCAAAAAAGGTGAAACCCTGCATTTTATTTTGGAAGTGACCGACGCGGGCGTGCCGCAATTGAAACGTTATCAACGGGTTGTGGTGACTGGCGGGTAATTTTTTGTAAACTTGAAAAACTCAAACAAACCGCAATTCGAGCAGCCGTTGCGCCACTCGGTGCAAGGCATCTTGGACGCGGCGGGCTTGTTCGATGGATGGTCGTTTGACGCCGGAAACATATTGGCGGAGCAGCGTGGCGTTCATCCCGGCTTCTTTGGCGACTGCCCCGACTTTCACCACCGCGAAAGATTCTGGTCGAAGCAGCGATGCTTCGCCCGGTTGTGGGAGGTTCAAAAATTCGCCCGGCGTGGGCAGCCAATCGGCAGGCGGCGTGTCAAAATCGGTCATCGTTTCGGCAACCAAATGGTTTTCTTCAAAGGATTTTATCTGAAAATAGGTGTCCAATTCGGGTTTTGCGAAAACGCTGTGCAAATCAATTTGCCCCATTTTCAGGGCGCGAAGCCGTCCTGGAGAAATGGCAACGACGAGAAATTGCGACATTTCACCTGCAATTTCGGTCGCAAGGCAAAGATGAAGGCCGCCGACGGGGTCATTTGCCACAAACAATTGCGGGGCATCGTGCCAAATAAGCATTTCTTGAACGGTCAAATGGACTTTCATCGGTCGAGAATTTTTATAGTTTTTAAATCAAAATCGGAGCTTCGCCACCACGAAAAATGATGTAGGTCCTTGCCGGTTTGTTGAATCAAGCCATCTTTTGGGGTCAAATCAACCTGAAAAATGGGTTTTGAACGCATCGCCGGCAGCAAACGCTTCAAATGTTCCGCCGCCAATCGGTCGTCAAAAACCGAAAGTGACCGCGCCACGCACTCGCTGACTTGAAAAATTTTGGCCGGAAACCGCAACCGGTGCGACCAAAAATCGCTGTCGTCTGGCGGCACACTTCCAAGTCGAAAAAAGGCTTTTTCTGGTGGAAAGGCTTCGCGGGGCGGACAATTTGGGGGCAGTTTTTCATACCAGTTCATGCTACAAAGGTAGCAAAAAAAATACTTTTTCAAAAACCGTCGCTCCAAAACAACCGATTAAAAGACCTTTTCAAAAAATCTCTGCTCAAACTTGATTTTAAAATTTTCAAAAATGAAAAAAATTCAACTCTTTTCGCTCGCCCTGAGTTGGGCATTTTCCCCAATTTCTGCCCAAAAACCCATCATTTTAAACTCCACTCCTGCCCCACCCGGCCTGGTTTGGAAAACGGCGGAACGCCAATTTTTCAGCCCAATTTTCAAAACGGAGGTCGTGACGAACGTCTCGCAACCCACTTTGACGGCTTATTTGCCCGACCCAAAAATCGCAAACGGCACGGCGGTCATCGTCGCGCCCGGCGGCGGTTTTCATGCTTTGAGCATCAATTCGGAAGGGATTGACGTGGCAAAATGGCTCGTCGAGCGCGGCGTGGCGGCTTTTGTTTTGAAATATCGCCTCGTGCCGACGGGCGAGGACGGCACCGCCGAATTTGTCAAAAAAGTCGCCGACCGCGAAAAAATGGATAGAGAATCCGCCCCGGTCATCGCTTTGGGAAAAGCCGACGGGCTGGCGGCGATTGAATACGTCCGGGCGCACGCCGCAGAATTTGGTGTCAAGCCAAACCGCGTCGGCATCATCGGTTTTTCGGCAGGCGGTGCGGTGGCCGGGTCGGCGGCTTTTGAATATTCGGCGGCGAGTCGCCCCGATTTTTGCGCGCCGATTTACCCAGCGATGCACGTCGTGAACACGAAAAATGTGCCTGCAGACGCGCCCCCGATTTTCATCGCGGTGGCTGCCGACGACGTTTTTGGTTTTCAAAAATATTGCACCGCGCTTTTTGACCAGTGGAATGCCGCCGGGAAATCCGCCGAACTGCACATATATAATGAAGGAAATCACGGTTTCGGGATGCGGAAACAGAACCTGCCGAGCGACCATTGGATTGACCGTTTTGGCGAGTGGCTCGACGCGAACGGCTGGTTGAAAAATTACCGCGACCTCAACCACAACGGAAAAAAAGACATTTACGAAGACGCCGCGCAGCCCATCGAACGGCGGGTGGACGACTTGCTTTCGCAAATGAATTTGGAAGAAAAGGCCGGCATGATGTTCATCCACGGCGCGCCGGTCAACAAAGACGCGAGCCTCAACCGAAATCCAGCGATGGTCGAAGGTTTTGTGGCGGCTTTGCCTGCGGCGGTGGACAACATTTCCAACTTGAAAATGAACCACTTCAATTTCTGGCAAATCCCGCCGACCCCCGCCACGACCGCGATTTGGTACAACAAACTCCAAAAATTTGCTGAAAAAACGCGCCTCGGCATCCCGGTGACCATCGCGAGCGACCCGCGCAACCATTTTTCAAATACGATTTATGCTTTGTCGGCAGTCGGTTTTTCGATGTGGCCGGAAACGCCAGGTTTTGCGGCCATCGGCGACGAAAAATTGGTCGAACGTTTTGCCGACATCGTGCGGCAGGAATATTTGGCCGTCGGCATCCGCGAAAGTTTGCACCCGCAAATTGACCTGCCCACCGAACCGCGCTGGCCGCGAATCAACGGCAATTTCAGCGAGGACGCGAACTTGACCGCCCGCATGGTCACGGCATATATCAAAGGTTTGCAGGGAAAAGATTTGCGCGCCGGCGTAGCCTGCATGACCAAACATTTTCCCGGCGGCGGCCCGCAAAACGAGGGGCTGGACTCGCATTTTCCATTTCACAAAGGGCAAGTTTATCCGGGGAAAAATTTCGATTACCATTTGATTCCGTTCGAGGCGGCGTTCAAAGCGGGCACTGCCGCCATCATGCCATATTATGGCGTTCCGATGGGTCAGACCTCCGAAGACGTGGGCATGTCCTACAATAAAAGTATCATTACAACACTTTTGCGCGAAAAATACAAGTTCGACGGACTGGTTTGCACCGACTGGGGTTTGATTACCGATTTGAAAACACCTGCATTTACATGGCCTGCGCGGGCGTGGGGTGTTGAAAAATTGAGCGAAAAAGAGCGCGTGAAAAAGGTTTTGGACGCGGGCGTTGACCAATTTGGCGGCGAGACCTGCCCACAGCACGTCCTCGATTTGGTGAAAGAAGGCGCGGTTTCCGAGGTGCGGATTGACCAATCCATCCGGCGTTTGCTGCGGCAAAAATTCCAGTTGGGCTTGTTTGACGACCCATTTGTGGACGAAACGAAAGCCGCGACGTTTGTCGGAAATGCCGATTTTCAACGGGAAGCCGACGCCGCGCAACGACGTGCATTTACCCTTTTGAAAAATGAAAAAAACACGTTGCCGCTGAAAAAATCCAACCTCAAAATTTTTGTAAAAAACGTCGACCCAGCCGTCGCTGCGAAATACGGGACGGTCGTGAACTCGCCAAAAGAGGCCGATATCGCCATTTTGCGCCTGCAAACTCCCTGGATTCCGGTCAAAACCGACATCCCGATGGCGCAAGGTTTTCACCACGGCGACCTCGATTTTAAAGAAAAAGAACTCGCCGAAATCCTCGAAATCTGCCGCGCCGTGCCGACCGTCGTGGATATTTACCTCGACCGCCCGGCGGTGATTCCAGAAATCAGCAAGGCCGCAAAAGCACTCGTGGCAAATTACGGCGCGAGCGACGCGGCGGCTCTCGATGTGATTTTTGGAAAAGCAAAACCGGAGGGAAACCTGCCGTTCGAACTGCCGTCGAGCATGGAAGCGGTGCGGAAACAAAAGGCAGACGTGCCGCACGACTCGGAAAAACCGCTTTACAAATTCGGTTTCGGGCTTCGGTACAAATGATTTTTGACACATAGTTCACAGAGGGGTTT
>JANNMS010000301.1:0-33233 GCA_031398055.1 Saprospirales bacterium | reverse complement strand
AAAATGCCATGCCTACGGCATTTCCCTGCTTGATTAACCTTGTTTTCTACTAAAATGCCAACCCTACGGGTTTTTGAAATTTTAATGCGTTTGACCTGAGAAAAAATACAGATTTGCAGAAATACGGAAATGCAGATTCTGAAAAAATCACCTTTTCCCCAAATCCCGCTCGGCGAGCACGATAAAATAATCGCGCATCGTGATGCCCGCGTCGAGTGCCCGGCGTTTGATTTCGAGGTGGAGCTCGGGTGACATATCGATGGTCAGCCGCCGCAATTTGTCCTTTTTTCCCGTCGGGCTGTGGATGGCCCGGACGGCCAAATCAATCGGGTTCGCGGATTCTTCTTTCCGGACGGTGAGTTTTTCGCCGAGCAATTTGGAAAGGTCAGTTTTTTTATCTTTTGCCATTTTTTTAAAAAGTTTAGAAGGTTTAGGAAGTTTAGAAGGTTTAGGTGGGTTTAGTTTTCTAAATCTTCTAAACCAAAATTTCACCCACCAATCAGCCCTTGTTTTTGGGCGATGGCGAGCACTTCGCGGGTCACGTTGACCATTTCTTGGGTGGATTTTTCGTCCTCCAATTCAAGCACGCCTTTGCCTTCGATGCCTGCTTTGACGTACGAAACGCGTTTGTTGATTGTGGTTTCGAGGATGCCGACGCCGTGCCGGGCTGCGTATTCGTTCAAAATCCCCCGGATTTCTTGATGAATATTGATGGCCGAGGTGAATTGGTTGAGCACGAAAAACGCCGGGATTTTTTCGCGAAATTCCTTGGCCTGTTCGTACCGGTCAAAAAACTGTTTCATCGCCCGATAATCGTGGCCGCTCGGCAAAATCGGGATGAGCAAAATATCGCTGGCGAGGATGATCCGGGTGGTCATTTCGTTGAGCGAGGGCGTGCCGTCGATGATGACGATTTCGTAATCTTGGTGCAAAGCGTCCACACTTTTGTTGAGTGCCTTGCTTTCGGTGGCACCGGCCACGAAAATTTTGGGCAGGTTTTCATCACGCGCACCGAACCATTCGAGGCTGTTTTGATTGACGTCGGTGTCGGCGATTGCGGTTTTGTAGCCCATGTGGGCAAAACAAACGGCGAGATTTTGGGAAAGAGTGGTCTTCCCCACCCCGCCTTTCAAATTGGAAATTCCGATTCTCATGTTTTTTCGTTGCTCCGGGAAACAGTTTTTTTTACATGAAACTGGCCGGAATCTGGCGACAAGGTACACATTTCTGCAAATACACAAATACAGAAGCACAGAAATAACACTTTTCTGTGCTTCTGCAAAATCTTAAAAACGGAAGACCGTAAACACAGAAAAAATGATTTGCAGAAATGCAGATTTCCGTAAATTTGAAAACAAATCAGCATTTCTGTGTTTCTGTGTTTCCGTAAAAATTTAAAAAAAAGTGAAAATTGAACGGGGCAGGGGGCAGTTTTAACTTTTTGCTGGGGCGGTTCTTCGCCGAAAAGGCCGCTTATTTTTGTTTTGCCCGATTTTTTTGAAAAAAACTGCCCGTTGGCAAACCGCGTTTGCCCACTCGTTTAGAATTCAAATAATCGACCCAGACTTTTTTGAAAGAAAATGATTTTTTTGAAAAGGGTAGAGTAGGGCAAATTCAAAAAAATTTACTGAAATACAGAAATACGGAAATCTGTTTTTACGGAAATTAAATTTGAAATTTGCAACCGCAATTTTCTTTGTCGTGGAGTTTGCGTCCTACTTTCGCCATCGAGAACGAACAGCAGCAGGAAGTGCTCACCTTTTTTTCATTCAACTTCCGCTTTTAAAAATGAATCAGGACAACAGTATCGTTATTTTTCAGGAGAAAAAAATCCGCCGGACGTGGCACAACGAAGCATGGTGGTACGCCGTCGTGGATGTCATCGAAGTGCTGGCAGAAAGCACAAAACCCAGGGATTACTGGTATCGTTTGAAGGAACGAGAGGAAAAATCTACTGAATTTCAACTGTCGACAATTTGTCGACACTTCAAATTGGAAGCCCCGGACGGCAAAATGCGCGAAACCGAGTGCGCCGACACCGAGGCCATGTTCCGCATCATCCAATCCATCCCGTCGCCAAAAGCAGAGCCGTTCAAACGTTGGTTGGCGAAGGTCGGAGCCGAGCGGATTCAGGAAATCGAAAACCCAGAACTCGCCGCCGAACGCGCCCGACAATATTACCGCGACCTCGGTTACGATGAAAAATGGATTGAAACCCGCCTCCAAACTATCGCCATCCGAGGCCAATTGACCGATGAATGGAAAACGCGGGGCGTGGAAGAAGGGCTGGAATACGCCATTCTGACCGCCGAAATCAGCCGCGCGACTTTTGGTTTGGCACCCTCGGAATACAAAGAATTTAAAGGCCTGAAACGCGAAAACCTGCGCGACCACATGACCAATCTCGAACTGATTTTCACCCAACTCGGCGAAGAAAGTACCCGCCGCGAGGCCATCAAAACCGCTGCGCAGGGCTTTGATGAAAACCGCACGGCTGCTGTCGAAGGTGGCGCAGCGGCAGGCGATGCGCTCACTGCCTACGAAAAACGGACGGGCGACCGGGTCGTTTCGCCGCAAAATTTTAAAAGACAAATTGCGGAAGCGAAGAAAAAAATCGGGGCAGGGCAGGGCGAAATCCAAGATGGCGAGCCAAAAAACAATGAAAAACAATAAGGATTTCTGCAAAAACTGATTTCTGTGTTTCTGTATTTGCTGAAACACGGAAATCCGTGAGGCAGTAAAATTTAAATAAAACTGAACGTTCCTCGACATTTCCAACAATCACCCGCCCAAACTATTTAAACCAAATTGCTACCCAAAGATTTCGGAGAAATCAAACGTTGGTAGAAATGTCGTTTTTAACCCATTATTCGCGTTAAAAATAATGTCATCCTGGTTTTTGGCAACTGAAAATGTGTGAATGATGTAAGTTATTTATAGAATTGTGTAAAAACAGGACGATCACGGCGGTCTAACTTTGTGGTACAATGACAAGTGCCGATACCACAAAATACACTTTTTCAAAAGGATTTGACGACTACTTTTTAGGCGTTTATAAAGGCTATCAATTTACCATCAGGTTTTTCAAAGAAGCGTTTGTCCCACCTTTCCATTTTCGAGAAATCATCAACCAGTGTTTTGAGATTGGTTTGAAATCGCTTTCCCTGATCACGTTGACCGGGTTTATCGTGGGTGTCGTTTTTACGAAACAGTCGCGGCCTTCGCTCGAAACTTTTGGCGCAACTTCCTGGCTGCCTTCATTGATTGGAATTGCGATTGTCCGGGCTTTGGGGCCGTTGGTCACGGCCTTGATTTGTGCGGGAA
The DNA here is from genome assembly GCA_031398055.1 of Saprospirales bacterium. Classification (GTDB taxonomy): domain Bacteria; phylum Bacteroidota; class Bacteroidia; order Chitinophagales; family Saprospiraceae; genus M3007. The sequence continues at coordinate 29,909 of JANNMS010000301.1, read as the reverse complement.
AAGTGGGTTCGAGCATCGGCGCGGAACTCGGTTCGATGAAAGTCACCGAGCAAATCGAGGCGATGGAAGTCTCGGCCATCAATCCTTTCAAATATTTGGTCGTCACCCGCGTCATCGCCACCACAATCACCATTCCGATTTTATCTTTTTACTGCTCTACGGTGGGGCTTTTTGGCTCGTTTTTCAATGTCCATTCGGAAGAAGCCACCAGTTTTATCACTTTTATCAAGAACGCATTTTCGAACATCACTTTTCTGGACTTGTTTTCTTCGTTGGCCAAAGCCATTGCTTATGGATTTACGATTGGGGTTGTTGGTTGCTATAAAGGTTTCAATGCCACGCAGGGCACGCGCGGCGTCGGAAAAGCGGCCAATCAAGCCGTTGTGCTGGCGATGTTTTTGATATTTTTTGAAGAAGTTATCATCGTTCAAGTGTCCAATTGGATTCGTCAATTTTAAAACATGGAAAACTTGAAACCACTCAATTTAGATAAAAACGAACCCGTGATTTCTATCCATGGATTGCACAAATCCTTTGGCGCTTTACAAGTTTTGAAAGGCATTGATTTGGAGGTTCAAAAAGGCGAAAATGTGGCAGTGCTCGGCAAATCTGGCTCGGGCAAGTCTGTTTTGATAAAAATCATCGTGGGTTTGTTGAAACCGGATGCGGGCGAAGTCATTGTTTTGGGAAAAAATGTCGACGAATTAAAAGGGAAAGAATTGGATGCCTTGCGGCTGCGGATCGGGTTTTCTTTTCAAAACAGTGCCTTGTACGATAGCATGAATGTGTACCAAAACTTGGCATTTCCATTGACAATGAACGTAAAACACCTCACCAAAAAGGAAGTCGATGACGCCGTCGAAGAGGCATTGGACGCCGTGGGTTTGGCAGATAAAATCAATCAAATGCCCGCCGATCTTTCTGGTGGCCAACGAAAAAGGATCGGGATTGCGCGGACTTTGATTTTAAAACCAGAAATTATGTTGTACGACGAGCCGACTTCCGGCCTCGACCCGGTGACAAGTGCCGAGATAAACGCGTTGATCAATGAAGTCCAACAACGATATAATACGAGTGCGGTGATTATTACCCACGATTTGACCTGTGCTAAAAATACCTGCCACCGTGTCGCCATGTTGATCGATGGAAAATTTTTGAAAACCGGAAAATTTGAGGAGGTTTTCAATAGCGACAACGAACAGGTGAACAATTTTTTTACCTATAATTTTATACAATAAATGATGGATAACTCACCAAATAAACGTGCCGTAATTGTCGGACTTTTTGTTTTTCTGGGCTTGATTTTCCTGCTCGGCGGTGTGCTGATGGTCGGCAATTTGCACGAAACTTTTAAAAATAAAATACAGATAACCTCACTTTTTGACGACGTGAACGGGCTGCAAAAGGGCAACAACGTCTGGTTTTCGGGCGTGAAAGTGGGCACCGTCAGCACCTTGAAACTTTATGGAGAATCGCAAGTGGTCGTGAATTTAAAGATTGATGTAAAAGCAAAACAGTACATCCGAAAAGATGCAAAAATCAAAATCAGCACCGATGGATTGATTGGCAACAAGATCCTCGTGATTTATGGCGGCACGGCGGCTTTTGACGAAGTTCAAGAAGGCGATACTTTATCGGTTGCGAAAACTTTTTCGTCGGAAGACATGATCAACACGTTGCAAAAAAACAACGACAACCTGTTGGCCATCACCACCGATTTTAAATCGATCAGTAAAAAATTGACGACCAGCGACGGGACTTTGGGCAAATTATTGAACGACAACACGGTTTACGACAACATCAGCACCGCGACCGTTTCTTTTAAAAGTGCGACTTCAACTTTAAAAAACGCCTCCGAAACTGCCCAGCAATTGGTCGGTTCGCTGAACGAATATAGTTCAAAACTAAATCAAAAAGGCAATCTCGCCAATGAATTGGTGACCGATACCGTCGTTTTTAACTCGATTAAAAACACCGTTTTGCAATTGCAAAATATCGCCGACACGGCCGATGTATTTATTACGAAACTCAAAGAAACCGGTACCAATCCCAATACTTCGATTGGGGTTTTGTTGCACGACGAAGTGGCCGGTGCGCATTTAAAAAAGACGATAAAAAACCTGGAAAGCAGTTCCGAAAATTTGAACGAAAACCTCGAAGCCTTGCAGCACAACTTTTTGCTGCGTCGTTTTTTTAAGAAAAAAGCAAAAGCAGCCGTGAAAGATTCATTGGAAATGGTTAAAAATCAATGATTTAATTGCTTGGCGAGTTACCGAAAGGCGAGTTTTTTTTGGCCATAACTTTTAGATTTTGCAACCAAAAGTTACGGACTGCTTCCGTTTGGTCAGAATTTTAATCATCGATGGCGGCGGAATTTGCGTGGGCATCCCACCGCAGTGCTCGCCGATTTGGAAAAACGCATCCAAAAATATCCAGAAAATGTGCGCCGTGACCGAAAGTTTGGTCGAAATCAGTGCGCCCAAAACGGGTTCAATCCTCGTCCTCCGTTTCCAAAACCCAAGCCCCCCGGCGCGGCGCGGGCATTTCCGAGTCCTCGCCTTTCAAGGCTTTCCAAAGCAATTGGTTGAATTCCAGATCCGGCACACGATCCTCGCCAGCAAAATCGAAAAACTCAAATTTTCGGGCGAGCGGCGTCGTCGCGGCGTTCAGTTCATTCAAATCAACCTCCGCCCGGCGTGCTTTGAACGGTGAAAAATCCGCATTTTTTGTAAAACTCCGCCACATCGGCGTCGCGGCAGCATCGTGTTGCGACATCGGCGGCAAACCCAAAATCAGTTCGATTGTCCGCAACATCGAGTTCGTGGTGTACATCGTTTTGTCGTGAAATTTCCGGCGCGTCCACGGACTCACCACAAAAGCGATCGAGCGGTGCGCGTCCACATGGTCGGCTCCATTTTGGGCATCGTCTTCGAGGATAAAAACCGCCGATTCTTTCCAAACCGGGCTTTTTGAAAGGTGTTCGATAAACAAACCGACCGCCAAATCATTGTCGGCAACCTGTGCAAACGGCGTCGGCGCGCCTTTATTCAGGCCTTCGGTGTGGTCATTTATCAACCGCAAAGTGCTCAAACGGGGCAGCGAATTTTTCAAAACCAACGAATCGAACTCCCTTTTCCATTGGCTGACCCGCGTTGTGTCGCGCACCCGCGTGTCCCAACTCGTAAAATATGGGCAAAAATGGCCTTCCAAAGTCGCGTAATTTGCCTTAAAGTCATCGGCAAATTCACCATAAGTTCTGAACGAAACCCCCGCCCGCTGGCAATAATCCCAAATAAAACCGCCTTTCGGATGGGCGATTTTGGCCTGACCTTCATAAACATATTCGCCGCCGCGACCGCCATAACTTTGAACCCACGTCTTTTCCGTAAAATCATTGGCGTAGGCCGCCGTGCTCCAATTGTGGCCGTCGGCACTGACCTCGGCGGCAACGTAAAAATTGTCCAACAAAACAAAATCGCGTGCCAGCGCGTGCTGGTTGGGCGTTATTTTTTCGGGAAAAAGGCAAAGCGACGCGTCGCCGTTTGCCTCCGGCAGGTCGCCCAAAACTTGGTCAAACGTCCTGTTTTCTTTGATGATGTAGAACACATATTTAATCGGGGACGGGTCGCCGACGCGCTGCGGAATCGGGTTTCCGGGTTCGCCTTCGGCAAATTTTTCGCGGTCTTTCGTGTACGGCGAATTTTGATAAACCTGCCGGGAGTAATTTTTTAAATCTTTTTCACTGGGTTTTTTGAAAAAACTCAAACTTCCTTTCATCAAACTACCGATGTACTGGCTGCCGATCAAAGAATCGCCTTTTTGGTAGCGCACTTTTTCTTCGTCAATGATTGGGTTGGGGCCATTCGGGTTGGGAAAAGAGGAAAAACCTTTGCCATTTGCCACAAAAACCTGTTTTCCGACCGCCCGGACGCAAGTTGGGTACCAGCCCACCGGCACAAAACCTTTTGAAAAACTCCGCCCCGGCTCGGACACATCGAACACCGCGAGGCAATTGTTGTCCGCGTTGGCAACGTACAAAATTTTACCGTCCGGCGAGAGCGAAACAGAGTTCGTCGTCGAGCCCGTCGGGGCATCGGGAAAAAGCGAGGCGACCAAAGTTTCGACCGTTTTTCCAGCGGCCAAATTCACGACGGAAACTGAATTGTCGTCAGCATTTGCCACAAAAACAAACCGCCCGTCGCGGCGCACGGCGATGTCGTTCGGGTTGTCGCCGACCTTTATTTTTTGTTCGATTTTTCGGGTTTCGCAATTCCAAACGGCCAATTTTTCATCTCCCCAAATCGAAATTAGTAGTTTTTTGCCGTCCGGCGTGAGCCGGCAAGTGTAGGCCTCGGCTCCGAGTTTTTCCTGAAAAATGACTTTTTTGGAACGCGTGTCGAGGCCGTACAAACTGTTGTTTTCTTTTGAAACGACATAAACCAAATGCCGCGCATCGTCCACACAAAGCCCGGCGAGCGATATTTTTTCAGGCCACGGCTTGCCGACAACCAGCGTGTCGAGCAACCTAAGTTTTTCCTGCCCGCCGGTCAGGCGGGGATTTTCAATGGAATACCTAAAAATGGCGTTTTTATTCCCACCCGAAACGTAGAGCAATTTTTCGTCGTCGGAAAAATCCAAACCCAGCCAGCCCGTCGGAATTTCGAGGTGGTCGAGCAGTTTTCCTTTTTTCGTGGAAATGAGTTGCAGGCTGTGTTTTCCCTGCCCGTTGTTGGTCGCGGCGAGCAGTTTTCCTGATTTTGAAACGGCGATGTTCATCGGAAAATCACCGAGCGGCAGCGATTTTCCGGCAGGCGAAAGTTGCCAGCCGGTGGGCAAGAGCATGGTTCGACTACGCTCACCAACCATTATTTTGCCGGGCAGGTTTTGGGAAAAAATGGGCGCGGTGGCCAAAAGGCAAGCGATGGCGAGCAGTGTTTTTTTCATAAAATGAAGATTTTTCATCTGACGAATGTCGTGCGGAGTTGGTCAGGGTGGGAGGTTGGCAGGTTTAATTTTGGGTTAATTCAAAAAATTTTCCGACCCCAATTTTTTGGGCGTTTTGACTGCCAGCAAAATTTGTAGTTGATAAATGGCGATTTCATTGAGCCGTTGCAGCCGCGCTTCTTTGTCGAGGCCTTGCCGGATAAACTCGGAATTGATGCTTTCCAAATTGGCCAGCACCAGCAATTGCTCGGTCGAGGCATGGTCCCGCAGGTTTCCTTTGATTTCTGGGTTGTTTTTGCGCCATTGCCTGGCGGTCAGGCCGAAAACCGCCAAATTGAGCAAATCGGCTTCGGAAGAAAAATAGAGGTTTTCGAGGCGGGAATTGGCGATGCGCGGCGGGATGAGGAATTGCTGCACGGCATCGGTGTGGATGAAATAATTGATTTTCGAAAGTTCGCGGCGGATATCCCAGCCGAGCGACAGTTTTTGTTCGGCGGCCTCTGCGGTTTTCAGCCGTTGAAATTCTTTGAGGACATACAATTGAAACGACGGGCTGAGCCAATAACAAAACGCCATCGCGATGTCGCGGTGGGCAAAAGTCCCGCCGCCGTGCCGCCCCGATTTTGTCTGGACACCGACCGCCCCGGTCCGGCCTGCCCAGCGGGTCGGCGAAAGGACGAAGCGGTTTGAGCCCGATTCGTTTTTAACCTCCTCGAATTCGAGGAGGTTAAAATTTGGGTTGTTCAAGGCTTCCCAGGTGCCCAAAAACTCGACGGTGTCCTTGTTTCGCATCCAATTTCCGACGAGCGCGGCGGGCGATTCCTCGTTGAAACGTTTGGCGATGTCGGTCAGTGAAATGAACTCGGCCTCGTCTTCCGAATAAATCCGGATGATGGTGGCATCAATTTGTATGATTTTTTGCTTTGACATTTTTTGAAAAATTTTTCCAAGAATGGGCGCGAAAGTAGGTGTTTATAGTTTTTGATTTTAATCCCTAGAATTGGTAGGGTTAAAAATTCTTTCCAAAACTTCACTTTCCAGTAACCTTTTCTTCTCCCAAACTTAACCCCCGCTTTCCGGCAAGGCAAAACCCGCCATCTACTTTTGCCCTGAAATGGCCATTGTATTTTTTCTGAAAACAGGAAATCGTAGTTCTGTTTTCAGGATGTTTTCATTTTAAAAAAGGCAAAACCGCCTGCCGTCAGCAATCCCGAAAAACGCTTTTTTTCTAACTATTTTTCTCACCAATCCTTTCTTGAAAATGAAGTACATCTACTTCAAAGGCATGGCTATTGCCCTGACTTTGCTCTGTTTTTCAGTGGTTTTGAACGCCCAGGTCATGGGCACCGTCAAATCTGCCGAAAACCAAGAATCGCTCCCCGGAGCCACCATCGGCATCAAAAATGCCACCGTCGGAACCGTAACCGATGCCGACGGAAAATTCAAAATCGCCGCAAAAACCGGCGACGTGCTCACCATTTCTTACGTTGGTTTTGAGACAAAAGAAGTGGCCGTCGGCACCCAAAACTCCCTCGAAATTTTGCTCGAAACCAGCACCAACCTGCGCGAAATCGTGGTCGTCGGCCTCGGTTTGAACAAAGAAAAAGCACGCCTCGGCTACGCCACGCAGGAAGTAAAAGGCCAAGATTTGGTCAAGGCCCGCGAGCCGAACGCCATCAATTCGTTGACCGGAAAAGTGGCCGGTTTGACCATCGGCAGTTCGCCGGAACTGCTCGGCGCACCGGCGGTCAATTTGCGCGGCGCGAACCCGATCATCATCGTGGACGGCGTGCCGATCAACTCCGATTCTTGGAACATCAATGCCGACGACATCGAAAGCATCAACGTTTTGAAAGGCCCGGCGGCGGCGGCGATCTACGGTTCGCGTTCGATCGACGGCGCAATCATGATCACCACGAAAAAAGGAAATGCCGAAAAAGGCCGCGCCCGCGTCGAATTCAACACCAGTCAAATGGTGGAAAGTGGTTTCAATGCCATCCCAAAAGTGCAGGACGAGTACGGCCCCGGCGACCACGGACGCTATTCATTTATTGACGGTCGCGGCGGCGGCCTGAACGATGGCGACTACGATATTTGGGGCCCGCGTTTCGAGGGCCAGTCAATTCCACAATATGACAGCCCGGTCACGCCCGAAGGCGTGCGCACCGGGACACCGTGGACGGCCCGCGGGACGGACAATTTGAAGCGTTTTTTGCGCCCCGGTTTTTTGTCGAGCAACAATATTTCCGTCTCGACGAGCACCGATAAAGTAGATATGCGCTACTCCACCTCGTTCGCCCACCAAAAAGGCATGGTGCCGAACACGCAGTTGAGCATCGCCAATTTCAATGTTTACAGCGGCATCAAATTTTCGGAAAAAGTGAAATTGGATGCCAACTTGAACTACAACCGACAGTTCACGGACAACATCCCCGACGTTCAATATGGCCCCAACTCGATGATTTACAACATCATTCTCTGGGGTGGCGCCGACTGGGACGTGGACCAAATGAAAAATTACTGGCAGCCCGGAAAAGAAGGTGTGCAACAAATCTATGCCGAGTACCAGCGGTACAACAACCCACACTTTTTGGCAAACGAATGGCTGCGCGGCCACCAAAAAACAGATATTTATGGACAAACCGGCCTGACCATCAAACTCCTGCCGGAACTCGAACTGAAAGCACGGACGGCCGTGACGACTTACGACCTTTTCAGGAACGAAAAATTCCCGTATTCCGCCACGGTTTATGGCCGCGAGGAGGCGCGTGGCGACTACCGCGAGGACAAACGGACCCTTTTTGAAAACAACACGGACGTTTATTTGAATTTTGAAAAACGTTTTTCCGATGTTTTTGAAATGAAAACTTTGGTCGGCGGCAACCTGCGGTCGTTCAATTTTGAGTCAAATTACACGACGACCAATTACCTGAACGTGCCGGGGCTGTACACTTTTGCCAACTCCGCCAACCCAATTATTGGCGGAAACTATCGCGCCAAAATGCAGACGCAGTCGGGTTATTATTCCGTAGATTTTGGCATCAAAAACTTCCTGTTTTTGAACACGACCGGCCGCGTGGACCGTCTTTCGACCTTGCCGAAAAAGAACAACACGTTTTTCTACCCGTCCGCCGGGGCGAGTTTGTTGATTTCTGAACTGACCGGCGAACTCGGCCCGCTTACTTTTTTGAAAGTCCGTGGCTCGTACGCCAACGTGAAAAGCGGCCTCACCCAGCGCACGATCGGTGCCACGCCGGGCCTCGATTATCCATTGGATTACGGTGCGCAGTACTATTCTTCGTACGATGGCCCGTCGTATGGCAATGCCTCGGTCTATCGTTCGCCGTTGGTTTACAATGGTTTACCCGGTTCATATTTTACAAATGCGATCGTCAACAAAGATTTGAAACCGTTTTCCCGCTCAAATTACGAGGCAGGTTTGGAGGCCAAATTTTTGCGGAACCGCCTTGCTTTGGATGCCACTTATTTTGCCTACATCGATGGCCCGCAGATTTTTGAAAAGCCGATTTCGGAGGCCAGCGGCTACACTTCGCAGTTCATCAATGCCCTGAAAACGAAAACCGCGGGCGTGGAAATCTCGGTCGACGGCGCGCCGATCCGCAATGCCGAAGGTTTTTCGTGGAATATTTTGGCCAACTGGTCATTTTACCGCACGACGCTCGAAGAACTGCCCGAAGGCTCGGACGTTTACAACAGTTACTACAAAAAAGGCGACCGCCTCGACGGATATTATGACCGCGGCATGGTCAAGGACCAAAACGGCAACATCGCCCACGATGCCAGCGGCCGGGCCATCATCAACCCGCGCCTGATTTTTCTCGGCAATTCCGACCCGGACTGGGTTTGGGCCCTGAACAACCGGTTTTCGTGGAAAAACATCTCGCTCGGCATCCAATTCGATGGCCGCGTCGGTGGTGTGATCACGAATTACGTCCAACGCCAAACGTTCCGCGGTGGCCGCCACATCGCAACGACCGAGGGCGAAATGGGCGCGGCACGGCTCGCCGACTGGGAAAACCAGAAAATCGGCAAGTTCGACAAGCCACAGGAAAACGGAAATTACGTCGGCGAGGGCGTGAGACTGGTCAGCGGCACCATCAAATATGACCAGTACGGCAACATCCTGAACTACGACGAACTGAAGTTCGAGACGAACACCACCAAGACGTTTTTGCAGGATTACATCAGCCGATATTACAATCCGGCGGAGACCAATTTGATGTCCAAAACTTTCTCGAAACTCCGCGAAGTCACGCTGACCTACACTTTTCCGGCCAAAATGCTGGGAAAATCCATCGTCCGTGGCGCGTCGGTTTCGTTCGTCGGTCGCAACCTGCTCTATTTCGCCGAGAAAAAGGACATTGACCTCGACCAATATATTGGTACAAACTATTCCGGTTTGCAGTCGCCGACGGCAAAACGGTATGGCATAAATATCAACCTCACTTTCTAATATTCTAACCCATCGTTCACAGAGGTTTTTTCACATAGGACACATAGAATTTTACTTCAAAAACTATGTGTCCTATGTGAAAAAACCTATGTGAACTATGTGTTAGAAAAAATCTTTTTAAAAATGAAAAATTTCAAATATCTCCTTTCCCTTTTGGCCATCGTCGCGGCTTTTTCCGCCTGCCAAAAATTCGACGACCTCGAAGCCGACCCAAACCGCTCGACCACGGTGCCGCCGTCGCTCATTTTGCGCGGTGTTTTGAAAGACATGTACAACGACCCGTGGTCGGACAACCAGCGGTACAACCAATATTGGCTGTCGAACTACAATTATTACGACCACAACGAGTACAATTGGACGAGCACCAGCCTCAGTTTCACGACTTTGAAAAACGTCCAAAAAATGACCGACGAGGCCACCCGCGTCGGTTTCCCGGCGGTCAATGGCTATTCGGCTTTGGCCAAATTTTTCAGGGCCTATTTTTACTACGACATGACGATGAAAGTGGGCGACCTGCCGCTGACGGAGGCTTTGAAAAATGCCGAAAACATCGCGCCGAAATACGATTCGCAAAAGGATGTTTTCATCCAGGTCTTGAAATGGCTCGACGAGGCGAACAGCGATTTGGCGAGCATCATCGCCGCCCGCCCGGAAAAAGTGGAAGGCGATTTTTACCACAACGGCGACCTCCAAAAATGGCAAAAAACGGTCAACGCCCTCCGTTTCCGCGTGCTGGCACAACTTTCAAAACGGACTACCGAAATTGACGTAAAATCTGAATTTTCAAAAATGCTCGCCGATCCGACCAAATATCCGGTCCCGTCGAGCAACGGCGACAACCAATCGTACCGTTACACGGCTTTGGAAAAGTACCCGTTCAACCCCGATAATTTCGGTTTTTACGCACTCCGGTACAACACTTCCGCGACTTACGTCAGCACTTTGGCCAGTTTGAAAGACCCGCGCGTATTTTTGGTTGCCGAACCTGCTGCCGCAAAAATCGCTGCCGGTGTTCCCGCGACCGATTTTTCGGCCTACATCGGCGCACCTGCCGACCAAGGTTTGGATGAAATGTCCACGAAAGTGCAGGCCGGTGAGTATTCTTTGATCAATAAAAACCGCTACTTCGGTAGTTACGAAGGCGAGGACTGCATCCAAATCGGCTTCCCCGAACTCTGTTTCAGCATCGCCGAGGGCATCAACCGCGGCTGGGCGGCTGGCGACGCGAAGGCTTGGTACGAAAAAGGCATCACCGCTTCGATGAATTTTTACGGCATCACCGACGCGGCGGCCATCGCCAATTATTTGCGCGGCGCGGATGTCGAATACAAAAGCGGCACGGACGGTTTGACCCAAATTTTGACCCAAAAATACCTCGCACTTTCCCAACATTCCGGCCTCGAAGGCTACTACAACTGGCGGCGGACGGGCGTTCCTGCGTTCGCGGAAGGCGGTCCCGGCACCGGAAATTCGGGTGTCATCCCGAAGCGTTTTCAGTATCCGACGAGCGAGCGCGACAACAATTCGACGAATTACAAGGCCGCTTTGCAATCGCAATTTGGCAAACAAACCGACGACATCAACGACTTGATTTGGCTCGTCAAATAAGAGACTTCGTCATATTTTGCTTCATACGATAATATGGTATGGTTAATGTAGGGAAAACCGACGCAACGCCGGTTTTCCCTTTTTTTCGTGCAGCTCGGAGCACGGGTTTTTGGGATATGTTTGAGTCTTAAATTTTTTTTGAAAATGAATTTAAAAACCTTGGCTTTGGCTTTTTTCGCCCCGCTTTTTTGCGGTGGAATTTTGGCACAAACCACTGATTCCCTGCAAGTTAAAGACCTCAATTTGGTCGTCGTCTCCGCCAGCCGCAGCGAAAAACCTGCCTTCACCACGCCCGAAAAAATCACAGTTCTCTCCGCAAAAAACATCGAAAAACAACAGTCCCGCACCGCCCCCGAAGCCTTGCAAAAAACCAACGGCGTGTGGCTGCAAAAAACAAACCACGGCGGCGGCTCCCCGTTTTTGCGCGGCCTGACCGGCAACCAAACCCTCCAAATCGTGGACGGCATCCGGCTGAACAACGCCACTTTTCGCTACGGCCCGAACCAATATTTGAACACGATTGACCTGTTTTCCATCGAAAAAATGGAGGTGTTTTTTGGCGGCGGCTCCACCCAATTTGGCAGCGACGCGTTCGGCGGGACGATTGCCATTTTTTCAAAAATGCCCCATTTTTCGGAAAAATTAAAGTTCGGTGGGCAAGTTTTTGGCCGCGCCGTTTCCCAAAATATGGAAAAAACAGGCCGCGCCGAGGCTGAAATTTCCACCCCAAAAATGGCCGTCGCCGCAGGTTTTTCGCTCCGAAATTTTGGCGATTTGGTCGGCGGAAAAAACACTGGCAAACAAATTCCGACGGGTTACGACGAGCGGGCGTTTGACCTGCGCGGGCGTTTTTTCGTTTCAAAAAATTGGGGAATCACTGCCGCGCACCGCCATTTGGCACAGCAAAACGTCCCTGTTTTTCACAAAATCCAACTGGAAAATTTCTCGAAAAACGAGTTCGAGCCGCAGGTTAAAACCATTTCGTGGCTCAAAAACGAGTGGAAAACCGCCGGAAAAATGCAGAAAATCGCGCTGACCCTCGCCCACCAATTTTCGGAAGAAGGCCGCGAAAGCCAAAAAAACGGCTCGCCCGTTTTACGTTCTGAAAATGACAAAGTGGAAACGCTGTCCGCAATCTTGCAGGCAGATTTTCAGTTTTTTGAAAAAGGGAAAACGGTCGGCGGGGCGGAAATTTATCACGACAAAATCCGCAGCACGCGCCGCGACACCGATGTTTCGACCGGTATTTTTTCCGAAAAACGCGGTTTGTACCCCGACAATTCGACGATGACGAGTGCCGCCGTTTTTGTTTTTCAAGATTTTCAAATTGAAAAATGGACGTTTTCGGGCGGCCTGCGCGGCAATGTTTTTTTGATAAAAGTGGCTGAAAAAGACCTCGGCGGCGCGGTAAAATTGACGCCCTCGGCGGCGGTCAGTTCGGCGGGCGCGCTGCGGAAAATCGGGAAAAATGGCGCCGCTTTTTTCAATTTCAATTCCGGTTTTCGCGCCCCGAACGTGGACGATTTGGGGACTTTGGGCATTGTGGATTTTCGTTTTGAAATCCCAAATTACGACCTCCGGCCTGAAAAATCGTACAATTCAGAACTGGGTTTTCGCCTGAAAACCAACGAGTTACAATTTGAAACGGTCATTTTTCGGAACGAACTGCGCGACCTCGTCGCCCGCGTCCGGCAGGGCACGGATTCGATGCAGGGCTACCCGGTTTACCTAAAAACCAACTCCGAAAAAGGCTACATCCAAGGTTTGGAAAGCGAGTTGCGCTGGCAGTTTTTGCCCCATTTTTCGGCGAAAATTTCGGCGGCGTGGGCGTTCGGGCAGAACATTTCGCGCGCCGAACCGATGCGGCGGATTCCCCCAGTTCATGGCCGTTTTGCCCTCAATTTTGAAAAAAAGAAATGGTTCGCCACCGCCGAAATCCTCGCCGCCGCTGCCCAAAAACGCCTCGCGCAGGGCGACCGCGACGACAACCGGATTGCGGCGGGCGGCACGCCGGGCTGGGCTGTTTTCAATGTTTCGGGCGGGTTTTCGGGCAAACATTTTTCCATTTCTCTCGATTTTCAAAACCTCGAAAACCAAGATTATCGGTACCACGGCTCGGGCGTGAACGGGGTGGGGCGGAGCGCGGGGCTGACTTTTGCTTTAAAATTTTGAAAAAAAAACCGTGCCCGACAGCCATCGAACACGGTTTTTAAAAGCCAAAAACACGGTTTTCACTTCGCCCGCACCCGGTTGTTTTTCGCGTTGTGTTCCAGTTCGACGAGCCCCAATTCTTCCAAAAGCGGCGGGACGTACATCCCAAAACGCCCGCGAAAACCTTTTTTCAGGCCGTACCAGCCGCCCAACGGGTTTTCCGCCGACCGTCCCCACACCTCGACCGTGCCGGGTTTTGGCTCTTTTCCTTCGTCGGACGCGCCGAGTTCCATCCAATCGCCGTGTTTTTTCAGCATTTCGACGGTGTCTTCGATGCAGCGTTGGTCGTAATGCAAAATGGTCGTGCCGACTTTGCAGACGATGATCGGTTTTTCCGCGTCGCGCCACATCAAATATTCAGCGGTGCCGGGCGCGGTTTTGAGTTGCCACGGGGTTTCTTTTGTGCCTTTTTCCATTGATGTTAATTGAGTGAAAATGATGAACGAAGGTATTTTATTTTCAAAAATTTGGGCACGGCGGCGCGCCATTTTTTCCCGCTTGCCGAAAACTTAACCCATATTTTACCACTATTTTTGAGTTGCTCGTGGCATCTGAAATAAGATTGTCGTCTCAAAAAAAGTGAAAAAACGAGGTCGGGAAACTTGAAGATTTCGGAGAAATCCAATGTTTGTAGAAATTCCAATCCACAAACCAGCAACGACTTCGGAGAAGTCGCACGTTTTTTTTGGCAAATTTTACAAACATTCGACTTCTCCGAAGTCGTCAGATTTTGGAAAAAACCTGGATTTTCTACAAACGTTAGATTTCGGAGAAATCTTTAAATTGAACCCACTCGACATTTACCCAATCCATTTTCAATGAAATTCACCCATCTTTTTTGGCTTTTTGCCTTCCCAATTTCCCTTTTTTCCCAAAACCTCACGACCCTCGTCGTCCCCGGAGAGGCCGATTTTTGCAAAATCGATACCGCTGGAAAAAGCGTTTTGCCCGCAGGACGTTTCGTTTCGCCTGCCGGAAAAACCTCCCGGATTGCCCGGGGCGCGTTCGGTTTGGCCGTCTCGCCGGACGAAAAAACAGCCCTCGTTTTGCACCAAAACGGCGTTTTGACGCGGGTGGATTTGACGGAAAAAAACGAGCCGCTGCAGTCGCCCGGTTTTTCAAAAATCATCGAAAATGCCAAAAAACAGGTCAAGTTCCACGCTTCGTCCTACCTCGGCGTGGCCTTCGCGGCAGATTCGCGGACGGCATTTTTGAGCGGCGGCAACGATGGTTCGGTCATCATTTTTGATGTTGAAAAAATGGAAAAAACGGACAGCATTTCGCTCGATGGCTTTTTCGAGGGCAAAAAATACGAGGACAGTTTCACCTCCGATTTGACGATTGACCGGGCGAAAAACCAACTTTTGGTGCTCGACCGCGCCAATTTTCGGATGGTCAAAATCGATATTTTCACCAAACAAATCACGGCATCCATCGCCGTCGGTCGCATCCCGTTCGGCATTTCACTGTCGCCGGACGGCAAAAAAGCCCTCGTCGCGAACGTCGGTTTGTTCGAATATCCGCTTTTGCCGGGCGTCACGCCGACAAACAAGGACTCGATGATGATGCAGTTTACCCATTTTGGCATCCCATCAAAAGAGGCCGAGGAAGGAATCCGGCTGCCCGACGGACGATTTATTCCCGGCCTCGGTTCGATGCTGGCCGACGAAGCGATGTCGGTTTGGGTGGTGGATTTGGAAAAAAACAAGGTGATTTCGAAACTCAAAACGGGTTTTCAAATCGGCGAAAAAATAGAAGAAGTGGAAATCGTGGGCGGCGCAAGCCCCAATTCGGTGGCCACCGGGCGGCGTTTTGCCTACGTTTCGAACGCGACGAACGACCTGATTTCGGTCATTGATTTGAAAAAAAACAAGGTTTCGCGCGAGATTCCTTTAAAATTTCACCCAAAATTGGACAAACTGCGCGGCCTGATGCCGTTCGGCCTTTGCCTTGCAAAAGATGAAAAAACGCTTTTTGTGGCCTGCCTCGGTTTGAACGCCGTTGCCGTGGTCGATGTGAAAAAAGGAAAAGTAAAAGGCTACATCCCGACCGGCTGGGGAACGACCCGCGTGCAACTCGCTGCCGACGGCAAAAATTTGCTGGTTTTGTCGGCGCGGGGCTTCGGCGCGGGCCAAAACGGAGGCACGCATTTCACCGCGCCGCCGCAGGGAACGTACATCGGCGACATTCAATTGGGCACTTTTCAAGTGGTCGAAGTGCCGACCGATTTGGTTTTGGGAAAATACACGCGGCAGGTTTTGATGAACACTTTTATTGAAAAAGAAGTCGTGGACGACCCGAAAAACCCCTGCCCGCCGCTGCCCGGCCTGCGGAAATCGCCCATCAAACACATTGTTTACATCACGAAAGAAAACAGGACTTTCGACGAGGTTTTGGGTCAAATCAAGGGCGCGAACGGCGACCCGACGCTGGCGAGGTTTGGCGAAAACGTCGATATTTTTACCGAAAAAGACACCGTCCGGGGCGCGTCGGTGATGCCAAACCACCTGAAAATCGCGCGGCAGTGGGCATTTTCCGACAATTTTTACTGCGATTCGGATGCCTCGATTCACGGCCATCATTGGATGGTTGGCACGATGCCGAACGAATATGTCGAGGCAAATTCGCAGTCGGACGTGGATTTTCGCACTTTTTCAAAAGCACCGGGTCGTCGGATGCCCCGCACGACGGGCGGCATCGACCCGGAAGATTACAACGAAATCGGGGGGCTGTGGGAAAACATGGCGCGGCACGGCGTTGCGTTTTTCAGTTTTGGGCAATCGAACGAATTTGCCGGAAATTTTGAGGAGTGGCACGACACGATTTTGGGCGCGGCGCACCCCGTCGCGTGGCCGTTGCCGAAGGTTTTGTTCGACCGGACTTGCCGCGATTTTGCGGGGTACAACACGAGTATTCCGGATCAATTTCGGGTGATCCAGTTCGAGCGCGAGTTCAAAAAACGCTGGTCGTCGGGCGCGGAGGAATTGCCCCAATTTATCACGATGCAACTGCCGAACGACCACGGTTCGCGCCCGCGACCGGAGGACGGCTACCCGTTTTTGCATTCATATATGTCCGATAATGACCTTGCGTTGGGGCGGGTTTTAGAGTTTTTGAGCCAGACAAAATGGTGGGATTCGATGCTCGTCATCATCACCGAGGACGACCCGCAGGGCGGCGTGGACCATCTCGACGCGCACCGCTCGGTGCTGATGTTGGCTGGGCCGATGGTCAAAAAAGGCTATATTTCACACAAACATGCCAATTTTGGGAGCATCGTGCGGCTGATTTACACGGTTTTGGATCTGCCTTTTGTCAATCATTACGATGCGACGGCGACACTGCCGGACGATTTTTTTACCGAAAAATGGGACAACCAAAACTACGAGGCCGCGCCGCACGACCCGCGCGTTTTTTCTCCGGAAAAGGCTTTGAAAAAATACAACCGCACGTTCGATTGGCGCAGCGAAAAACAGGGTTTGAAAATGGACGACGAATCGGAGCAGCGGGTGGAGCATTATTGGCAGCAAGGTGGGGGGCAGTGAAAAACGAAACCGCTCAAACCCACTTTTTCAACTCCAAAAGACCATCCAAAACCGCGTCCGGCGCGGCGTTCAAAAGTTGCTCGCGGGTCTGCGCGCCGGTCGTGATGCCGAACGAAAAACCACAGCCCGCGTTTTTTCCTTCTTCGATGTCAATCATGCTGTCGCCGATTTTGACGACCGATTTTGGGTCGGCGATGCCCATTTTTTCCATCGAAAAACGGATCATTTCGGGGTGGGGACGGCCATTTTTCACATCGTCGGCAGTGATGGTCAGGTCGATCAGCGGGTTGTTTTTCCAGCCCAATTTTTCCAAAAGGAAATCCGCAATCTGCCGAGAGTAGCCCGTGTTCAGCACGATTTTGATGTTTTTTTCTTTTAAAAATTGAAAAATTTCGGTCGCGCCGGGCTGTTCCGTGAAATTTCCGTGGCTGTACGCCTCGTCCAAAAGTTGTTTGAAATTTTCAAAAATGGGTAGCACGACCTCGTCCGGCGCGGCTTTTCCAGAAATTTCGGCGAGCACGTCGCGGATGGCCTGCAATTTTTCCTTGCCTGCGCCGTGCAGCAAAACGGTCGGGAAATCCACCGAAAAACCGGCCATTTCGATGGCGCGGTGGACAGTTTTGTACACCACGTTGTCCTCGAAAACGGTGGTGCCGGCCATGTCAAAAACGACGAGTTGAATCATTTTTTTCAATTTTTAAAATTAGGATTAAAAATCCGTCGCACGTTTTCCTCGGCAAAACCCGCGCTGCCGGTCATGCCTTTTCCGCCGATTCCGGTGACGATGTGGATGCGGTTTTCGAGGTCGTGCAGGAAAATATCCTGCGTTTTGCACTGCGAATAAATGCCGGACCACGCCCGCTGCATCTGCCAATTTTCGAGGTCAAAAATTTCCCGCGCCTTTTCGATGATAAAATCATTGACATCAAAACGGACATCAAAACCCAAATCGTCGGCATTTTTTGCATCGGCATATTCGTGCGAATCGCCCAAAATGATTGACCCGGACGTGGTTTGTTTGAATAAAATATGGACACCCCACTTTTTTTCAAAACTATCGGGCAGTTCGCGTTTTTTCACTTCCGACCACGACGGGCACTCCGAAAAACTTTCGTACCGACGGATGCTCAGCCCGGTGAGGATGCTTCCGGGGATCTTCAATTTGGGTTGCGGCACGGTTTCGAGCATCTGAATTTTGACGGCGACGAGGTCGCTGGCCGCAAAAATTTCGGGAAAAAGCGTCCGAAAATCGCTGCCTGAACAGACGATGACTTTTTCCGCTCGAAATTTCCGGCCATCGCTGGCCACGACGTTGCAGGAAAAAGAACCGAGGTTCACATCCTCGATTTGGGTGTCCGGGAAATATTCAAGTCCTTGATTTTCAACCAGATATTTCAAAATTCGATGGATGGCCGTGCGCGGTTCGAGCGTGATTTCTTCGGGAAAAAACAGGCCGCCACGAACATAATCATCGCGCAGGCCGGGGTATTTTTTCAAACATTCGGCTGCGGTGAGCATTTTGGAAGGGTAGTCGTTTTCGCGGTTGATTTTCGAAAGTTCTTCGAGCAAAAGCATTTCGTCGTCGTCGGACGCGAGGTAAACCGAGCCGTTTTGCCGCACCGAAATGTCAAAATCGGCCTGCATTTTTTTGTAAATTTCGAGGCTGCGGCGGCCATATTTCTGCCATTTCGAATTGAAACCGGACGGCACGACTTGCCCAAAATTGCGGACGGTGGCACTTTGCGGCGCGGTGTTTTTTTCAAAAAGTGCCACTTTCAAACCCAAATTCAGGGCATGAAAAGCATGAAAAGCACCCAAAACGCCGCCACCGACGACGATCAAATCGTAGTTTTTCATTTTAAAAATTTTTGTAACTACATAGCACATAGTTTCACATAGGTTTTTTCACCCTAGAAAACATAGGTTTTTGCTTGTTTTTTATAGAAAAAGACTATGTTTTCTATGTGAAAAACTATGTGAGACTATGTGTTATGTAGTTTAAAAAACCTGCGTCGAATCGGAGAAAAGCCGTGCCTCGTCGCCCAAAACCGGGCGCGGGTTTTCGCGGGTTTTTACAGATTTTTTATGAAAATAAAACATCGCAGCGATGCCAAAAACGATGGTCAAAACGGCCACCAAATAAATCGCCGAGGTAAAAAACGCGAGCCAATCGCCCGCGCCGCTGCCAAAATTTTTAAAAACCAGAACGCCCGCGCTGCCGAGGTAGCCACACGCATCGGCGAGGTACATCAAAAAACCAACGTTGGCCGTCTCGCGGAACGTGGCAATCATCCTTTCAAATAAAATTCCCTGAAAAACAGTGTAGCCCAAAAACAGCCCGAAACCATTCGAAATCATCCAAATCGTGGGCGAAATAAGGTTTTTTTGAAAAAAATAAGTGGAAAGGCCCAAAATCAGCCCACCGAAAATGACGGCAAAAAGGGTCAGTTGAAAAGCCGATTCGTTTTTTTTGACAAAAGACAGGCCACCGACCGCGCCCAAAATCAGGAGTGAAATGGCCAGTTCGGACGTGGCCAAAATGCCGGAATTTCCCGAAAAACCGAGTGCCGCCCAGATTTCCACCGCGAAATTGTCGCGCAAATCGCGCAGCGAAGTCAATAAAATGTAGATGAAAACGAGCAGCACGATGCCCGGCGCGTATTTTTTGAAAACCCGGCTGCGGTCGGTGGCGGTCATCGGTTTGCGTTCTGACCGGGCGGCGAGGTCTTCGGAATTGGGCGGCGGGATTTTGGTGAGCATCCAAATGCTGAAAATCAGCAGCGGCAAGAAAATCAGACCGGCCACCGCGGGCATCCAAAATTGGTTGACGTGAAACTGGTCGAGCAGGATTTTTCCCACCGATTTGACCGCACCGCTGGCAAAAATGATGCTCACGCCAAGCCCGAGGCTCATCAATTCGGTCAATCGGCGGCCTTCCAAAAATGAAAAAACGACGCCGAAAACCATGCCGAGCGGCAGGCCGTTCAGAAAAAGCCACACGAAATTGTACGGAAACGGGGTGATGGCAAATCCGAGCAGGGCGATTTCGGCGATGGCCAACAAAATGATGAACAGGGTGATCCGTCCCGTGTTTTTCAGTTCGCTGATGATTTTGATACCCAAAAATTTGGACAACAGATACCCACACAACTGACTGATAACCAAGACTATTTTGTAATCCACGCCCCACAAAACCAACCCATCGAACGAGGCTGCGGCGAAGGGTTTTCGAAAAGCGTACATGCAAAAATAGGCCCCGAAAGCGGCGAACGATGCCCAAAAAGCGGCGCGGATTTCAAGTTTGGTGAGCGGCATGGGCAAAAGTTGCCCGGCGAAAATGGCCGCCCGGAAAGTGTGGGTTAGGTTTTGATGAAGAAATGGTTAAGCGGTGCGAAATCAGCAGGTTGGCAACAATTTCACCCAAGTTGCTACCGAATGATTTCGGAGAAATCGAACGTTGGTAGAACTTTCATTTTTCATTTTTACAAATTTATCCCGCCGCTCGCCTCGATTCGTTGGCCGTTCACCCAACGCATCGCGTCCGAACACATCGCAGCCACGATGCTGCCGATGTCGTCCGCTTCGCCCACCCTGCCGAGTGCAGTAATCGAACCGAGAAAAGATTTCATTTGAGGGTTGTTGCGGATGGCCGCGTTGTTGAAATCGGTTTCGATGGGGCGGGCAACCAGCAAATCGGCCATCGGAACCAGCCGGGCGCGCCCATTTTCCTGCGAAAAAACCCAGCCCTCGCCCCACGAAAACAAGCCGCCGACGATGGCAAAAACGCCAGTCGAGAGGAAAAGCCAAGCAAACAAACGGGCGTATTTTTTCTGGTCGTCCAAAATGATAAGGTTGAAAAATTACTGAAAAAACCGCTCGGCAATCTGCAAAGACCGAAAAATGTACCTTTTTTTGGCGTGGTGGCCGCCGCTGCGGTGCAAAATATTGCGGAGCGCAGCCAGCGCGGTGAGCAAATATTTACCCTTGTTCAGCATGACGCACTCGGCCTGTGCGGCACGGACGGCATCGGACACCTCCGAACGGGTGGCGATGCCGCTTTTGTTCAAGGTTTCGAGCACCTGCGTCGCCCAAATTACGGGGGCGTGTGCGGCCTCGCAAACCCAGAGGATTTCTTCCTGAACCTCGCTCATCCGCTCAAAACCGATTTCCGCCGCGAGGTCGCCGCGGGCAATCATCACGCCGAACAACGGCTCGGCCATCGCCTGAACCAACAGCGCCGGGAGGTTTTGGACGGCCTCCCCGGTTTCGATTTTTAGGACGAGCGGCAGTTTTTTGCCCTCGTTTTTCGACATTAATTCCTGCAATTCGGCCACGTCCGCCGTCGAGCGCACGAACGAAAAACCCAAGATGTCGGCGTGTTTTTGGGCAAAAGGCAGCACGGATTTGTCGTACTCGGTCAAGCAGCGCACGGTCAGTTCGGTGTCGGGGAAATTGATGCCTTTTTCGGGTTTGAGTTTGGGTTCGGCTGCCGAAATGCGGGTCGTCCGCAGCGTGGCTATTTTTTCGCCGGGCGTTTCGACCGTGGCCTCGAACAGCCCGTCGTCGAAAAGCACGCGGTCGCCGGTGCGCAAATCCTTGACCACGCCGGGCAGGGTGCAGCCCAAGGCTTTTTCTTTTTTGTCAAAATCCGCATCGGCCTCGACGAGGAAAAACGGCCCGTTTTCCACCATTTTTAATCGCCCTTTTTTGCTGCCTTTTCCCAAAATGACGGTTCGGATTTTTGGCCCGGCGAGATCCATGTAAATTTTGCACGGCTGCCCGGTTTTGTGCACGGCTTTTTGGACATTTGAAATCATCCCCAGCCATTCGCGGGGCGTGTCGTGGGCGCAATTGATGCGGGCGATGTTCATCCCGACATCCAACAAGTCTTTCACCGCGCCAAAATCGTCGGCAAAACTGGTCTGGAAAGTCACCATCAGATGCGGGATGGCGGCGTCCGCTTTTTTGCCGAACAACGCGGTTGCGCGGTCTTCCAGCAACTTTTTTCCGACGGAGGCATCGGTTTTAAACAGGTCATTTTCGGGTAAATTAGCCCCCAAACGCTGTAAAACGGTCTGCACCTGCCGCAAAATATGGCTCTCCGCACTGGCCAGCGACGACAGCCCGGCATCGTGCAAATCATCCTGCAAATGGCGCAAATCCCGCCGCCGGAGCGTGAGGTAATGGACGAGGTTGGTGATGCTCGGTTTTTGGTGCGGGTGCACGGACGCGATGGTTTTTTCCGCTTTTTGCTCGGCGGATGTCATCTCGCTGGCAATTTGCTCGATGGTTTTGCGGATGTCGGAGAGTGATTTTTTCATAAAAAATGGGTCGAGCAATTGTCGTGCTGTTTTTGAGCTGAACCGCAAAATTTTTGCCCAATCAATCGGTCTGTGGTGACGAAAATCAGCGCGGCGAATGATGGTTTTTTGAACACTCCCTTTTTGCTCAATGAAATTTACAATTTGAACCCTCAAACAGCGGTGATTTTTAAAAATCGGAAAATCACAACAACAAAAACAGATTGCCTTATTGTTATTTTCCTTTTTAATTCTTTTCTCTTTTATTTTTAGGGGCAGTTTAAGTAATTGATAATCAATGTTTTACAAGCAAACAGATAACCAAAACAGAACAACTTATAACGCTTTCGTAAAAGAATATAACCCAAACGGGAATACTTATAACCAAAACCGGTTCAAGATATAACCTTTCCGTTCCCAACAGATAACTAAAACGGGGGGCGATATAACCAAAACGGAACAACCTATAACCAAAACGGGAAATGACAGATTCATGCTGGACAACTTCCTAAAACATCTCAAAAATCAAGTAAATGAAACGAATTAAAGGGCTTTCCGAAGTCCTTTTGGAACCAACTTATAACCAAAACGGGAAATAAAACGAGCAAAAATGTAAGCAAAGACTTAACTTATAACCAAAACGGGAAGAATTGGGCAGCAAAAAGTACTTTAAAACCCAACTTGTAACCAAAACGGGACGGTATTGCCCGGCTTTTTTGAAACTATCGCAAACTCGCCTCTTTTTTCAAAAAAAATCAAAATGATAACCCAAACTTGGCAGGTGTTATATCTTCGAGTTATGTTAGCCCCTTCAATTTAAAATAGCAATTTTTAATGGAGCGAACGCCAGAATCCAAGTCCCCCGGCCAAATTGTAGTTACTTCCAACGAATTGGTCGAGGCGAAGTACAATTTTACCTTGTGGCAAAAACGTGTTTTCGTTTATTTGGTGAGCCAGATTGACCGCCGCGACAAGGAATTCAAACTGCAACGTATTTACATCAAAGACCTGCTCAACTTTTTCAACGTAAAAAGTAAGGACGATTACAATGCCATCCGCCGTGTGCCGGAGCATCTGTTCAATGCCCGCATCCAAACGCCATATTATACCGAAGAAGGCTACAAACGTTGGCGTAAAACGCGGATTTTGAGTGCCTACACCGAGCCGGGCGACATCCAACCCGGAAATGCCTACATCGAACTCAAATTCAATGACGATTTGCGCCCGCATCTTTTGGAATTAAACACGCTTTTTACCAAGTACGAAATCAAGAATATCATCGATTTGCGGAGTGTTTACTCCTTCCGATTTTATGAAATTTTGAAAAGCCGACGGTACAACACCGCATTTTTGACCCTCGGACTCGAAGAATTAAAAGAAATGTTGGATGTCGAAACGCTTTATCCAAAGTACGCCAACTTCAAACAAAAGGTGATTCAAATGGCGCAACGCGAGCTGGAAGAGCATTGCGATATTGGTTTTACTTTTAAAGAAATAAAAAATGGACGGGGTGGAAAGGTCGAAAAAATCGAGTTTGTCATCCACAACACGGGCAAGGATTTCAGTGGGGCAGGGGAGTCAAAAAAGGCGAAAAATCCGGGAATTGAAACCATCGAACACGAAGAATTGAAACCCGATTCCGAGGCCATCAATCAACTTTTCGATACCTATTTTGCAAAAATCCGTGAATTCGGCATTTCTGCCACCACCCTGATGGATTGGTTGAAAAAGCACTCGACCGACCATGTTCAGGCTTGCATCAAAGATTTTTTGCAGCGGGCGGCAGATGGAAAAATAAAGGAAAATGACAAATCGAAGCAAGGTGGATATTTGCGAACTTTGATTGAAAAAGCGGATTTCACGGCAAAAGCGGAAGTCGAAAAACGCAAAAAGGAAAGCCGACAAAAAACCGAAACGCAACAAGTGGTCGAGCAACAAAAAATCAGCGAAACGATAAACCTAAAAAAAGCGAAAGCCGAAGCCGAAGCAAAACGAGCCAGGCAAATCTTGAATGAAAATGCGGGCTTGCTCGAAGACCTGATTTCAGATATTAATTTGGAACGCGATAGAGAATATGCCGTTGCCGAATTCCATGAAAATGGACTGCTCCGGGCATTTGTGCTCACCAAAGTAAAAGAGCGATTTTCAGAAATGTTTGAAACTTGATTTGATTTGGGCTTATGTTTTTTTCCACAGAGGCTCGCGGAGGAACGGAGGGCACGGAGAAAAAAACTCTGTGCCCTCCGTTCCTCTGCGAGCCTCTGTGGGATTCCAACCGCGCTTATGTACAATTTTTGAATTCAACCGAAAACATGAAGGCACTTTGTCGAGTGTTTACCCCAGTTTTACGCCTTTTTACCTCGCTTTCACGCCACTTTCCGCCGCTGCACGAGACCTTTTACAAAACCCATATTTTCAGAAATATTTTTGATCGTGTGCGGCGTGCCAGGCGGGATGTCGAAATAATCGCCTGCCGAAAAACGCACGATTTTCCCACCAAAATTGCACTCGCACGCGCCTTCCAAAATCAGGAAACTTTCCAAAAATTCATCCGCATCGTGTTCATCTTCAATCATTTCGGCGTTCAGCCAAACGACGCACAACTCCGTTTCTTTCGACATTTTCAGCACGCGAACAGAATGTTCAGACTCGACAACTTGCGGTTCGAGACCCTGCAAAGCACGGCTCCAAGCCATCGCGTCGGAGTGCCGATGGATCAGCGGCGGGTGCGCGAGGTCGATTTTTTCTTCCTCCAAAAATTGATTTAAAAACGTGAGCACTCGATTTTTCAACGCGGGCGACGGAGCCGGGCCGGGCGGGTATTTTTCCAAAACTGCCAGTGTCCGGTCAATTTCGGATTGCACTTCCTGGTGCGTTTTGGCCATTTCCGAAACTCCAGCGGCTTCCCGGGTGGTCAGATTTCCAACGCAATAGGATTCAATGATGCCAGAGGTCAGATATTTTTCTAAATCATTCATTTTTCTAAAATTCTTTTTTGAATAAGTCTGTGATTTCACGGCGCGAAAAAACGCATCTTTTTCATCGTCAGCCATCCACCGCCAAGCGTTGCCGTAAATGCAGCAAAGCCGCCCGGGTTCGGGTTTTCACCGTGCCGAGCGGCAGACCTGTTTCGTCGGCCACTTCCTGTTGGGTGTAACCCATAAAATATTGAAGGTCAATGACTTGTCGAAGGTTGGCATCCAAAGTTCCGACGGCGGTTTCGAGGCCGAGGAACTCCAATTTCTTCATTTCGGGGGCATGACTTTCGATAGATACGGCGGCATCGGTGTTTTGGATTTTCAATTTTTCAGAAAAATATGCAGAGCGCACAAAATCCAGCGCAATCCGCCGCGCCACGACCACCAACCAAGTATAAAGCCGACCTTTTTCGGCATCGTAGCGGCTGATGTTGCGCCAAATTTTCACAAAAGTATCTTGGAGGAGGTTTTCGGCATCGGCTGGGGTGCGGACAATTTCGGAAATTACCGCAAAAAGTGATTGGCCGTAGCGGTCATAAAGTTCGGCAAAAGCCGCCCGTTCGCCCGTTTGCAATCGCTCGACAAACGCGGTTTCGGAAAATATGTCGGCAGTGGCTTTCAATTTTAGTATGGATTTTCCATTTGATTTTCCATCAAAAGTACTTTGTTTCAAAATTTTTTTGAAAAATATTTCACCTCCAAAAATCCAATTTTTGAGACCCGCCGTAACTGTTTGCGAATTTCAAAATCGAGACGTTGGACGCTGGAATTTGGACGTTTGACAAATTTAGCGTTTCAGAAAAGTCCAACGTCCAATGTCTAAAATCCAAAGTCTTTAAAAGAAATGAACGATTACCATTTTATCACCCGCTGGAAAGTCGAAGCGACCTGCGAAGAAGTTTATCGCCTTTTGGAAGATGTGGATTCGCTCGCGGCTTGGTGGCCGAGCGTTTACCTCGCGGTGATGACCACGAAAAAAGGCGCGCCCGGCGGCGTGGGAAAAGAAGTGGCACTGCTGACAAAAGGTTTTTTGCCCTACAAATTGCGCTGGCAATTCCGGGTGACGGAAGCCAATTTTCCGCACGGTTTTTCGCTCGAAGCCTGGGGCGATTTCGTCGGGCGCGGCATCTGGACTTTCCGACCGACCGCCGACGGACGGCACACCGAAATTATTTATGATTGGAAAATCGCCGCCGAAAAACCCCTTTTGAAAAAACTGTCTTGGCTTTTCAAACCCATTTTTTCGGCCAACCACCACTGGGCGATGCGAAAAGGCGAGCAAAGTTTGAAACTCGAATTGCTCCGCCGCCGTGCCGCTTCGCCGGTCGAACGGCAATTGATTCCGGAGCCGCCGCGCCCTGTTTTTGCCTGATTTTTTTCCGAAAAGACGTACTGATTTTTTTTTCCAAAAAACTTTTTCCATCCAGTTTGACCACCGGGTGGGTGGGCTTGATTTGCCCAAACCACCCAAATTTTTTAATTTTTTCACTCACCCAAATTTTTTTCTACAATGAAAAATGTCTGTTTTCTCGTCCTTTTGCCCCTTTTCACCATGTTTTTTACCGGAAATGTTGCTGCCCAAGTTGACGCGGGGACTGCCGAAATGAACATCCGCAAGGCCTATGCCGCGCTCGAAAAACATGATTACAACACTTTTGCCAGCCTTTGCACCGATGATTTTATGGAACTCGGCCTTGCCCCGGAACCGATTCGCGGGGTCGCGGCGAGCATCGAAAATTACAAAATGTTTTTGACGGCTTTCCCGGATTTGAAATTCAACATCGAGCAAATCACCCCGGCGGCTGGCGGTCGATATTATTTGAAAGTGACTTTGACGGGCACGAATTCCGCCCCCTTTATGATGTTTCCGGCGACCGGAAAAATGATGAAATACACCGATATCGATGTTGTGGAATTGAACGCCGCCGGAAAATGCACCTCGCACTGGTCGGCAAATGCGAACGAGCCGCTGCGGCAAATTGGCCTCGGTGCCATCACGAATCCCTCGACGGGCGTGGTTTTGGCGGCTTACGATGCTTTTGGAAAAGGCGACGTGCCGGCCATTCTTTCCATGTCGACCGACAATGTTTGGTTTGAAATCCACGACCGTTCGTTCGACTCGAAATCGCGGCTTTTTAAAGGAAAAAGAGAGGTCGGCAGTTTTTTCGGCGAGTTGGGTTCGAAGTTTAAATATTCAAAATTCCAACCCGTCCGGTTTTTGGCCGATGGCGACGATGTGGGCGTGATTGTGCAAGTTGAATTCACCCACTTGGCGACCGGAAAAAATTACACGGCCAATTATTTCCATCATTTTCACATCGAAAACGGCAAAATCGCCTCGTTCAAAGCCATGGACGATATGCCGGTGATGACGATGCGGTGATTCTCAAAAATTAGTTTTGCGAAAATTCTAATAAACACTATAATGGGTTAAAAATGCCGTTAGGATTGGCATTTTTAACCCATTATTCACACAAATAGTGTATTTATGTTGTTTTTTGAAAAATCCGCCAAAAAATCAGGAGGGTCAAAATGCCCCAAACCGTGATCAAAAAACCCATGAAATTGACCACATTTTTGCCCGAAAAACCGGCCGTAAATGCAATGTCAATCGTGGAATGGAACACGGCGCAAATCAGAATGCTGCCCCGCGACGAATTGAACAACCAAGTCAATAAAATACTGCCGGTCAGCAAACTAAAAAACCAACCCATGATGCCCACCGCGCCCATTTCAACGTATCCCGGCCTGTAAAAAAATAAAGGTAAATGCCACATTGCCCAAAAAATGGTGAGCAAAATACTTGCGGACAGTGCGCTTGATCTGTTTTGAAACCTCGGCAAGGCAAAACCGCGCCAGCCAACTTCCTCGCCAAAACCAAAAAACAGCAAATTGTACAGGAAAAACGTGAGCAAGTTGAACTGTGGAAACTCTTTTGTTCGCAGCAGTTCGGAAAAATGAATGGGGTTTTTGTCCAAAAAATAACTGATTATCAAAGCAAAAACTGCCAGCACAAACGGGCTGAACAAGGCTATCGATAAATAAATCAGTGGCTTGATTTGGAGGCATTTTGTCAAAAGATTTTTGACTCCTTCCTTTTTTAAAAAAAACCAAGTCGTTAAGAATGAAGCGATTAAAGGCCCCAGCCCACCGATGGCGTGGTGAAATGGCAGTGTCGGCAAATTGCCCAAACCAAAAACGTGGCCGTACAAAGGCAGCCAAATCAGCCAAGAAATCAGGTAGGCCAGGCCGAAAAATGTCAATAGTTGTTTCACCATTTTTGCCGTTGTTGGCGGCTTCGGCTTCGCCAACAACTTTTTTTAAAAACTTTCATCAAACTTGATTTTGCCTGAGCCATCTATCTTATACAATGATTTATCGATGGGCAGGGTAAAATAAAAAGATGAACCCTCGCCTTCAATACTTTCTACCAATTTTTCTCCATCATTTTTTTCTAAAAACCCTTTTACCAATAATAATCCTATGCCTGCCCCTTTGTTTTCTTTTCTAGACTCTAAAAGAGTCTTTGTTTGTGGTGTAAAAAGTTTTTCCTGTATTTCTTTGGACATTCCAATTCCAGTGTCCTTTACTTGGACAATAATCTTGTCGTCTTTGCTTTTTGCTGAAACGGTTATTGTTCCACCTTTTTGTGTATGTTTTATGGCATTAGAAACTATGTTCTGAATAATAGAAAGCAACATTTTACCATCTGCAAAAACAGATATATTCTCTTCGATTTCGTGATGAAGGTTTATAGCACTTATTGAAGCGGTTTCATTTAAAATGTCAAATACCTTCACTATAAATTGGCTCAAATTGATTTTTGTTGGTAAAAATGCCTCTGCTGCGTATTTTATCCTTGCCCACTCCACTAAATAGTCCAACATATCCAACTCGTCATTGGATGACTTATAAAGAAGTTCCAGCATTTCCTGGACCGCATCCGGTTGCATTTTATGGAAATTTGTTTTCAAATATTTTGCCGTACCAATAATGGCAGAGAGGGGACTTCTTAAATCGTGGGAAAGTATTGCCAGAACACTTTCTTTGTGGGTATTGAGTTCTTCAAGTTCTTTTACGTACTTTTTTATGGCATCTTCCGATTTCTTTCTTTCGGTCAGGTCTCTGAGTATTTTAACGTAGCCCAACATCTCTCCGTCTATGCCCGTCAGCGGAAAAACCAATCCATAGGCATAAAATAAATTTTTGTCTTTGGTAATGTGCCATCTATTGTCTGTTGCTCTGCCTTCTTTTAAAGATGTTTCAATTTCATTTTTTGGAATTCCATTTTTGATATCTGCTTCGGTGAATATAATATCAAAATGTTTTCCAATAACTTCGTCTGTTTCGTAACCAAATATTTTTGTCGAACCAGAACTCCAACTGTTAATATTGAATTCTTTATCCAACGTAAAAATGGAATAATCTTGTAAGCTGTCAATTATTTGGCTGTAAAATTCGGCAGTTGGAACATACTTGCTTTTAAGGATTTTAGGATTTTCTTGTCCTTCTTTCATCAGATTTATTTTAAAAATTTTTGCCGTTGTTGGCATCCTTGCCAATAGCTTTTTTGTGGACATTTTTCAAAAAATCAAATTTCAAAAAAGCAAAAAAGCCGTCGTCAAATTGTCCAGACCAAAAAAAGCCTGTACAAAGGCCGCCAAATTAGCCAAAAAAATCAGGTAAACTAAACCTAAATTATTTCATGTCAGGTCAAACGCATTAAAATTTCAAAAACCCGTAGGGTTGGCATTTAGGTAGAAAATCGAAGTGCGTTTTATTAAAAATGCCGTAGGCATGGCATTTTGGCAGCAACATACACGGATAAAATGCCATGCCTACGGCATTT
>JANNMS010000299.1:0-1810 GCA_031398055.1 Saprospirales bacterium | reverse complement strand
CAGTGGTTTGGTGGTATAAATTTATTTCTCCCCTGTCGTGGTCTAAATAAATTTCGACCTCCAATCAATCAAAATTTTTCCTGAGTTCCGTCATCGCGACCCGCAAACGGGTTTTTACCGTTCCGACTGGCACGCCGATTTCTTCCGAAACCGCTTCGTGGGTGTAGCCATTGAAATAAACCAAATTGATCAGGACTTTGTGTTTGTCGTCCATTTTTTGAACCATTTCGCGGAGCCCGATGCTGTCGGGGTTGAGGACTTCGCCGCCGGGCTCGTGCCGCAACGAATCAATATTGTCGATTTTTTGGTAGTTGCGATATTGTGCGGAGCGGGTCGCATCGATGGCCGTGTTTCGGGTGATGTTCATCATCCAGGTAAACAGCCGTCCTTTTGATTCATCATAATGCGCTGCGTTGCGCCACACTTTTACGAAAGTGTCCTGCAAAACTTGCTCGGCCACTTGTTTGCAAGAGACGATGCGCATCGCAACGCCGAACAAAGCACCGCCGTAGGCATCGTGCAATTGGGAAATCGCAGTGCTGTCTTGTTGTCTTAAAAGTTGTATAATTTGTTCTTGCATTGGAAAACTGTTTTTATTGGGAAAAAAACTATGAAAACTTATTCACCTTTTTGAAAGTGCTGTCCAAAACCCGCATCAAAATGTACGAACCCACGGCACCCACCGCAATGCCTTCCACGAGAATAAAAAGGATGGCCGTGAACGGGTGGAGATACTCGCCGACCGACGAATTTTGACGGATGGTGTTCATCAATTCGGGGTTCATCGTCAGGAAAATGCTCATGAACAATGCAAACCCGCCAACGCCGATAACCGAAACCCGCAGCCCTTGCACCACGCCCAAAAAATAATCGCCGATGGCTTCAGGGTGGAGCGCGTAGTAGGCTTTGATCGCCCGATAAAGGCAAAACAATTGGATGAAAATGTTGAAAACCCGGATTTCGGGGCGGTGGCCGAAGCCCAAAACATACATCAGCAGGAAAAAAGCGGTAAATCCTGCAAACATCCAAAGCCCGATTCTGATTGAGATTGCATTCATTTTAGTCGGAGATATGAAAATTGTTTTTTACAAAATAGTCTTTCACAAAAGCATGTTCTTGATTTTCCGTCATGTTGTCAGCCGATTGCACCTCGATTTTGATGTTTGCAAAACGGTGGTCGTCTTTCAAAATATTCCGGAGTTCCGATTTTGCATCCGTCGGGCCGAAAATGACCACCGACTCGTAATTTTGGATCACTGCGCCCAGTTTTTTGTAATAATCGGATTGCTGGTGCTGCTCTTTGTTGTGCATCAGATTTTCACTTTTGCTGAGACTTTCCACTTTGTCATTGTGCTGAAATTGGGATTCGATGACGGTTGTTTCGATTGGATCGACCGTAAATTCCATTAAATGCGCACTGGAATGATCCATCCAAATGCCTAAATTTTTTGATGTTGCCATTGATTTTAGTTTTTAAAATGATGGTTTTAGAGTGCTTTTGTTCCGCCCCGGATGACTTTCAAAAGGATGGAAATAATGGCAATGACCAACAGCACATGGATAATCGAACCTGCACTGTATGCAAAAAATCCAACTGCCCAAAAGATGATTAGTACCACTGCGACGAGATAAAGTAGATTGCCCATTTTTCTTAATTTTTAAAAAGTGATCAGGTCAAACGCATTAAAATTTCAAAAACCCGTAGGGTTGGCATTTAGGTAGAAAATCGAAGTGCGTTTTATTAAAAATGCCGTAGGCATGGCATTTTGGCAGCAACATACACGGATAAAATGCCATGCCTACGGCATTT
>JANNMS010000286.1:0-15323 GCA_031398055.1 Saprospirales bacterium | reverse complement strand
CCGGCCACGAGCCTGCTGAATCTTACGCCAGCCAGTTACACGTTTCAATTCACGCAGCCCTCCACGGGCCTCGTCACCGTGGCGTTTGCGGCGGCTCCCGGCATCGCCGATCTGGCGGGCAACGCCTTCACCACGAATTCTTGGACCTACGTCTTGAACACGAACGCGCCCAGCACGGCCTTCGCCATCACGGAATTCCTCGCCGTGAACGGCGGCAGCGGCACGAACGCGCTCCGCGACGAGGACGGTGACGCCTCGGACTGGATTGAAATTTACAACCCCAGCGGCTCGCCCGCGAACATCGGCGGCTATTACCTCACCGACACCACGAACAACCTGACCAAGTGGCGCACAAAAGTAATCGGTTTGACGGTGGGCAACGTTCAAAAAATATTCCGAAAAACTGGGGTAGGATGGGAACGCGGGGCGTGTGTTATTCTGAGCGCAGTGAAGAATCTGGGTCAAAATCTTGCCTTTGTTGGCGTCCTCGCCAACAAATTTCTCTAAACTTCACAAGTTATTTTTCACACGTTCCTAAATTAAAAAAAATCCGCGAAAATCCGTCCAATCCGTCCAATCCGTGTCATCCGCGTTCCACTCATCCTAACCAAAACCTTTAAAAAAACTTTAAACGATTTGTAAAAATCAATCTCAAACGGCGGCCAAAAGTTTCTGGAAGGTGTTTAAAATCAAGATACCTTGCCACTCGAAATTTTTAGTTTTAATGAAAAATTCCCTCGCGTTCGCCGCTCTTTTTTTCCTTTCCCAAAACCTATTTTCCCAAAATTCGAACCTCGAATTGGTCGGTCGTTTCAAATTCGATTCGCTCGTTTCGCTGGCTGGCTGCTGGCATTTTGTCGATAGTTTTGAAAACGAATATGCCCTCGTCGGAACGTCCAAAGGTTTGAGTATCATTGATTTAAATGAACCGAGCCATCCCGAAGAAATTTTCAAAATTCCCGGTCTGCCGAGCAATTGGCGCGAGTTGAAAACCTGGGGCGGCTTTGCTTTCGTCGGTTCGGAAGCACCCGGCAGCGGCATCACGATTGTTGATTTGCGTCACCTGCCCGACTCGGTTTCGTACAAAATTTGGATGGGCGACGGCCTGAACGAAGGCAAAATCACCAGTTCGCACTCGGTCAACGCGGTGGACGGCTACCTCTACATTTTTGGCGGGTCGATGCTGACGAACGGCGCGATCATTTGCGACCTCGCCGACCCGTGGAATCCAGTCGTGGTTGGCCTGTATTCTGATAATTATCTCCACGACGGTTTTGTGCGCGGCGATACTTTGTGGGGCAGCGAAATTTATCAAAAACAGTTCAGCGTCATCGATATTTCGGATAAAACAAAGCCGAAATTACTGCAAACCCAACCCACGCCCGGCCAATTCAACCACAATACTTGGCTTTCAGACGACGGAAAATATCTGTTCACGACCGACGAAAAACCCGACGCGCCACTCGCATCTTTCAAAGTGGACGACCTCGACGACATCCAATTGTTGGACACTTATTTGCCGTCCGCCAACCCGAGCCGTGAGGTGCACAACGTCCGCGGGCTGGGAAATTTTTTGATAAACCCGAGTTACGGCGGCCAATTGACCATCGTGGACGCCACTTTTCCAGACAATTTGGTTGAAACTGGGTTTGCGTCCTGCGGCACGTCACTGGTTTGGGACGCGGATCCGTATTTGCCGAGCGGCATCATTTTCGCCACGGCAAAAAACGAGGGGCTCTATATTTTCAAACCAAAATACCAGCAAGCGGCATATTTGGAAGGCCGTGTGACCGATGCTTCGACCGGGCTGCCCGTCCCGTCGGCAACAGTAAAAATCATCGGAATGCCGAAAACCGAGCAATCCACCAATTTTGGTTTTTTCAAAACGGGCTCGTCGTTGGCAGGCGCATATTTCGTTTCTGTTGAAAAAATAGGTTACGAACCGAAAAATATTCCAAATGTAGTTTTGAAAACAGGTGAAATTGCAAACTTGGACGTCGAACTCCAACCGCTCGTCATTTCGGCAAAAAACGCCCCCGCGCAACAAAAAATCCGAATCTCCCCGACGATGGTTGAAAATCAAATCACCGTCGAATTTGCTGAAAATCAACCTGATTTTGACGAGCACTCTAAAATATTCGTCGCTAATTTGCACGGTCAAACGGTGCTCGAAACGCCGGTGACCGGCCGCGAAACGCAGATTTCCAACCTTTCCGTTTTGCCGAAAGGCCAATATGTGGTCTTGGTGAAAAATGGGAAGGGGTGGAGCGCGGTGAAGCGGTTTAATAAAAATTAGAGGTTAGATTTTAGAGATTAGAGTTTAGTGCCTCCTAAAACTCTAAAATCTAATCTCTAAAATCTAAAAACTAAACTCTAAATAAAATGGCATTCCAACGATTTTCAGAAAAAAACACACTCTCCCCAGAAGCATTTTACAACCAAATTTCCCCAGTCCGCCGCGAGGCCAGCATTTTTGAAAGTGCCAACGAATCCGGCATTTCGAGCCGCGGCGTCGGCGATGCGCCCATGATTGCTGCCGACGATGACCTCGCCAATCAATTCATCGTTTTTCAAGTTTTGGGAACCGACACGAATCTGACGGTGGCCGAAGCCTCGACCGTCGAACCCGTTTTTGAGGGTTCGCCCGACAAACCGGACGTTTGCATGGGCATCGAAATGCAGTCGTTTCACGTCGGCCAAAACGAGGATGTGGACAAAAATACCCGCGCCACGATGCGTTTGATTATCGGAAAAGACAAGAATTCGAGCGACCGTTTTTTTGAAAATGTTTATTGGACGGTGACCGCCGGGCTGTCGCTTTTCAATGAGGATAAAAACCGAAAGTCGAAACCCGAAGAATTTAAAGCCGACATCACGAAAAGTCTGGGAAACCGGGCGATTGAAATCCCCGGCGGGCTGGCGAACATGACTTTTGAAGTCGTGAAACACAAAGAGCCAAAATGGTGGCAGCGGGCGTTCGGTTTTTTGCAATCCGACGTGGGCAAATCGCTGATTTCGGTGGTCGGTTTTCCGGGCATCACCGAAGGCGCGATCAATATGTTGGATGAAATGTTTGAGCGTTTTGACAAAAACAGCACGGAAGTTTTGTTCGGCAGCCGCCCGATGATTTTGGCTTTGACCAAAAAAGCGAAACTGGATTACACTTCGGGCATTTCGCGGATCCGGCTGGGTTGTTTGAACCCGGGTTTTTGTGTGCTGGCGCGGGGCCGCGATTTTCATACTTTGGCGAACGCGAACGCCTTTTTTTACCCACATTATGGTTTGCTGGTGCCGTCGGAAGTGTCGCCGGGGGATTTGGTTTCGGGAAATTACGTCGACCCTTTCAAAAATGTAACATATGCCGTTTTTAAAATTAGGATGGCGGAGACGAAATTGAATGTGCAGTTGGCCTAAATTTTATGGTTTTCAAGAGTTTTTAAAATTTTTAATTTCAACAAAAAAGCCGTCTTGTTTTTGGCAAGACGGCTTTTTTGTAAAATTAAAAACCAAACACTCAACACTTATCACTTTTTTGGTAGCCCCAAGTGGAATCGAACCACTATCTGAAGTTCCGGAAACTTCTATTCTATCCGTTGAACTATGGAGCCGTTTTTGAACGATGAACTATGAACGATAAACTATGAACCTTGATTTTCAAGTGTTTTTAAAGAACGGGGGCAAAGGTAGAAAAAGTTCGCGGCTGGCAAAACCGGGCGAGAGATTTCTAAAAAGTTCATCGTTTATAGTTCATCGTTCATAGTTAAAAAGATTGTCCCACAAATAAAAAAGCACGGCGAGCAGCATCAAAATTTCCCCGACGAAAAAAGTGTACGGCAGCCAAGCCAAAACACCCAAATTCAAAACAAGGCCAGCGACAAACGGTTTTGCCCAGCGCGAAAACGCATTTGCTTTTGGCCAAAAAATGAAAAATGGCAGCAGCCAATGAATAAATTGGTAGTTATTTCTCGGAAAAGGCATGCAAAATGAAGCGATTTCCCAAAGCACAAAACCGGCCAACAACAAATGTTCGGTGTCGAAATGCCGCAGTTTTTTTCGAAAAATAAAAACCAAAACGCCCACGGCGACCCCAAAAATCAGGTAATAAAATCGGGCATCCACCGCCCAGCCGAGTTGAAAAAGCAAATATTGGAGCGAGGAATTTTCCAAATAAATGGGTTTTGCGCGGGTCAAATTGGCCATTCCTTCCACCACATTTGGCAAATCGAACGGCTGAAAATCGGGGCGCAGCGGCATCGTCCCGATTTGCCAATTTTTCCATTCTTGCATGATTTGAAAAAATTCTGACCACATCGGCAGCCAGCCGACGGCCCAAAAAATTAGAAAACCAGTCAAAAAACAGAGTAAAAAACCGGCTGAAAAAATCGAAATTGGTTTTTTCAAAAGCAAAGGCAAGGCCAGCAAAACGTAAACCGGTTTAAAAAAACAAAGCAGTGCCGCTGTAAAACCGCCCCAAAACTCCAATTTAGGTTTTTTTGAGAGCGCATTTTTCCAAAAAAAGAAAGCAGCCGCGACCGCCAAAACATAAACCTGTCCGCGCTCGGTGTGCAAATGCCAATTCGAAGTGCTGACAAAAAAAACAAGTGCAGTCGTCGGCGCGAACCATTTTTCGGACGGCGGACGACGACGCGCGAACCAAAAAATGGGCAGCAGCACCAAAAAATATTGCAAAAAAAGCCAAATCCACCGCACCCAAAAATAGGGCAGGCGAGCGAGCGGATAAAAAACGAGCGATTGAAAAGGCGTGCCGGTGTACCGATTGACGCGCATCGAAAAATCGTCATTTGGAATCAGCAGGCGTTCCGGTTCGCCGGGCTGCCATTTGTACAACCACTGCGAACCCGCCCGGCGGTCGGACGGGTTTTCGGAAAAAAGCAGCCGCGCGCCCACGATTTTGTCCCGCAAATCAATGCCGCCAAAACGCGCCGTCACCGCAGCATCCCACAAAAAATTGAGGGCGAGCAGGGCGAAAAAAGCAGTTTTCCACTTGTTTTGAAAAAATCCCATGCCCGAAAGTTATCGTTTTTTTACAATTCAAAAGTTTTTGGTTCGGCGATTCGATGGACATTTGCCTTGCCAAAAAATCAAATTCACTGACGAATTAGGTTCAGAGATTTGGAGGCCGCCAAACTTCCAAACTCCCCAACCTCCAAACCTCTCAACCTTTATAATTTATGAAAAAAGCCAAAATCAACCTCCGTCCACTGACCTATTTTGTTTTTGGGTACATGATTTTAGCCTTCGGTTGGTGGGCAATCCACCTTTGGCGGCAGAACGATTTGCAATATTTGACCGAAAAAAAACTGCTCGAAATCCAGTTCAAAACCGAAAAAAACGGCGTGAATTTGACCGCGCTCGCCGAGACTGTGGAGTTCAAAAATTTGGAAAAAAAATATCACGCACGCCACAAAATGATTTTCGGGGAAGGTGCTTTTTTCACACTTTGCCTGCTTTTTGGTTTGTGGGCGATGAACCGCAGTGCCAACCGGGAGGTGAAAATGGCGCGGCAGCAGCGCAATTTTTTGTTGTCAATCACCCACGAATTGAAATCGCCGCTCGCCGGGATTCGACTGTCGCTCGAAACTTTGGATTTTCGGCCAAACCTGACCCGCGAGCAAATCGAGAAATTTTGCAAAAACGGCCTGCGCGAAACCGACCGTTTGCAAAATTTGGTGAGCGATATTTTGCTGGCGGCGCGGCTGGAAGAAAATTGGCACCCGCTGCACGAACCGATGGATTTGCGGACGACGGTCGAAGAAATCGTGGCGGGTTTGAAAGTCCGTTTTCCGCAGTCAAAAATTGAATTGAAAATTGCGGAAAACCTGCCGCCAGTTTTGGCCGACCGTTCTGGTTTGACCGCCGTTGTTCAAAATTTGCTGGAAAATGCTTTAAAATATTCGCCCGAAAACTCGCCGGTGATTTTTTCGGCTGAAAAAATTGGAAACGGAAAAATCCGATTTTCGGTGGCCGATCTCGGTGTGGGCATCCCGGATGGCGAAAAATTGCAGGTTTTCGAAAAATTTTACCGCCTTGGCAACGAAGAAACGCGGCAGACAAAAGGCACCGGTTTGGGTTTGTACATCGTCGGGCAGGTGGTCACGGCGCACGGCGGGACGGTTTTTGTAAAAAACAACCAGCCGCGGGGGACGGTTTTTTTGGTTGAAATTTAAATCAGAATTTTCAGGATTTTAGAATTTTCAGAATTCTAAAATCTGCGAAATTTTGAAAATTCTAAAATCCTGAAAATTCTGATTTTGATGAAAAAAAACGCGCACCCTGAAAATGCTTTTCAACAACTCGTCGCCGACCTCGAACCTCGGTACGGTTTGGGCGAGGCGCGGAGCATCGTCCGGATTGTTTTTGAAGATGGTTTCGGTCTCGCCTTAGGCGAGAGAAAACCGGAAGAATTTGTGTTTTCCGAAAATGAAGAAACTCGGTTTTTGGAAATCCGTCAGCGACTTTTGGCTGGCGAACCGGTGCAATATGTTTTGGGCACTGCCCAGTTTTTGGGTTTGAATTTCAAAGTTTCGCCCACAGTTTTGATCCCTCGGCAGGAAACCGAAGAATTGGCAGTTTTGGCTTTTCAAATTTTGAAAAAATACAATTTAGGCCAGCCAAAAATTTTGGACATCGGCACGGGCAGCGGTTGTATTCCTATTTATTTAAAGAAAAAACTGCCCAATTTGGAAGTTTTTGCCTGCGATGTTTGCTCGTCGGCATTGGATGTGGCTTTGGAAAATGCGGTTGACCACGAGACTGAAATTGATTTTCGGCTGGCCGATATTTTAAACGAAAACGATTGGGACGGCTTTCCGGAACTGGATTTGGTGGTGAGCAACCCGCCGTACATTCCTCGGCGCGAGGCGGATTTAGTGCCAGATTTTGTAAAAAATCACGAGCCACATTTGGCACTTTTTGTGGAAGACGAGGATGCTTTGGTTTTTTACAAAGCCATTTCGAGGTTTGGTTTGAAAAAATTGCGGCGCGGAGGATTTTTGCTTTTTGAGTGCAACGAGTTCAATGCCGAAGAGGTTTTTGAATTGTTGAAAAGCAGTGGGTACGAGGAAGTTATGTTGCAGAACGACATTTCCGGTGCGCCTCGCATCGTATTTGGGAAACGGTAAAAACCGTAATCTTGAAATTTTAAACCATTTTCTTTGCGTTTCTTATAGTAAGTTAAATTTTTGCCTTACCATTGCAGCGATAATAGCTCTATCTTTTCACTCTCAAAGCTTAACAAATATGAGCAAATTTGATGACGCAATGGCCAAATACACCGGTTCGTTGCAAAATGCGGTCAAACGCAGCACTTTCAATGTTGAATTGCTGACGAAAGTCGCAAAAGGTCTCGGTCCTTCTATTTATTTGGAAGATGCTTCCCGCGTTTCTTGCGCTGATAAAACAGAAAAAGATCGTGTGAAAAACAACTTCCTGATCAAGAAACACGGCCTTGCCGATGGAAAAAACTTGGATGACGCCATCACCGCAGTTTGCGAAGAAATGGGATCCAGCAACCGTGACAAATTCCGTGCAGTATTTTATTACTTGCTGGTAGAAAAACTCGGTTTGCAGGGTAAGTATTAATCTTTATCCATTGCCATCCGCTTTTCTTGGGTTTGGAAAACAGTCAGTTTTCAACCGGAAGGAACAACAAATTAAAAAGGCAGTCAAGGTTTTAACCTCGGCTGCCTTTCTTTTTTGTGGTCGGTTATTGGGGAATTGGTTACTGGAAAATTGATTATTTGAGTTGCCTGATAACCAATTTTCCAATAACCAATAACCAAATCAATATCCGTCGTTCTGACCCAAATTTGGGTTCGAGTTGATCTGTGTTTTTGGGATAGGCCAAAGTTGTTTGTTGGCTCCCGAAGCAGTTGGACGGAGGATGGTAGGTTCACCGAATTTGCCAAAACGGATCAAATCCGAACGACGCCAGCCTTCGTAAAACAATTCAGCACTGCGCTCTTTCAAAAATGCGTCGGCATCCAAAGTCGTAAATGCTGGCATACCAGAACGTGTGCGAACTTGGTTAACCAAAGCCACAGTACCAGCATTGCTCCAATCGCCTGCTTTCCGGGCATCTGCTTCTGCTTTTACCAAAAGGGCATCGGCATAACGGAAAACCTGCGCGTCGTTGCTGAGGTTTGGCGTGGAGCCCAAAGCAATTTCATATTTGCCGATACGAGCACCTGCCTGACGCAAACAGTTGGGAAACAATGCATTAACTTCTGGTGTGAAATTAAGACCTGGTCCATCAGGATCAGCGGCCTCAACTTGTGGGTCAACCAAACCAGTTACACCATCCGAAGCAAATTGTGGGCCTGCGATGAAATTCACTTTCCGAGCATCGGCTGCATCGACAGAATTGTAAAAATCCTGCGCGGTGCAAACACCGTTCCACGGCTGCGCTTCCAAATTGAAAGTTTTTTGGCTTTCGTAGTGCAAAGTCATTTGCGGCAAGTTGAAGCCTTGTGCAAATACTTTGTCATAAGGAACTGCCAAAATGTTTTCTTTCGAACCAGAGTTGTTGGTCACGAAATTATCGCGGTAGGTGGCATTCAAAGAATACTTGCCGCTGCTGATGATTTCGTTTGCTGCAGCCGATGCTTTGTCCCATTCAGCTGCACCTTTGTAAACTTGTGCGTTCAAATACAATTTTGAAAGCAAAAATTGGGCACAGTAGTAATTGAAACGGGCATAGTTTGCACCACCTACGTCGCGAGAAAGCGAACCTGAGATTTCAGTCAACTCTTTTTCCACAAAAGCATAAACTTCTGCACGAGTGTTGCTTGTTGGCAAGAAACCAGCAGGCTGGATGTAGTTGTCAACGATAGGCACATTGCCATAGGTATCCAACAACCAGTAGTAGTACAAGGCACGCAAACCGCGCATTTCAGCTACAAAACCAGCACCTTTTGCTGCATCAATGTTGCCTTTGTCGCTGGCAGCACCGATGTTGTAAATAGCCCAGTTGGCGTTGGCCACACCGGTGAACAACCAGTTCCAAGAGCCTCTGAAGCAGTCTTCCGAACCATCTTGCACGTGCTGGTAAGTTTTGAGCCATTGACGGCCATCTTCCCAGTCACCACCGCGTTGTGGGTACAAGACTTCGTTCGAGTTGACCTCCTGCGTGGAGAAATAACCACCGTGGTTGTTCAAGCCAAACAACGTGGCATAAACTTGCGAAACGCCTGATTTCACCTCTGCTTCGTCCCGGAAATAATTTGATTCCGGTACCTTGTCGTACAACGTTTCGTCAAGGTTTGTGCAAGAGTTGAGCGGCAAAAGGCAGATGGCAACAATTGCCACCAGAAATTTTCCGAAGAAAAATTTATTTTTCATGCTCTTTTATTTTTGAAATAAAAAATTTTAAAAAATGATATACTTGAAAAATTCAAGTATGGGGTTTGAAATTAGAAACCAAAATTCACACCGAGGTTCAAAGTACGTGCGGTGAAATAAGTGTTCCGACGGTCAATACCCGGAGTGAGCGGGCTTTTGACTGTTGCTTCGCGGTTGCCGTTGTCAACTGGGCCTGCATCCACAAAACGTGGGGATGGGTCAACACCAGAATAACCGGTCAAAGTGAACAATTGCTGGCCGTTGAAAAATACGCGGGCCTTTGTAAACCAAGAATCGGTCGGCAATTTGAAAGTGTAACCAATTGTCATGTTGTCCAAACGAAGGAAATCTGCTTTCTCAACCGTGCGGCTGGAGTAAGAGTTGTTCGCTTTGTTGTTGGCATCAAAATACTTGGTGTCCACTTTGTTCCAGCCATTGTTGTCGCCCAAAGACTCGTAAAAAGCACGGAATTCGTGTGCGAGGCTGTGGCCTAAAACGCTGCGGAGGAAAATTTGAGCATCCCAGTTGCCGTGGGTAAACGTGTTCGTCCAACCCAATTCGTATTTTGGGATACCATTTCCGGCATTGATTTTACCTGCTTTTGCCAAGTCGGTAGTTTCAGCACCGGTTGCATCGTGGTAAACGTATTTGCCATCGGTGCCAACGCGAGCCACATCAACGGCTATGAAATTGCCCAATTCGTTTTCACCATCCAAAACAGATACTGTTTGATAGAAGAAACTGTTCTGGCCAGGCGCACCAACGACTGCATATTCCTGCGACTTGAAGTTTTGGTAAAATTCCAACAATTTGGTTGGGAAATATTTGGTAGCGGCCAAAGAAGTTGTCCATTTTGAATTGACAGCATAGCTCAAAGCCAATTCAATACCACTGTTTTCCAATTTACCAACGTTCGCCCAAGTAGTTGGGCCGAGGTTCGGAGGCAGGTTTGCAGTGATTTCAAAAATCAAATCGGACACCGTTGATTTGTAATATTCCAACGATCCGGTCAATTTGTAATCCAGCAGTGCAAAGTCAAAACCTACATTGATGTCAGATTTTGTTTCCCATTTCAAATCCGGGTTTGCATTGGTTCCCGAAAAACCCCAAGCTGGCAAGTAGCCACCATCGATATATGCCGCATTGCCGGTTGGGCTAACTTTTGCAATCGAAAGGTAACTTTCTGGAGGAATAGAACCCGTTACACCGAAACCTGCACGGAGTTTCAAGCTGTTGAATCCGCCAATCGTTGCCAATTTGTCCAAAGCAATACCACCCGAAACGGCTGGGAAAAGACCCCATTTGTTGTTCTCACCAAAACGGCTCGAACCCTCACGACGAAGCGAACCAGTGATGAAATACGTGTCGTCATAATTGAAATTCACACGACCAAATTGGGCAATCAACGTGTTGTCATTGTGATAAGAAGTAGTCGTGGCAGTACCTGCTTTGAAATCGGCATAAGCACCGAAGTTGTCAATACCGAAATTGTCCACACCAACGCCACCTGCCTGGTTCAACCAACCAGCATAGTCAAACTTCTGCCAGCTGTAACCCGCCAATGCTTTGAAATCAAGTTTTCCGAATTTTTTGCCATAGTTGGCAGTAGTTTCGAACAAGTCGTTCCGGCTTCTGAATTCTTCGGCACGAGCCAAACCACGGTTTCCAGAGCGGAAAAGGGCAGTTTTTGAATAGAATTCAGCATTTTTGTTCAACTCGTTCGAACGGTTTACAAAACCGCTCAATGAAAAACCTTCGAAAAGCTTCAACTCAGCACGCAAGTTGCCGAAATAGGTGTTCGAGTTTTTCTTGTTTGTGTTTTGCTCGATGATCGCAACCGGGTTGAACTGCTCAAAACCACCGATTTCATAATAAGAACCGTTGGCGTTTTTGATTGGGGCAGTTGGGTTGTAAATTGTTGCATAACGAAATGCATCAGCAAAGCCCAAATCCGCATCGCGGTTGTTGATACCAAAATTTGCAGACAAATTCAAACGATCGGACATTGCCTTTTGGGTAATGGACATCGTACCGTTGTACTGTTTGAAACCGCTCGTCCGAGCGATACCATCCACATCACGATAAGAAAGCGTTGCACGGTAAGAAGTCGCAGCCGTTCCGCCAGACAAATTCATGCTGTGGGTCTGAGATTTGCCAGTTTGGGTCACTTCGTCCAACCAGTTGGTGTTCGCACCGAGGTTCGAGCCGCCAGCCAAAGAAACATAACGTGATCCGTCCAACACGTTCACTTTCCGCTCGATATTATCGAAAGAAACCAAACCGCTGTAAGTCACCGCAGATTTTCCAGCTTGACCTTTTTTGGTCGTGACGATGATCACACCAGACGAACCACGAGTTCCATAAATAGCCGAAGCAGAACCGTCTTTCAAAACGTCCACCGTTTCGATGTCGTTCGGGTCGATCGAGTTCAAGTTTTGACCAGGCACACCGTCAATAACGACGAGCGGTGAGCTATTTGGGCCAAAAGTCGACAGGCCGCGCAAACGGATCTGCGCAAAACTGTTCGGGTCACCGCCCGGACGGCTGATGGTCAGACCGGCTACTTTGCCTTGCAGCAATTGCGCCACGTCCACCACGTTGCCTTTGTTAAAATCTTCGGCCTTCACGCGAGCAACCGAAGACGTGATTTCACGGCTTTTCAAAGTGCCGTAACCAACCACCACGACTTCGTCCAATTTTGTGCCCGAGACCAAAGCCACGTCCACAACATTGGCTGCAGCCAAAGTGATTGTTTGTTCAGTAAATCCAGTGTAGGAAAAACGCAATTGCGTCGCACCATCTGGCACGGCAACCGAATAGTTGCCGTCAATGTCGGTAACGGAGCCGCGAGGCGTTCCGACTACCGAAACTGTTGCGCCGATCAGGCCTTCACCGTTCTCTGAATCGGTGACCTTGCCTTTCACTGTCCGTTGTGCAAAAGCGAAATTGCAAAGCAGCAATGCAATTGCTACCAGCAAACCACCTTT
The DNA here is from genome assembly GCA_031398055.1 of Saprospirales bacterium. Lineage (GTDB taxonomy): Bacteria > Bacteroidota > Bacteroidia > Chitinophagales > Saprospiraceae > M3007. The sequence goes on along the minus strand of JANNMS010000286.1, from coordinate 2,976 downwards.
GGGAAAGGAGTTTGACAAAAACTTCATACAATAATGGGTTGAATTAGTGAAAAAAAATTTATCCCTGTGCCTAAAATCATTAGGTTCGACAATAGAGTTTTTGGGAGAAAAATTTGCCGGTTTTCGATTTTTCGAGTCGGCTTGATGTGGTGGAGATTAGAAAATGGACTAAAAAAACTAATAACTTGGTAAATTAATTGGGCAGGGCAACTTGGTGTGTTCAGCAAAGTGGTTTTCGAACGGGGTAAAGGTAGAAAAGACAATAAGTTTTTCAGAAACCTTTTTCAAATTTTTTTAAAAACCTTCTAAGCCCAATTTAATTTCTAATTTGAAATGTCAATAGCCGCTTGAAATTTGACCGAAAATTAATCTACTTTTTTAAAATCACCACCAATCGCCTTGCTTTGTGTTCTGTTTTTACTTTTGCCTGCCAGTTTTTGTCAATTTTAAAATTGAAAATCATTTGTTCATGAAAAATTTTGCCGCTCGAAATATGGTCAAATTGACCCTAAGCCCTTTTGCCAAACTTACATTTCGGCTGACCCAAACCTTCGCAAATCATGCATCGTTTATCGTTCATCGTTCTTCGTTCCGATTTACACCTATATTATTAGTACCTCTATTTTTTGCCTGCAATTCGCCCAAAAAATGTCAGTTCAAACCCGAGCCCATTTTTTCAAAAGACCTTCCCGGTGTTTTGCAGTACAATTTTGAAGTGCAGGGCGCCGAGAGTTTGGAATCTGTTTTTTTTGAGAATCAAGTCATGCTCGAACTTTACCAAGAGGTTTGCGACAAGACAAAGCAGGAGTACAAATTCACCGTCCGCGGCGATTATTTCAAATATCCCGACTCGCTTTGGACACGCGAAGCCGTCCGGCAACTCACCCAACTCAGCACCCTTTCCCCAAAACAAGCAGCTCTCCGCGATTGGGCAGGTATCCTCGAAAAAAACCGCGCCGCCATGAAATTGGCCGAGGAAAAAGAAGTGCAGCCCGGTGTTTTTGCAAAAATCGACCGCATCGTGAACCCACAGCAAAGCATTTTGATTTTGACTTTTAATCAAAAATAGGTCAGTCAATCCACCGCTTTTTTACCTTTGCCCAAGCAAAAAGAAACAAGCGTCATCTCGAATTTTGTGAGCGGTGCGTAGCACCGGGATATTTTTGATTTTGAAAAAAACATCCCGGTGCTACGCACCTCTGAATCCATTGAAAATCAATTACCTACAAATATTTCGGTGCGCTGCACCGCCCTCAAAATTCGGGATGACTCCTGTTTTTCACTACGCCCCCCAATTCCAAATTTTTAATTTTTAATTCCTAATTAAATAAAAAATGTTTGATTTAATAGTCATCGGCAGCGGCCCCGGAGGTTACGTTGCAGCCATCCGTGCCAGCCAATTGGGTTTGAAAACCGCCATCATCGAACGCGAAAGTTTGGGCGGAATCTGCCTGAATTGGGGCTGTATCCCCACAAAAGCACTGTTGAAAAGTGCCCAAGTTTTTGAGTATTTGCAGCACGCCGAAGATTATGGGATCGAGGCAAAAGGCGCGAAAGCCGATTTTGGGAAAATGGTCGCCCGCAGCCGGGGCGTGGCCGATGGCATGAACAAAGGCGTTTCTTTTTTGATGAAAAAGAACAAAATCGAGGTCATCATGGGCAATGCAAAATTGGTCGCCGGACCAAAAGTTGAAGTCACCGCAGCCGACGGAACGAAAAAGGAAATCACTGCAAAAAATATCATCATCGCCACCGGAGGCCGCGCGAAAGAATTGCCAAACCTAAAAATTGACGGCAAAAAAATCATCGAATACCGAAAAGCCATGTCTTTGGAAACCCAACCAAAACGCATGGTCGTGGTCGGAGCGGGCGCAATCGGCGTTGAATTTGGCTATTTTTACAACTCCATCGGCACCGAAGTGAGCATCGTCGAATTCATGGAACAGGGTCTCGTGCCGCGCGAAGATGTGGACGTGAGCAAAGAACTGACCAAAGTTTTTAAGAAAAAAGGCATGAAAATCTACGGAAACTGGGCAGTCGAAACTGTCGACACTTCCGGAAAAGAAATCAAAGTGAACATGAAAAACCGCGCCGACGGCTCGACCGAAACCCTCGTCTGCGATGTCGTTTTGTCCGCCGCCGGGGTCACGCCGAACACAGAAAACATTGGTTTAGAGGCACTTGGCATCCAAACCGACCGCGGATATATCAAAGTCAACGAATTTTACGAAACGAACGTGCCGACCGTTTTTGCCATCGGCGACGTGATCCCGACGCAAGCATTGGCGCATGTTGCGAGTGCCGAGGGCATCACCTGCGTCGAGCACATCGCCGGGCAGCACACCGAGCCGATTGATTACGGAAACATCCCCGGCTGCACCTATTGCGTCCCCGAAATCGCTTCGGTCGGCATCACCGAAGCCGAGGCAAAAGCAAAAGGCATCGAAATTTTGGTCGGAAAATTCCCATTTTCAGCCTCCGGCAAGGCCAAAGCCGCAGGCCACCCCGAAGGTTTTGTCAAAATGATTTTTGATAAAAAATACGGCGAATGCCTCGGCGCGCACATGATTGGCTACAATGTTACCGAGTTGATTGCCGAAATCGTGGTGGCGCGAAAATTGGAAACCACCGGCCACGAAATCTTAAAATCTATCCACCCGCACCCAACGATGTCCGAGGCAATCATGGAAGCGACCGCCGCAGCTTATGGCGAAGTGATTCATTTATAAGGGTTTATGAATTTTTGAAATGAAATTCCCCCGTCGCGGCCAAAATGGTCTTCGGCGGGGGATTTTTTTTGTTGAAAAAGGCTGGAAATTGTATTTTTCACACGTCTTTAAGTAGTTGAAAGTAAATTTTCGAGTACTTGAAAATGCGGCAGAGCCGCTAAATATTTGTAGAAATGCAAGGGAAGTCTAAGTTGAGGTGCGGAGCACCGGAATATTTCGGTGCTCCGCACCTCTGAAAAAACCTGGT
>JANNMS010000215.1:0-4193 GCA_031398055.1 Saprospirales bacterium | reverse complement strand
TTTAAGTAGTCAATACGAAGTTTTCGAGTGTTTGGAAAATGCGGCAGAGCCGCTAAATATTTGTAGCCATCGAACAAGGTTTTTTCAGAGGTGCGGAGCACCGAAATATTCCGGTGCTCCGCACCTCAACTTAGACTTCCCTTGCATTTCTACAAATATTTAGCGGCTCTGCCGCAATTTCATGTACTCGAAAATTTACTTTCAACTACTTAAAAACGGTGTTTGAAAAACTGGAAAACGACGGCGCGGACATCGCCTTGTTGCTCCGAAATCGCCGCCCGGCGATGCCTGGATGTGTTTTTTGCGCGACCCGACGGGAAATTTGATTGAAATTATTCAACTGATTTGAGGCGATTGGTACTTTCGCTTTCAAATGAAAATATGCTTCAATTTATTGACAATCAATTTGATGTGTCAATTTCTCCCCGCCCAAAAACCTGCCGACACCCTGCTCGCCCCGGTGGTCATCACTTCCACGAGGTTTGAAAATGCGGCTGCCGACGCGCCTTTTTCGGTCTCCGTTTTGAATTCAGAACGGCTGCAACGCGGCACGCAGCAACTGAATTTGACCGAAAGTTTGGCAGCTGTGCCGGGCGTTTTTGCCCAAAACCCGGACAATTTTGCCCAAGATTTGCGGATTTCGATCCGAGGTTTTGGTGCGCGTTCAGCTTTCGGGATTCGCGGAATCCGGATTTTGGTCGACGGTTTGCCCGAATCCACGCCCGACGGACAGGCCGACGTGGACAATTTGGATTTGTCCACGCTCCAAAACCTCGAAATTTTGCGCGGCGCGGCCTCCGGTTTGTACGGAAATGCGGCGGGCGGCGTGTTGAGTTTTCGAACCGAAGAGCCGACGGCCTCGCCTGAGGCGAGGCCAAGTTTTGGTTTTCAGACCACTTTTGGCAGTTTTGGTTTTCAAAAATATTCGGCAAAAACAGGTTTTTCGATTGGAAAAATGGGCGCGTTTTTGAGCGCGACGCACAACCGGACGGACGGTTTTCGGCAACAAAGCCGCATGAACCAGACGATTTTGAATGGAAAATTCCGATTTCAAATTTCGCCGTCGGCCAAAATTTCACTTTTGATAAATGTCGGAAACAGCCCGGTGGCCGAGGACGCGGGCGGTTTGACGGCTGTCCAAATTTCGGAAAATCGTCGGCAGGCACGACCTCAAAACATCCAATTCGATGCCGGCGAATCCGTGAATCAGCAAAAATTCGGGACGGTTTTTGAAAAAAAATGGTCGGAAAACAGTCGTTTGACGGTGCGCGGTTTCGCGGCTTTTCGCCAATTTGAGAGCCGTTTGGCTTTCCAATCGGGTGGTTTTGTAGAATTTGACCGCCAATTTCGCGGCGCGGGCGCGACCTATTTTTTTACAAAAAAGAAATGGCGCACGCAAATCGGCCTCGAAACCGACGCGCAAATTGACAACCGCCGCCGATTCGACAACCTCGACGGAAAACGGGGAAACGCGACGCTCGAACAGACTGAAAGTTTTCGTAGCCTCGGCGCGTTTTGGCTCGGCGAATTCCAGATTTTTGAAAAATTGAAACTCACATTTGGCGGTCGCGCTGACCAAATTTGGCTCGCCGCTGCCGACCATTTTTTGACGGACGGAGACCAATCGGGCAGCCGAAAAATCAACCGCGCCAACCCGTCGGTGGGTTTGACTTTTAAAATGACGCCGAAAATCGCCGTTTTTTCCAATTTCAATTCGAGTTTTGAAACGCCGACGTTGAACGAACTTTCGGCAAACCCGACGGGCGCGGGCGGTTTCAACCCAAATTTGAACCCGCAATCTGCCCAAAGTTTTGAAATCGGGACGAAAACGTGGCTGCCCAAAAACCTCAATTTTGAGTGCACATTTTTCAAAATCTGGCTTCGCGACGAGTTTGTCCCGTTCCAGTTGGCCGCGCAGCCGGGGCGTACTTTTTACCAAAATGCTGGAAAATCTGAACGAAATGGCGTTGAAATTTCGCTCGACGGTCGGCTCGCGGCGGGGCTTCGTTTTTTGACAAATTACACGTTTTCGGATTTTCGGTACACCGATTTTGAGTCTAACGGCAAGCGTTTGGATGGCAATCGGCAGCCGGGCGTGCCGCGACATTTTGCCTTCGCAGAAGTCCGTTGGCAGCATCAAAATGGATTTTTTGCCGTCGGGCAAACGCAGTTTTCGGGCGCTTTTTTTGCCGACGATGGAAATTTGGTGAGCGAATCGGGAAGATGGTTGGTGAATTTTCGGGCGGGTTTTTCCAAAAAAATCCGGGGCCTGAATTTCGAGCCGTTTTTTGGCGCAAACAATTTAACATCAACGGTTTACAATGGAAATATTTTGATAAATGCTGCGGGCGGGCGGTATTTTGAACCGAGCGCAGGGGTGTATTTTTTCGGGGGGGTGAAACTCAATTTTTAAAATTGAAAATGTCCGGCAACACGGCAGTTTTGAGGTTTCGAACTTATTAAATGTAAAATATTTTGTTTTAAAAACTTGCAATCACAAAACAAAAAATATATTTTTACGGGGCAAATTTTCAAAACAGATGATTGACTAATCGAACTATCTCACCTTCGTCGGAGCACTGAAAACACAAATTCTCCGCTGCCAGTACACCGCTGCCCGCCTCGTCAACCGCGAAATGTTGTTGCTGTATTTTATCGTCGGCAAACGGCTTTCCGAAAAAATTGCCGCCGAAAAATGGGGCGCAAAAGTGCTGGAACAGATTTCGGCAGACTTGCAACGAGAGTTGCCAGGGCTCCGCGGGTTTTCTTATCGAAACCTCAGAAATATGCGGCAGTTTGCCGAGGAATATTCCGATTTTGAAATTGGGCAGTTGGTGTCTGCCAAATTGGACGACTTTCTCCAAAATGTCTTTTTGTGCCTCGGATTTTCGCACCACATCCTTTTGATGAACAGGTGCAAAAACTTGGATGAACGCCGTTTTTACATGGAAAATGCGGTCAAAAATCAATGGTCGCACGACATCCTCGACCACCAAATTGATGCCCGTCTTTTCCAAAAACAAGGCGCGTTGCCCAATAATTTCGCCGCCACGTTGCCCGAAAACCTGCGCGACAAAGCACTGTTGGCTTTCAAAGATGAATATCTGCTGGATTTTATAAATGTTGACCCCGACGACGAGCGCGTTTTGGAGGACAGCGTGGTGGACAACATCCGCCGGTTCATTTTGACGATGGGAAATGCACGACGTAATCGTTCGGATGAGTGATTTCAAGTCAAACGAATACGCCAATCACGTCGGTGGGCGCACCGCCATCCGCACCGCCCGGCGGAAAAACATCAAAATCGGGCTCTGCGGACAAGCACCGAGCGACATGCCGGAGTTCGCGCAATTCTTTGTAAATGAGGGGATTGACAACATTTCTTTCAATGCCGACGCCCTTTTGAAAGGCATCGAAAACATGGTCGAGGCGGAAGCCAAAACCATCCATGAAAAAATTCAGGGCATCGGGGAAATGCCAGAAATGGTGCGCGACCACACATTTGTCGAGTCGGTTCCTTTGTCGAAACCGAGTGGGAAGAGGTGGGATCTGGGGCGGAATTTTTGAAATAAAATGGGTATTGCAATTTTTTCCCGAAGAACCTTTCTTGGCAACTTGTCAACCACACGGACCCTTTGTCAAAAAAAGATATGCAAACCTTCACCGTTGGCGAGTTCAAAAACAATTTTTCAGGCATTTTGGAACTGGTTCGATTGGGCGAAAACATTGCCATCGCTTTTGGCAAAAAGAAAGAAATCGTGGCCTATTTGGTGCCGCGCACAGCCCGCGCCGGCAAAAAACGTCCGCTCGGACTGCTGGCGGGGAAGGCCACCGTGACTTTTTCCGAAGATTTTAAAATGACGGAAATTGCAAACGGAGCCTTGTTTTTGGCATCCGACGAGGCATCGTACATCACCGGGAGCGAGTTGGTGATTGACGGTGGGAGACGGCGCGGTGAGCCCGATTTACCACAAATATTTTTTACCACAGAGACACATCAGAAAACATAAGTTCTTATAAACCAATTACTTATGTTTTTCGATGTGTCTCTGTGGTAAAAAATATGGCTCAATTATGATTCCAAGTTGCTGGTTTCCAAAAGGTGCGTAGCACCTCAATATTTGTAGAAAACGAATAAAAATGTTTCAAAAAGGTGCGTAGCACCGAGATATTCGAACCCAAATATTGCGGTG
>JANNMS010000189.1:0-12239 GCA_031398055.1 Saprospirales bacterium | reverse complement strand
TTAACTATCCGTGAAAATCCGTCAAAAATCTGCCCAATCCGTGTTCCTAATGCTATCTAAAATGCTTGGTTCAAACACCGGAAGATTTAATGTGGGATACTTAAAACTGCCAAAGTTCCGACTTGCCCATCCGTCCGGTTTTTTATTTCAAAAAAATGTTGCTGCCCGGTCTGCCCCAGCAAATCCAATCGACGACGAATCAGGTGGAGGGCATGGCTCAATTCTTGATTTTTGGAGTTTGAAAAATCATCGGCGAGACCTTGTCCATTGTCCAAACACTGCACTTCCAGTCCTTTTTCATTTTTAAAAAAATTGATTTCAATCTGCCCGCCGGAAGCCGTTTTTGCAAACCCATGTTTGATCGAATTTTCAACGAGCGGCTGGACGAGCATCGGAGGGAGCATCGTTTTTTGTTTGTCCAAACCTTCGAAAATTTCAATTTTGTAGTCAAATTTTTCTTTGAAACGCAGTTTTTCCAGTTCCAAATAATTTTCGAGGTAGGTCAATTCTTCGGCCAACGAAATCTGCGGGCGACCCGAAAATTCCAAAGCCGTGCGGGTCAATTTGGCGAAGCGAGCGAGATATCGGACGGCGGCTTCGTTGTTATTTTCCAAAACGCAACGTTGGATGGAATTCAAGCAGTTTGAGATAAAATGCGGGTTCATCTGCGCCCGCAGCGCCGTCTGTTCGAGTTCGGAAAGTTGTTTTTGGAGCGCAAATTTTGCCTTCAACTGACGCGTCCGGTTTTTATAAAATGCAAAAACTGCTGTTGTCAAAAGTAAAATCACCGCCGAGCGAAACGGCCAATCTGCCCACCACGGCGGTTTGATTTCGAATGAAAAAATAGTGGATTCGCCCCAAATTTCATCCTCATTTTGGGCTTGCACCTCAAACCAGTATTTGCCCGGGGCGAGCGATGAAAACAGGGCGGAAGTGGCCATGCTGTTTTGCCAATCTGCATTTTCATTCAATCGAAAACGGTACAGAATCTTTCCGTTTTGCCGAAAATTGAGGGCGAAAAAACGGAATTCGAGGTCGTTTTCGGTGGCTAAAAATTCGGAAAAGACATTTTTTTCGCCCGTCCATTTTTTGTTTTTTACAAAAATCTCCGCCAAAATGGGTCGCTGCGGCGGCAATTTCGATGGCATCGCGCCGAGCCGAACCAAGCCACCGGACGAGGCAATCCACAAAAATCCGTCGGCGATGCACAAGCCATTTATTTGATTCGACGGCAATCCGTGCGCGACTGTGATTTGTTCGACGCGCAATTTTTGGCTCGGCTGCCAGCCCGTGATTTTGTTCAAACCCGCATTTCCGCCCGTCCAAACCACCGAATCGCCCTGCACGGCGAGGCACCGGACGAGGTCGGAAGTCAGGCCGTCGCGTTCGGTAATTTGTCGAAACCATGCCTTCCCATCTCCATTTGGAGAAGGGGTCGGGGGGTGAGGTTTCCAAAAACACACGCCGCCCGTAGCCGTTGCTGCAACCAAAACGCCATCGGAAGTCCACAACATTTGCCGGACGCGGCGGGTCAACGGCTCGGGGCGGCTGGCCACGGCCAGCAGAACCGAGTCGCCCCGCCATTCAAAAAGGCCATCAGTTTTGGTGGCCCAGATCCGACCGTCGGAGGTTTCAGTGATGGTGGAAAAGCGGTCGGCCAAATTCCTGTCCACGTCCGAGCGATAAATGTGCAAAAAGTCTTTTGCATTGATTTTGTTTATGCTTTTCATCCCCAATCCATAAAAAAACGCACCGTTTTTGGTGGAAATCAGTGCGTTGGGTGCAAGATTGTATTTGTAGAATTGTGGAAAAATTTTCCATTTTTCATTTTGGAAAATTTGGACAGGATCGCCGCCAGAAATCACCGATTTGCTTTCCTGATGGTAAAAAAGGTACTTGATGGTGGATTTGTCGGGGCGATCCGGGAGGAGTTGGAACTGGGAATTTTTCGCAGCCAGTTTAAAAATCTGGTGCTGCCCGTCGCTGAAATAGACATTTTGGTCGGCGTCTGCAAGGATGTTTTTGATGATTTCGTTTTTCAAACCAGCCTCTTTGTCAAAAATGGCGATGTTCGGATTTGGCAAATAATACACCCCGTTTTGGTGCGAGGTGACCCACCATCCGCCCGACCGGTCAAAAAAGACAGCGGTCGCTTCGATGTCCGGGAGCAGGGCCGTATCCGGTCGATTGGTCATCAAAGCCTCCACATCCTTAAAAATATACAGCCCGAAATCGCTTTCGATGCAAGACATGAAAAACCTGCCGTCGGGCATTTTTTCCAATTTGACGGGGTTCTTTTTTGTTTTTTCAGGGTAAAAAAACGTGCGTTTCGGAAGATCGTTTTCGATTTCAGTGATCCGAGCCTGCGAAAGGAAGAGAAAATGGCGTTTGCCCAATTTCAGACCAATCAGCCTGCTGCTGCTTTCCACGAACGGGATGTTGAAAACAGTGTCCAAATTAAAAAATTGGTCGCGGATGATGTGCGGAGCTTCCACATTTCGGTCCTTGTATTTTTTACTTTCCGATGCTTTGCTGTGCGGCGTCCCGCGCAATTGATTGGAATTTCCGGGTGTTTCCGTCCAAACCATGCACCCCGAGGAGGTGGTCCATTCCTCGATTTTGCCGGATTCGTCCACTTTGATAAACCCAAAACCGTTCAATTGCAACTGGACATCGTGGTTTTCAAAAATGGAAAAATTGGTGGAAGTGGTCAAGAAGTCTTTGTATTTTTCCAAAAGGGGGTTCCATTTCCACGCATGGATGCTATCGTTTTCCAAAATATAAAGCAGGCCGCCCATTGTCCGGAACCAAACCCTGCCGCGGCCGTCCGTTTTTGGGAAAAAAGCGGACATCGAATTGATCTCGTCCGGCTCCGGAAACCGCTGGAATCGGTAGCCATCGAAACGGCAAATGCCCGCGTTCGTGGCAAAAATGAGCCGCCCGATGCTGTCTTCGCACATATCATAAACGGTGTTGTCGGGCAGGCCGTCGTTCAAAGTATAATGCCGCCACGCGGGGTGCGGCTGGGCGGGGAGGAGGTTTGAAAAAAGCAGGAAAAATAGGATTGGGCGCATATTTTCTTTTGAAAGTAGTCAATTCAAACCCAAAGCGAGCAAAATATCCGTGCGCCGCCGCCGTGCAACGGGGATTTCCGAGCCGTTTTTCATTTTCAAAAAACCGGTTTCGGGCAGGAATTTTTCTACAAAATTCAAATTGACGAGGTGCGATTGGTGGGTGCGGACAAAATTTCCGGGTGGCAAAATTTCTTCAAATTCGCGCAGCGAGCGCACCTGCACGCACTGCCGACCGTCGGTCAATTTGATGGTGGAATACATTCCATCGGATTCGATTTGGCTGACTTTTTCCATTTCCACAAACCAGACCTCGCCAGAAACTTGAAATGTGAGGCGGGGCGGCGTTCTTTCTACTTTATTTTTTAGGGCTTTTTGCACGGCGGCAGCCAATTCGTCGGGGTCGACAGGTTTCAACAAATAATCGAGCGCATTTTTTTTGATGGCTTGCAAAGCAAACTGGTCAAAACCGGTGCAAAAAATGACTTGAAAATCGGGCGCAGGGAAATGTTCAAGCAGGTCGAAACCCGTTTTTTCGCCCATTTGGATGTCCAAAAAAATCAAATCTGGCTGGTGGATTTTGATGGCTGCGATGCCGCTCGGCACGTCGTTGGCCTCGGCGACGATATTCATCTCTGGAAATTGGCGCAACATCAAACGCAAATTGAAACGGGCATCGAGTTCGTCATCAATCAAGATGGTTTTTAGATTGGCCACGTGGTTTTTCATATTTTGAAATTAGCGGTGCGGTGAATTTCTGCTCGTAAAAGTAAATAAATTCTAAATTTTTTACCCCAATAAACCGAATGGAAAAAACTTATTACCGGATGGAAATGATTCTGGCAAGTCGAATTTTCAGGCCAATAGTTTTGTTTTCAGAATTGCAATTCTCTGCACGCCCAATGGCTTGTGGTAAAAATTTGACCAATCAAAATTTCTTTAAAAAATGAAAAATTCGTTTTTTCTCATCCTCTCAATTTGGATTTCTTGTTTTCAGATTTGTTTTTCGCAAGGCGATTGCAGCAGTGCAACTTGTTTGACCAATTCTTTGATTATAAATACCGGCTATAATCACAGCAATGCGACTCTTTTTTCAGATGGCCAACAAGATCCATATTGGATTTTGACCAATGCGCCAACTGATGTTGTTGTGAACTTGAATGGCCCAGGGTATGCAATTGCAAGCACTTGGGGTGCTGCAATTTCTAACTCAAAATATATCTCTGCCTTTAGTAGTTCAGGCTCCAATAAATCAAACGTCGATCTGTCCAAAAACCCTTATAGTTTTGAAAGGTGCTTTTGCACTTGCGGTAACGGAGTTAAAGTAGATTATGATATTACTGTTCGCGTAGACAACCAAGTAAAGTTTTATCTGGATAATGTTTTGCTTCCAGGACAACCTGCCCAACTTTCTACAACAACTACTAAAAATTTTGATGGTACTGATGATGTCAATAACAAAGTACAGGGTACAATAGTATTGAATGCAGGAAGACATTGTTTAAGGGCAGAATTGAGAAATGATAATGCAAGCTCTCCAATGGGTTTGGATATAAAAGGCTCCTTAACCACCGCTGGAAATTCCTTATTAAAAGAAACCTGCTGTAATAATCAAGGTTTTGTTGTTGGGTATAAATACAAAGATGAAAATTGTAATGGGGTTAAAGATGCAGAAGATAAAATTTTGCCGAACTGGAAAATCCAATTAACTGGCAATGGTCAATCCAAAAACTGCACTACCGATGCAAATGGTTATTACACATTTACGGTTCCTGCTGGGACTTATACAGTCGGTGAAGAGCAGCAAACCGGTTGGAGGGCAACTAATCCCAAAAATGGCAGCAAAAGCGGAGTTGTCATAACTGCAAATTCAATTACTCAGATTGATTTTTTGAATTGTGATAAGCCGATTCCCATCACTTTTGACCCCTGCTGCCCACCGATAAATCCTGATTTGATGAACACTATGTTCAAGTTTACGCCAACTGGCGGTATGAACGACCCTTATAAAATGACTTTTACGCCCACCGCATTTTTTAAAAGCAGTTCGCAAGCCTATTGTGATTATATCAAAACTCTGTATCCAAGTATAAATAGGCTAACCTATGAATGGCGACTTTTTAGTGCAGGAACTGGAACTCAACCCGATAATTCACTACAGTTGGATCGAATCTGGAATTGGTTTGAACCACAAGGAAACGGAGTTATTAAATCACAAACCAATTTTTTCAACAATTCATTGGCAATAAATACATGGTACAAAATCCATGTCGGAATATTTACCGAGCCAGAATCAAAAGCCTTTAAAGCGGATTGTAGCAACAATACTTTCATTTACTTTCAGGTAAAAGTTGCAAATAGCGCAGTCGGGGGCGGTTCGAGAAAAGCAATATTAAGCGACGGCAAAAATGTAATCAAAGAGATTACTTTATAATTTCCATTTCAAATATGCGCTAAACGCGTTTAGATAAACAGCCCGTGCCGGGTGGTACGGGCTTTGCCTAAATGCGTTTACTTTTTACTAATAGAAAAAATAACTCGTTGGACTTTTTTTTTTTTTTAAAACTAACTAGAAAAAGGGTAAGTATCGGAGCATTCCCCCGATGGAATGCAAAATCTATCACTTCATGCTACCCGGGAATCCAATTGCTCATTTTTATTAACTAAATCTTCTCACTCCAAACTTTTTAAGACATGAAAAAATCATTGTTTTTTCTCCTCCTAAATTTTATTGCTTTGTTTCTTCAAGCACAAGAAGAAAGAAGTGTGCCTGTAACCAAAGCACTTTTGAAACAAATTCAGGCTGACAAATCCTTTGTTGAAGCATTACAGGTACTTGAAGACACCGAGGCATCGGTCAATTATTCAAATCTCAAACAATTGACTCTTGACAAAAACTATTTTGTGGTTCGGTTTGACATCAAAGACCCTCAAAATTCATTTGATTTCAAACAACTCATTTTCGTTTCTCAAAACGGGAAAACCTTCTCGTACTTTGATGGAAAAAAAGCCATTCAACAAACACAACCGCCCAAGGTATCAGGCTGCGATTGGTCGGATTGGACTCGGTCCGGGGCTGCTACTGAATGTAGACCCGAGTGGTGGTGTGGAAAAAAGCACAATAAGCAAGCGACTTACTATTGGGAGACAAAATCTAAAAAGTGTAGCGATGGGGTAGTAAAAATAAAATCTCGGATAGTAAAGGAACATTGTGGCTGCTAACATTGGTAATTTCAAATCTTTTCCACCGCATCCCCTGCCACCCAAGCCATCCCGCCCCCCGGCAACCTGATTTTCCACCAACCCGAAAGCAATTCGAGCAAATCAACTTTTTCGCCCGGTTTCAAATTTTCCAAAACCTCAGTTGTGGCATCGGCTGCGGGGTGCGCAGAAATTTCAGTCAGAACAATGCCGGCCATCGGATTTTTTCGGTGGTCGGCACTTTTCCATGAAAAAACGAGGGTCAACAAAAAAATCGCGCTCACTGCAACGGCCAAACGGATTCCTGATTTCCGTTTTTTTTTATCTTGATTTTTCCAAAAAAAGAAAATTCCAGTCGCTGCCAGCCATCCAAATACCAAAGTCAGGCCTGCCCAAATATTTGGCGAGAGCCCATCCAGCACATTTTCAAAAAAAGAAAAAACGCCATTTTGGGACTGGTTTTCAACTCCAGCACGGCGGCGGGCGATTTCTAAATCTGCATTCAAAACGACATCGCCGGGCTCGAGCAAGCGGGCGCGTTCGTAACTCAAAATGGCCCGCGCAAAATTTTTTTCTTGAAAAAAACAATGGCCGAGATTGACAAAAACTTCCGGCGAAACCAAACCCTCGGCCAAAGCCGATTCATAATTTTTTATCGCCGAGGCAAAATCTCCTTTTTGAAAATCGGCATTTCCGGATTGAAAAAACTGGTCTGCAGTCCCGGCGGACAATGAATTTGCCCACAAAAAAAGGAGTGAAAAAAGCATCGAGATTTTGGACATTGGAAAATTGACTTTGAAAAATTTGGCTTTTGACATTGATTTTGAGGTGGTTTGATTTTTTTCAGATGGGTTACTTTTGCCGCTCTTTTTTTGGCAATCGTAAATCGTAATTCTAAAATCGTAAATCTCCAAAATGAAATTCTTGATTTTTGGCCTCGGAAACATGGCTTCGGAATACGACGGCACGCGGCACAATGTTGGCTTCGAGGTCGTCGATTTTTTGTGCAAAAATTTGGAAGGCAGTTGGCGCGGCGACCACCACGGCGATTTGGCCGAAGTGAAATTCAAAGGTCGCACGCTGATTTTGTTGAAACCAAATACTTGGATGAATTTGAGCGGAAAAGCCGTGCGGTATTGGTTGCAAAAAGAAAAAATCGAACCCGCCAACCTTTTGGTCATCACCGATGATTTGAATTTGCCTTTCGGAAAACAAAGACTGCGCGCAAACGGCTCCGACGGCGGCCACAATGGTTTGAAAAGCATCATCGAATTGTTGGAAACGAAAGATTTTCCACGACTTCGGGTGGGCATCGGCGACACTTTTTCAAAAGGAAAACAAGTAAATTACGTTCTGGGAAAGTGGTCAAAAGACGAAGCCGCCGAACTTCCGCACGTCATCGAACGCGCCGCCGAAACTGCCAAATCTTTCGCCACGATTGGGATGGAACGAACGATGAGCCTTTTCAATAAATAGTTATTGGGGAATTGGTTATTGGTGGGCTGCACACACCAATAACCAATTCCCCAAAAACTATTTTCAAATGGGCAGCGCGGAATATCTTTCAATAAATGCTTTCAATTCGTCCACCATTTTCGGAGAGCCAATGGCCACCGTGCAACGTTGGTGCAAAGCCGTTGGTTGGATGTCCAAAATCCGTTTCAGTTGGGTATCAATCGCTTTGCCGCCAGCCTGTTCGACGACCATCGCCAGCGGATTGCATTCGTAAAGCAGGCGCAATTTTCCTTTTGGATATTTTCGGGTGCTCGGATAAAGAAAAATGCCGCCCTGCACCAAAATCCGGTGGATATCCGAAACCATCGAGCCGATGTACCGCAAACCATAGTTTTCATCCGAACAATTATCAATGTATCGCCGCATTTCGAGGTCGAATTTTGAATAATAACCTTGGTTGACGGAGTACGAATTGCCCGCCTCGGGGATGCGCATATTTCGGTGGCTGAGGCAAAACTCGCCAATCGAAGGGTCGAGCGTGAAGCCATTCACGCCGCGCCCGGTCGTGTAAACCAACAAAGTCGAAGTGCCATAAAGCACATATCCGGCAGCGACTTGTTTGACGCCGGGTTGCAGAAAATCGGCCAAAGTCGCGGGCGTATTTGCCTCGCTGACCCGCCGATAAATCGCAAAAATCGTCCCGACCGACACATTTACATCAATATTGGAAGAGCCATCGAGCGGGTCAAAAAGCACGACATAATGGGCGTTTTTGCTGCCAATTGCCGGGACTTGAATGATATCTTCATTTTCTTCGGAGGCAATCGCGGAACATTCGCCAGAATTTTTCAGGCATTCGATGAGTTTGTTGTTGGCATAAACATCGAGTTTTTGTTGGTTGTCGCCCGAAGAATTTGCGCCTTCCGTCGCACCCAAAATGCTCACCAAACCTGCTTTGTTGACCTCGCGGTTGATGATTTTTGCGGCCACGCCGATGTCTCGGAGCAGTCCGGTGAGTTCGCCGGTGGCATATTCAAAATCTTTTTCGGAGCGGATGATGAACTCGTCGAGCGTGACGATTCGATTGTTGAAATCGAATTGGGTGTCGGGCGAACTGTGCGCCTGCGATTTTGCGGTGGTGGTGGTTTTCGCCATTGCAGAAAAATAATTTGATGTGTTTTTTACCACAAAGACACATTAGAAAACATAAGGCTTTTATTTAAAAAACTTATGTTTTCTAATGTGCCTTTGTGGTCGAAAAATAAGTGGTGGGCGGCACAAAACTAATTCAAAATCTCTCTTTCCCCGTCGGCATTGCGTTTTGAAATCAACCAAAGTCCAACAAAAGTGAGGAAGCCATTTATCAAAATGGTCAAAAACCCAACATCGAACCACGATTTGCAGCCAAAATCAATTGCCCAAGTCAAAAACGGAGCAGCCACACAAACCACCGGGGCGAGACGGTCTTGGATTTTTATTTTGGTAAAAAGTCCAAAAATATACAGGCCGAGCAGCGGGCCATAAGTATATCCTGCAATTTTAAAAATAAGCGAAATGACCGGGTAATCTTTACTCAAAGCATTGATTATCAAAATGATAACCACAAACGCTGCCGAAAATCCGAGGTGCACCAAAGTCCTTTTTCGACGCTGTTCTTTTTCCACCGCCGCGACGTGTGCAAGGAATTCTTCGCCCTCGTGATAGCCTTCGGGCAGGGTGGGTTTTTCTTTTTCAAAATTTAAAAAATCGACACAAAACGAGGTGGTGAGAGCCGTCAAAGCACTGTCGGAACTGGCGTAGGTACTCGCCACGAGACCCAAAACAAAGAAAATACCAGCGGCGAGGTCGAGGTTTTCAAAAGCTATTTTTGGGTAAAGTTGGTCAGTGTGTTCTGGGATTTCGAGGCCAATCGAACCGGCATACATATATAACAATGCCCCCAAAACCAGAAACATCACGTTGATAATCACGAGGTAAAAACTAAAAACGAACATGTTTTTCTGCGCGTCGCGGATGTTTTTGCAGGCCAAGTTTTTTTGCATCAAATCTTGGTCGAGGCCGGTCATGGTAATCGCAACCAGCGCACCGGCGACAAATTGTTTGACAAAATGGTTCGGGTCGGTCAAAAAATTATCGAAGAAAAACCATTGGCCGTAGCCACTCCGGTTGACAGCCGGAAGGATTTCAGTAAAACTTAAATTCAAAGTTTTTGCCACCGTCCAAACCGTCCAGACCACTGCAGCGAGGAAAAAAGTGGTCATGATCGTGTCCGTCCAAATGATGGTTTTCAATCCGCCTTGAAAAGTGTAGGCATAAATCAAGGCAATCATAAAAATGACGGTGACGAAAAACGGGACGCCAAGTGGTTGAAAAACAAAGGTTTGCAAAACGGCGGCAGCCAAAAACATCCGCGCCGCCGAACCTAAAGTTCTGGAAAGTAGAAAAAACGCCGCGCCAGTTTTGTAAGAATTGTAACCAAAACGGGTTTCCAAATAGCCGTAAATCGAGGTCAATTTCAGGCGATAATAAAGCGGCATCAAAACCGTGGCGATGAAAAAATAGCCAACGAGATAACCCAAAACCACCTGCATGTACCCAAAACCACGGTTTGCCCCTTGCCCCAAACCGACCACGCCGGGAATTGAAATAAAAGTCACGCCCGAAATACTCGTCCCGATCATGGCATAAGCCACCACGTACCACGGGACATTTCTGTTGGCAAGGAAAAAACCTTCGTTGCCGGTGTTCCGTCCGGTGTACCACGCCACGCCGATCAGCATCGCAAAATACCCCAGCAAAATGACCAGCACAAGTATCGGTGAGAGATGTTCCATTTGAAATTTCAGGTTTTGTGGAGGCTGTTTTTGTTCTCGTACGTTTTTGGAAAGATGGGCAAAAGTAGCAGAATTTGGGAAAACTGTTCCTTTCACCAAGTTTTACAAAGATTTCAATTAAAAAAACCGCCCGGCGGCCTGCCACCCCGCCGATTTTTTTACCTTTGTCGTTGCTTGCCCGCAAGGGCTTTTTTATTTTTTAGTAAAAATTTTAAGATAAAAATTATGAGTGCAATTCGTGAAATTGTTGCCAGAGAAATCCTCGACAGCCGGGGAAATCCCACCGTCGAAGT
Organism: Saprospirales bacterium; assembly: GCA_031398055.1. GTDB lineage: Bacteria > Bacteroidota > Bacteroidia > Chitinophagales > Saprospiraceae > M3007. The sequence continues at coordinate 1,385 of JANNMS010000189.1, read as the reverse complement.
GGATGTGTGGACAGAAACCGGGTTTGTCGGACGCGCCGCCGTGCCGTCTGGCGCGAGCACCGGCATCCATGAAGCCGTTGAACTCCGCGATGACGATGCCGCCCGGTACCTCGGAAAAGGCGTTCAAAATGCGGTGAAAAATATCGAAAAAATGTTGCGCGAGGATTTGATTGGTCAAGAAGTCACCGACCAAATCCGGATTGATAAGATGATGATCGAACGCGACGGGACGCGCAACAAATCAAATATCGGAGCCAACGCAATTTTGGCCGTCAGCCTCGCAGTGGCCAAAGCGGCAGCCGAAGAACTCGGCCAACCTTTGTACCGGTACCTCGGCGGCGTGAATGCCCACGTGCTGCCCGTGCCGATGATGAATATTTTGAACGGCGGTTCGCATGCAGATAATGGTATTGATTTTCAAGAGTTTATGATTATGCCGGTCGGCGCGGAAACGTTTTCGGAAGGCCTGCGGATGGGTGTTGAAATTTTTCACCAACTCAAAAAAGTCTTGAAAAGCAAAGGCTACACGACCAATGTTGGCGACGAAGGTGGTTTTGCGCCGGGCATGAAAGACAATCAAGAAGCAATCGAAACGGTTTTGAAAGCAATCGAATCTGCCGGTTATCGCCCGCTCGAAGACGTGGTGATAACGCTCGACGCGGCGGCTTCGGAATTTTACGACATCGAAAAGAAAGAATACGTTTTCAAAAAATCGTCCGGCGACCGTTTGAGCGGCAAAGACATGGTCGCTTTTTGGAAAGATTGGTGCAACCGCTACCCGATTCAAAGTATCGAAGATGGCCTCGCCGAAGACGATTGGTCAACTTGGAAATTGCTCACCGAAACCATCGGCCACCGCATCCAACTCGTCGGCGACGACCTTTTCGTCACCAACACCGAACGCCTCGCGCGCGGCATCGAACAGAAAATTGCCAACTCGATTTTGATAAAAGTGAACCAAATCGGTTCGCTCACCGAAACGATAAATGCCGTGAATTTGGCAACTAGCCGTGGTTACACTTCAATTATCAGCCACCGTTCCGGCGAAACCGAGGACACGACCATCGCCGATCTCGCCGTCGCTTTGAACACCGGGCAAATCAAAACCGGCTCGGCATCGCGATCCGACCGGGTGGCGAAATACAATCAACTGCTCAGAATTGAAGAAATCCTGGGTGACAATGCGGTTTACGGCGGTAAGATGCGCTGAGTGAGCGCCGCGCACAGCGACTTCCAACATTCATCTCCGGCAGGCGGAATCTGGCATTCCCTCAATCGGATCCTGTTCACGCTCATCGGCGTGACTCTGCTCGCGTCGATGGGGTACCGGATGCTGCCGGAAATCAGCAAACGCAAGCTGCAGCAGGCGCGCGTTGAGGAATTGC
>JANNMS010000146.1:0-22069 GCA_031398055.1 Saprospirales bacterium | reverse complement strand
AAACACAACCTCCTAAAAAATTATTTTATAAAAAACAAATAAAAACAAAAAAAAAACCACCTATAAACAACAACAACAAAAATGGTTATTTATCAATACAAACCTCTTTTTTTTTTTTTTTATTTACCCCAACACTCCTCTGTTTTCTATGTGTCGTAAATAGTTGCTTTTTATCTTTAAGAAATGTCTTTTTCAAAAAATTTTATCCTCGTCCTAATCTTTTTCTCCTCGGCCTGCACCGAAAAAAACACCCTTTTCCAACTCCTCGATTCCAAAAAAACGGGCATTGATTTTCAAAATACCATCACCGAAAACGACACGCTGAACATTTTAAAAACAGAATTTATCTACAACGGCGGCGGCGTGGCGGTCGGTGATTTGAACGGCGACGGTTTGCAAGACCTTTATTTTACCGGAAATCAAGTCGCCAACAAACTGTATTTGAACAAAGGTCTCGCCTCAGGCGAGATGGAATTTGAAGACATCACCGAAAAAGCAAACGCCCAAAAACGCCCCGAAAACTGGTCGGCAGGCGTCTATTTTCTCGACCTCGACCGCGACGGAAAACTGGATATTTACGTCTGCAACACGTTTGTAAATCAGCCCGAAAACCGCAAAAACCTACTTTTTATAAATCAGGGAAATGACGCCGACGGCTGCCCAAAATTCAAGGAAATGGCCGCCGAATATGGCATCGCCGACGATGGCCACACGCCGAACGCCCAGTTTTTTGATTGCGACGGCGACGGCGACCTCGACCTTTTTCTTTCGGTAAATGTGATTGTCGGCAGGCAAAACCCCAACCAATTTGTCAAAAAAACAACCGACGGCACCTCGCCGAACACCGACAAACTGTACCGAAACGACTGGGATGCCGCGCTCGGCCACCCCGTTTTTACCGATATTTCGCACGCGGCGGGCATCGTTTTGGAGGGTTTCAGCCACAGCGCGTTGACCGCAGATTTCAACGAAGATGGTCGCCCCGACATTTATGTAGCCAACGATTACGTCACGAACGACTTGATGTATTTCGCGGATTCCGCAGGTTTTTTTACCAATAAAATTGGAAAAACCATGCCCCACCAAGCCGCTTCCGCGATGGGCAGCGACGCCGCCGACATCAACAACGACGGCAAATTGGACATTTTTACCACCGAAATGATGCCGTTTTACAACAAACGAAAAAAACTTTTCCTGCCCGGAAACAACTACGCGACCTACCTCAATTTCGAGCAATATGGCTACGAACACCAATATCTCCGCAACACTTTGCAACTCAACCGGGGGCTCGACCCGGCGACGGGGCTGCCCATTTTCAGCGACATTTCTTTGCTGACCGGAACGATGGAAACCGAGTGGAGTTGGACGCCGCTTTTTGCCGATTTTGACCACGACGGCCACCCCGATTTGTTCGTCACCAATGGTTTTCCGCGCGACGTGACCGACCACGATTTCAATGCCTACCGGAGCACGGTGGGCAATTTGTTTGCCCCGATGGATTTGCAGGAATTGATTCCGCAGGTGAAAACGCCCAAATTTTTCTTTAAAAACCTCGGAAATCTCCAATTTGAAGACGTCTCAAAATCGTGGGGCGTGGCCGTTCCCGCATTTTCGAACGGCGCGGCCTACGCAGATTTGGACAACGACGGCGACCTCGATCTGGTGGTCAACAACATCAACGACAAGGCTTTCATTTTTAAAAATACCTTGAACGACGGTTCGGGAGCGAAGTCGAACGACGTCGAGAAACGACCCGATTTCCTGCGCCTGAAATTGCACGGCGCACCCGAAAACCCCGATGCTTTTGGCGCGGCGGCGACCGTTTTTTTCAGCACCGGCGAGCGGCAAATCATCCAAACGATGTCCGGCAGGGGCTACCAATCTTGCTCCGAAAATTTTGTCCACGTCGGCGTTGGGGCATCACAAAGCATTGATTCTGTGCTGATTAAATGGAATTCCAAAAACTCGACGATGATTAGAAAACCAGTTTTGAACCAAGTTTTGGACATCCATTTTGAAAAGAAAAACGACGCGCCGACCGCCGCGCACCGCTCGACATTTTTCAAAAACGCAGACCCCAAAACCCTCGGACTTGACTTTGAAAACCGCGACGGCGATTATGTTGATTTCAATCACCAGCGAACCTTGCCGCACCGTTTTTCGGAATACGACCCCTCTATTTCGGTCGGCGATGTGAACGGCGACGGCTTCGACGACATTTATTTGTCGGGCAGTGCCGGGCAGCCGGGGACTTGGTTTTTTCAAAACCGCGATGGAAAATTTTTGAAAAAGGAAATTTCGTACAAATCCGATCCGACCCGCCGCGAGGAAGAACTCGGCGCACTGCTTTTTGATGCCGATGGCGACGGCGATTTGGACTTGTATTTGGTGCACGGCGGCAGCATTCTTTCGCCCGGTTTGCAGATGTACCAAGATGTTTTTTGCCAAAATGATGGCCGGGGAAATTTCACGCCGCTGCCCGCCGCGCTGCCCACCGAAACGGCTTGCGGCCAAACCGTCCGTACTGCCGATTTTGACGGCGACGGCGATCTCGACCTTTTTGTCGGCGGACGGGTTTTGCCAAATTCCTACCCAAAAACCGACCGCAGTTTTATTTTGAAAAATATCAGCCAGCCGGGCAGCCCAAAATTTGTGGACGCGACCCAAGAAATTTGCCCAGAACTCGAATTTATCGGTCTCGTCAGCGATGCAATTTGGACAGATTTCGACAACGACAACCGCCCCGATTTGATGCTTGCCGGGGAATGGATGCCGCTTACTTTTTTCAAAAACACGGGTCAAAAACTCGAAAACATCACCCAAAAAACGGGCATCGCCGACCGCCGAGGTTGGTGGACGAGCCTCGCCGCCGCCGATTTCGACAACGACGGCGACATGGATTACGTGGCCGGGAATTTTGGCAAAAACATCTATTTTCAAACCAAAAGCGATGCCGAGCCGCTGCGGCTGTACGCCAAAGATTTTGATGGAAATGGCTCGATTGACCCGTTTTTGACCTGTTTTGGACTCGATTCGCTGGGCAAACGCCACGAATATCCATTTTCGAACCGCGATGATATCGTCAAACAAATGCCGCCGATCCGCAAACGTTTTCCAACTTACGGCACGCTCGGCGCGGCCACGATCGATGATATTTTGACCCCGGAAATGCGAAAAGACGCGATGATTTTCGAGGCCAACGAGATGCAAACCTGTTTTGTCGAAAACCTCGGTTCTGGCAAATTCAAACTCACCGCGCTGCCGATCGAAGCCCAATTCGCCCCCATCTTTGGCATCCTGCCCGACGATTTTGACGGCGACGGTTTGACCGATATTTTGATGGTCGGCAACGATTTTGGGATGGAACTTTTGCAGGGCCGGGCGGATGCTTTTCACGGCCTCGTTTTGAAAAACGTGGGGAAAAATATTTTCAAAAGTATCGGTTTGGAAGAAAGCGGTTTTGTGGTTTCTGGAAATGCACGGGCACTCGCGCGGGTGGATTTGGCGGGCGGCGGCGAGTTGTTTTTGGCTTCGCAAAACAAATCTGCGCTGCGGGTTTTTGCTCGTTCGACTTCGCTCACGAACCGTGCGGCAAAGAATTTTCCTTTAAAAAACAATGAAGTAAAAGTGGAAATCACGCTGGCCGATGGGCAAAAACAGTTGCACGAATTTTACTGGGGCAGTGGTTTTTTGTCGCAATCGTCGCGGCGGGTGGCGGTGCCGGCGGGGGCGAAAAAGGTGGATTTTTGGGATGGAAAAGGTGTAGTCGTGCGGTCGTTGAATGATTGATGTACCTCGGAACGCTGTTCCGAGCACGCCAAAATTCTGGGCATACGCCAAAAAGTTAAAATCTAAAAACATCCTCGCCGAAGCAAATCCCTTTTTCAGCGAAGCAATCGCCCGATTCAACGAACTCTTTAAAATTTTAATAGATTAAACTCAACCTTTGATCCGTTGAATTCGGATAATGGCCTCTCGCACTATAAACTTTCATGTAATCCCGGCCAGAGCGATTTAATTTTCAAATTTCTCCGGCAGATTTTTTTCCCTAACCAAATACCAGTTTTTTAAAAAAATCCTCAGCCCACCATTCATTTATCCGGCTTCAAAAAATCAAATGAAACATTTTACGACAATAATAAAAGGACTCCTGGAAAGGCAGTCCTTTTGTTATTTTGTAACTACTTAGCCACATAGTTTCACAGAGGATTTTTCAAATAGGAAACATAGTTTTTTTGACAAAAAACATAAAAAACCTATGTTTTCTATGTGAAAAATCCTCTGTGAAACTATGTGGCTAAGTAGTTAAGTTATTTTTTAGGCTTCTTCAAAAAAATGGCGACCCCAAATTCCAAGAAAATATCAACTTTGTTGGATTAAATCCTGTCTCTCATGAAGCCATTCCAACTTTCCAACGATTCCAAAAATGCCCCGGTGGGCGCGGCCATTGATTATTTCGAGCAAAAACAATTGAAAGATGATTTGTACGAAAACGCCCCAGTCGGCTACAATTCGATTGATGTGGACGGCGTGTTTATTGAAATAAACCAAACACTTTTGAACTGGCTCGGCTACTCCCGCGAGGAGGTCATCGGAAAATTGAACATGTCAGAATTGCTTGACGCGGAAGGTTTGGAACTGCTTAAAAAGGTTCGTTCCAGTTTTTTCAAAACAGGTTTTATGAAAGACGTGCGCGTCAACCTGCGCCAAAAATCGGGCGAATGGTTTCCGGCGAGCATTTCAGCCACCGCTATTTTTGACAACGAAGGCATGTTTTTTCGCAGTCGCGGCGTGGTCATGGATTATTCCGAGCAAAGCCAAATGCAAGATGATCTGTACGAAAACGCGCCCGTTGGTTATCATTCGATCAACGCCGAGGGTGTTTTTGTGGCGATGAACCAAACCGAACTGCGATGGATCGGCTATTCTCGGGAAGAAATTGTGGGAAAAATGAATTTTACAGAATTGCTCGACGAAAAAGGATTGGAGCGTTTTAAAACTTATTTTCCAAAAATAAAAAATGAGCGCACCAATTCGCTGGAACTCGAATATCTGTTTCGGAAAAAATCGGGCGAATGGCTGCCTGTCAAATTAATTATCAACAGCGTTTTTGACAAAGCAGGCCATTTTTTAAGGTCAAGAACGACGGTGCTCGACATTTCCGGTCGAAAAAAATTGGAGGCACAACTTGACGAAGCCCGTGCTGCCGAGCGCACCGCCCAACTCAAAGAACAATTCATGGCAAACATGAGCCACGAAATCCGCACCCCGCTCAATTCCATCATCGGTTTTGCCCAATTACTTGCCCGCACGGAGCTCTCGCCGAGCCAAAAAAGGCACGTTCGAGCCATCGAAACCGGCAGCGATGCACTGCTGACCATCGTCAATGACATCCTCGATTTTGCAAAAATGGAAGCCGGGCAGTTGCTCGTCGAGCCGCGCCCGTTCAGTTTGCCGGAATTGATGCACGCCGTCGAGGAAATGTTTCGCCTCCGGGCTGCCGAAAAAAGACTCCAACTGATTTTCAAACCTTTGAAAAATATCCCGCTTTTGCTCGAAGGCGACCCGATGCGGCTGAGCCAAATTTTGGCAAATTTGATTTCCAACGCCATAAAATTTACCGAAAAAGGAAGCATCACCGTCGCCGTTTTTCTCGAAGAAGAAAGGGAAGACCAATGCGTTTTGCAATTCACCGTCGAGGATACGGGCATCGGTATCCCGATTGAAAATCAAGCCGAAATCTTCGAACGTTTTCACCAAGTGAGCAACGAAATGACCCGGCGGCACCACGGATCCGGCTTGGGTTTGAGCATTGCCAAAGGTTTGGTGGAGGTGCAGGGCGGCTCAATTGAGGTGCAAAGTCGTGTTAAAACGTCGGACGGGCGAGCCAGCGGTTCTGTTTTCATCGTCATTTTGCCGTTTTCAAAACCGGCGTCCGTCGCCGTCGAACTGAATCATGCTTTTGCAGAACGTCGCCCGGAAACTGCCCAAAACCTAAAAATCCTGGTGGCAGAAGACAATGAGATGAACCGATATTTGGTGCAAGAACTTTTCAGCGGCTGGGGTTTTGATTTTCAAATGGTCGAAAATGGCAAACTCGCCATCGAAGCCATCCAAAAAAATGATTTTGACCTCTTGATTTTGGACATCCAAATGCCTGAAATGGACGGCTATACCACGGCCAAAATCATTCGCAACGAACTGAATTTCAACATCCCAATCATTGCGATGACCGCCCACGCTTTTCCCGGCGAACGTGAAAAATGCCTCGCGCTCGGCATGGATGACTACATTTCCAAACCTTTTAAAATGGATGATTTTCACCAGATCATTTCGCGGCTCGCTGCGCAAAAACGTGCCGAAGAAAACAAATCCGAACTCGAAATTTCCTCAAAAAAACTCCTCCAACCCCACTATTTGCAACAAATGGCACCTGGAAAATCGGCATTTTTATCAGAATTGGCTGAAATTTTTCTGCGGCAAGTACCCCGCGAACTCGCTATCCTCGACCAAGCCGCTGCCGATCGAGATTGGGAAACGCTGGGACAAACCGCACATAACATGAAAAGCACAATGGGTTTTATGGGCATTTCTGAAATTGTAATCCATGCTGCCGATAAATTGGAAACCGCTGCCGCCAAACCCGGCGTCAACCAAATCGAAACAGGCCTCGCCGAATTGCGGCGACTTTGCGAGCAGGCGATCGAGGAAGTGAAAAGTGCGTTTTTGTGAAAATGGTTGCACCACCAATAACGAATAACCAATCCCTAACCCCCGTGCCTCGCATACATTTTCGGGCGCATCCCAATGATTTGCTGAAAAGTATTGCTGAACGTCGGGCTGCTTTCGTACCCAACTTTTGAGGCAATTTCGCTGATCGTCAATTTTGAATTGGAAAGCAATTCGAGTGCGGAAATCATGCGCAGCGTTCGGAGATAATTGATGCACGAAATTTTGATGTCGGAAATAAAAAGCCGTTCGAGAGAACGTTCACTGAATCCAAACCTTTTGGCAATTTCGGCCACTTTCAACGGTTCGTTGATGTGTTTTTGCAAATAATCAACCACCGGAAAAAGCCTTGCATCTTTTGGGGACGGCAGATTGAACATCATTTTTTCGCGGCTCAATTGCGGCAGCAGGGCGCGCATCGCTTTTACAAAATGATAAGCCGCCGTGTTTTCGGGAGAAATATGACCAACCCAATGACTTGTTTGGTAAATCATTTCCAATAAAAGATCATTGACGGCATAAATCCCCGGTTGCGCATAAAATAAATTGCCATCGTTTTCAGGTTCGAAATAAATAGAACGCATCACCACCGAGGCATGTCCCTTCGTGCTGTGCAACATCCCCGCCGGCAACCAGATATAATGCCTCGCCGGCAAATACCACGTATTTCCTTCGGTCATGATATGCACCACGCCGCCTTCGGTGTAAATCAATTGGTCTTTGTTGTGTTTGTGCATCGGAACAATCTCGGCAGAATGTGTCTGATGGACACAAAATGCGCCACTTCGAAACGATTCAACGTTTGACCAAACGTCGTTTAGTTGTATGTCCATAATGACTGAGTAGTTGGATTTGGTTAAGGCAAAAAAAATCGACTTTGAAAAAGCAGGTTCTAAAACCTATTTTTTCAAAGCCGAAAAGTAGCAAAACAAACGGGAATTATTCATTCCCGACAAAAAAAACGACCATATTGGTTAATTTGGCAATTGAGTCGCCAACCAATCAATCGGATAACAAAGCAACTAAGTCAAGTTTTTCATCCAAAAGCACAAAATTTTCCGCTCGCCCGGCCTCGATTTTTCCAAACTCTTTTTCCAAATTCATCACCCGAGCCGGGTAAATCGAAGCCATCCGCAGGGCTTCTTCCAGATCAATTCCTGCAAACTGAACGCAGTTTTTCACCGCTTTTGCCATCGTCAAAGCCGAACCGGACAAGGTGCCGTCGGCAATCACATATTTTTCGCCACTGCCGTCGAGTTGGTGCGAATATTGGCCGTCGGGATTTGCGGTGACGGCATCGGTGATTAAAAACAGCCTATTTTTCAACAGTTTTTTGGCAATTTTTATGGCTTCAAAATCAACGTGATGCCCGTCGGCCACGAGGCTCACCCGTACTTTTGGATGATTGAAAATGGCCCCGACCATGCCCGGTTCGCGGTGTTGCAGTCCCGACATGGCGTTAAAAAGATGCGTCGCCGTGCAAATCCCGAGGTCAAAAGCGGCGGTTGCCTCCCGGAAAGTGGCGTTCGAATGACCGGCAGAAATGACCACTTCTTTTTGTTTGACCAAAAAATCGAGCACCTCCGGCGGGCAGATTTCGGGCGCGACCGTCCACATTTTGACAATGCCTTTGCCCTGCGAAAACAGTTTTTTCACCTTTTCCAAAGTCGGTTTTTGGAGGTGATTGATCAAATGTGCGCCCCGTTTTGCCGGGTTCAAAAATGGGCCTTCGAGGTGCAAACCCAAAACGCCGGGCAATCCCAGTTGCCAATATTTCCGGACCGCATCGATGGCATCGAGCATCGTTTTTTCGGAATGCGTGGCGACGGTCGGCATAAAATGGCTTGCACCGTCGGCCAAACAATATTGATACGTCGCCGAAAGTGCCTCGACCGAGGGAAATTCTCCAAAAAAATGGCCGTTGCCGCCGTAAATCTGCAAATCCAAAAACGCCGGAGCGAGCCAGCCATTTTGCAAATCCACCCGCTCGGCCTGCGGCGGAATGGTTTCTGAAAAACCGGCAACCCGACCGTTTTCTGTCAAAAGACATTGGCTGCGCACCGTTTTTTTTCCGGTGAAAATGTTGCCGTTGAAATATGCTTTCATAAAATTTAGGTTGTCTGAATCAGAATTTACAGGATTTTAGAATTTACAAAATGTCCCAATTCTGTAAATTCTAAAATCCTGTAAATTCTGATTCAGACATTTTTCATTTCAAATTCACCACCCCCGATTTTTTCAAAACCGAAGCATCAGAATCCGACAATTGCCAATTTTGGTTAAAATACCCTTCCAAAATGGGTATTTTCTCCCCTTTTTTATAAAAAACAAAGTCTTTAAAATTGAGCAATTGCATTTGCGCCTGCGGCAAAAAACGCCAGCCGGCAGTGTCGCCCGACGTCCACCACGGTTGGCCGGAACAGACGGCAACATATTTTCCATCCATCGGAAAAACGTAAAACAGGCCAAAATCTGCGGCAGCCTCCGGTTTCAATTGCATCGGCAAGCGATCGGCATATTTCGCGACGAGCAAATTGGTTTCTTTCGTGCCGAACAAAATCAAATGACTGCTTTCCAGATCGCTCGGCCTGACATCCTTGTCGGCCACGACGCGCGGGTAAAATTTGATGCGCCCCAAAAACCAGCCCCTGTCCACCGACCAATCCGCCACTTTCAAAACCGAATCCATCCGTGCTTTCAAAACTTCCGGGGACGGGTTGTCGGCCGTGCCATAAATATAAAGGTGCCGTTCGGCGAAAGCCGCGGCGATCGGGCCTTCCGAGCCACGTTTTTTACCAGCCGCAGCGGGTTTTTGGACGGCTTTCCACTGGCCATTTTCTTTGAAAAATGAAACTTCGGGGATGCCGTTGAACGAACCCGCCCGGATGACCCGGTCGGACGAGCTGCCGCGCACTTTTTGGCCATCAATATTTGCAGAAACTACGTTCATTTTGGTACTGCCTGCCATTTTTAAAGTAAAACCATCGAGGCTGGAAGTCGTGATTTCGTACTCGTTTTTTGCCGTCCGGCGTGCATCGATTTTAGCCAACGTGCCGGGCGTAAACTGGTCAAAACGCACCCAATATGCTTCGGCATGGCCAAAATCTTTGGCCACAAACCGCACGCGTCCGGGGTTTGGGTCGCGCACAAATTTTGAAAACCAATCAAAAATAAAGCCGTCGGCGTAGGCATTTTCCCAACTGTTGTGGTTCACGCCGGGATATTCTTTGTATTCGACCACCGGCGTGCCGAGGTCGCGGAGGCTTTTTACATAATCTCTCGAAACTTTTACCGGCACGGCTTGATCGGCATCGCCGTGAAAAAAATGCATGGCCAAATTCAAAGCGTTCGGCTGCAAATCTTCCGTCCCGGCAGGTGGCGCGGGGCAGACCGGCGCAATCGCCGCCCACAAATCCGGGCGCGACAAACCGAGCCACAACGTGCCGCCTCCGCCCATCGAAAGGCCGGTGAGGTAGGTTCGGTTTTCGTCAATTTTGAACCTTTTTTTGACATCGGCGAGCATGTCCAGCACGTCTTTTTCCCGAAAACCTTGGTAGCCAGCCGTGCCCCGGGCGTACGGCGCGGCCACGATGTATTCCACATCTTTCCATTTTGGAAAAGATAGAGAGGCCTCGACATCGGTTTCGCCGGGCGCATTGCTTTTTCCAAAAACGCGGCGCAGTTCGAGCCGATGATTTGACCCCGCGCCGTGCAACATCACGACGAGCGGGTATTTCTTTTTTTCCGAAAAATTTGGGGGCAAATACAAAGCATACGGCTGCTCCGTGTCGTCCATGTCGGAAAAAAAGGTGAGCACTTGTGGCCCGGCGGGCAATTTTTGGGAAAAAACAGGCAGGCAAAAAAGTACTGCCAGCAGCAAAAGCGAAAGATTTTTCATTTTAAAAATTTTACAAATTACCTTTTTTCAATTCCCCCACCGCAAAATCTGCGGCTCGCGCCGTCAAAGCCATGTAAGTCAGCGAGGGATTGACCACCCCGTTCGAAGTCATGCAAGCTCCGTCGGTGACGAAAACATTTGGGCAGGCGTGGATTTGGTTGTGGCCGTTCAAAACCGAAGTTTTCGGGTCCCGCCCCATCCGGGCCGTGCCCATTTCGTGGATGCAAAAACCGGGCGCGGGGCTGTTGTCAAATTTTTGGACATTTTTAAAACCGCCGGTTTCGAGGATTTCGGCGGCATCGTCGGCCATGTCTTTTCGCATTTTCCGTTCATTTTCCCCAAATTCGCAATCAATATCGAGGGTCGGCAAGCCCCACCGATCTTTTTTTGAAAAATTCAAAGTGGCTTTATTTTTAAAATCCGGGAGTTGCTCGCCCCAGCCGCCGAGCCAAAAACCCCAGTTTCCGGGCTCGGAAATCCGGTCTTTGAAATTGCCGCCGATGCCGCCATCTTCCTTCGCCTGCACCCGGTTTGCGCCACCTTGAAATCCAAAACCGCGCAAATAATCGCGTTTCGATTTTTCATCCACATTCCGAAAACGCGGGACATAAATGCCGTTCGGACGGCGACCGGCGTAGTAAAATTCCTGAAAATCATCGGTTTCGGCATACGCCCCGACACCATAATGGTGATCCATCAAATTGTGGCCAATTTGGCCGCTGTCGTTGCCGAGGCCATCGGGAAACCGATCCGATTTTGAGTTCAACAAAACCGCTGCCGAGCCGAGCGTGCTGGCGTTGCAAAAAACGACTTTTGCAAAATACTCGATCGTTTCAAGTGTCTCTGAATCAATGATTTGCACGCCTTTTGCCCGGCCAGTTTTTTCATCAAAAATTATGGAATGGGCGATGGAAAATGGCCGGATGGTCATGTTCCCAGTGGCTTTTGCGGCGGGCAAAGTCGAAGAATTGCTGCTGAAATACGCGCCGTACGGACAGCCGCGCTCGCACATATTTCGGTACTGGCACGAGCCGCGACCGTTGTGCGGGACGGTCAAATGGGCGACGCGGCCGATGATCATCCGGCGGTCGGCAAACCGTTCGCGGACGCGCGCGGCGACGTGTTTTTCGACGACGTTCATTTCCATCGGCGGCAAAAACTCGCTGTCCGGCAGCACCGCGAGGCCTTCTTTTGAACCGCTGATGCCTGCAAATTTTTCCACATAACTGTACCATTTTTCGAGGTCGGCGTACCGGATCGGCCAGTCCGTGCCGTGGCCGTCGCGGAGGTTTGCCTCAAAATCGAGGTCGCTCCAACGGTAAGTTTGCTTGCCCCACAAAATCGAACGCCCACCTACGTGGTAGCCGCGGACCCAATCGAACGGCTTGACCTGGTTGTAGGGATTTTCGTCGTCGCGGACGTAAAAATGCTTGCTGCCCTCGTGGTAATTGTACACTTTGCTTTGGACGGGCGAGCGTTGTTTTTCGGCCAGCGGGACGTGGCCGTGGTGCGGCATTTCCCAAGTTTTGGTCATGGCCGTCGGGTAGTCGGTGACGTGTTCGACCATCCGCCCGCGTTCGAGGACGAGGGTTTTTAGGCCTTTTTCGGTCAGTTCTTTGGCAGCCCAGCCGCCCGAAATGCCGGAGCCGATGACGATGGCGTCGTAGGTATTTTCTTTTTCTGCTCGGATATTGATGTTCATTTTTTTCCTAAATTTTTGATATTTGGATTTGATTTGCCGATCCCGAAACCTCGGTCGGAGCCAGCTTTATTCATTCAACAAGCATTTTTCACAGCAAATTGAGGCGAGTTAGCAAAACGGCTTTGTAATTTTCAGCGATTGGCAAAGATTTTTTTGAGATCACCACATTTCCGTCCTCCACCGCTTCGATTTTGTCAAGTGCCACGATGTGGCTGCGGTGGATGCGAAGGAAATTACTCGGCGACAGTTTTTCCTCGACTTGCCGCAAGGTTGAATGGATGAGGTGTTTTTTCCCGTCCATCTGAAATGTTACGTAATCGCCCATGGCCTCTACCCAAAGGATTTCGGCAAAAGCAATTTTCAAAAGAGAGCCGTTGGTGCGCACAAAAATGAAGTCGTTTTGGGGCTGTAAAGTGGAATTTTTCAATTGAAAAATTTCATTTGCATGGTTAATCGCGGCCAGGAAACGGGGCAAAGTGATGGGTTTGACGAGGTAATCCACCACATTTAATTCAAAGGCTTCGAAAGCATAATCTTTTTTGGAAGTGATCAAGATGGTCAATGGGCGGACGGTCAGGCTTTTTAAAAATTCTAGGCCGGACAAACCGGGCATTTCGACATCGAGCAGCAGCAAATCTACCTGCTGATTTTGCAGGAAAGCCAAGGTTTGGAAAGCATCGGCACATTCGCCAGCCAAATCGAGAAAAGGAACGGAGGAAACCAATTGCCGAAAAACTGCACGCGCCAATTCATTGTCATCAATAATAAGACATTTCATTTTTTGGGTAATTTCTTAACTGGGCAAATGTATAAAACCGTTTTTAGAAAAAAGCAGAAAAATTAGTCGGTCAAAAGCCTTTTTCCCGAATTTCAAATCAAGCAAAAATTTCCAATACCCATTGGTTCTATTGAATAAGGAAGGAGAAGTAGTTTTAAAAGAGGTCTCAAAACTACGCTCTTCACTCAAACCGAAACCCGGCATCCAAATCCAAAATCTCCTTTTTTACTCCATCAATTTTCGCCTGAAACTCACCAGACTCGGCAAATCTGTCGGCAAAATCTTTCATGATTTCGGCTTTCACCAGTGCTCGCAGCATGGGACTTTGCCGGAAATCTTCGAGCGATTTATCGGCAAAATCCACCACGCCCATATTTCTAAAATTGTTTTTGATGCGCTCGATGACCGTCTCGGTGACCATCGGTTTTTCGTGGGTAATTTCGCGGATCACATCGTTGATGAAGCGGCTTTTTGCGTCCTGCAATTGGGCATATTCCTCGGCGAGGGGCTGGATTTTTGCTTTTAATTCGAGTGCTTTTTGTTCTTGCGTTACTTTTTTTTGGGCTTTGTGCTGGTCGGGGGTCACGTGGCCTTTTGTTAGTGCCTCCAAAAAAACGCCCGCTGGGTTTTCGGCCTTGCCCATTTGGATTCTGGTTTTTGTGAATTCGATGGCAGTTTGCACATCGCGCACCGATTTTCCAGCAGCCCGTTGCAAAAAAGCGGCTGTTTGGACGCCCCACCAATCAAATAATTTGGCGGAAAATTGGTGCAGCGGGTTTTCATCCGTGTTTTTGGGAGCGGCTGCGGCGGTTTTTTCTTGGTTTGAAAATGTGGAATTTGGCTCGGCGGCTGCTTTCGGCGAGGGTTGCTCGGCCACTTCTTCCCGAACTTTTCGCCGAAAAACAAAACGCATCCCGACCACTCGCCTACTCTCTTTTCGATATTCGACCAGCGTGATTTCGAGGTCGGTGTGTTTGTTGATGTCCCGGATGGCCGGTTTGATTACCCAGCGGTTGAAATCTGGAAAACGGGCGTACTCGACCCCGATTTCAAACATTTTTTTCACCTCGTCCACGCTCAAAGTGCGCTCGCCGATGCTTTCGTATTGTTTCAAAAGTTCATAAATCCGCATCGGGTAGACGCCCAATTTGACCACATTTCGGAGGTCGTAGGCCGTAAAATTCTTTTGCAATTGCAGCAAAAGCGGCTTCATTTCATGCTCCACCGTCACGTCAACATATTCTTGCGACTCTCCTGCCCCACCCGATTCGCCTTCTTTCAGGTAATCAATTTTTCGTAAAATATGATATCGAATTTCGCGCCCGGCACCTTCCAATTCATAACTGACGAAAAAAGATTTTTCCATCAAACTGTTGGCCGCCGCCCGCAAAAACGAGTAAGAATCGCCCGATTTCAGGCCAAAAGTTTTGATCACGTCTCGATACCAAACTCGATAAACCCGAAATTCATCATCTTCTCGGCGCACTTGGCCAAGCACGGAGAGGAAAAACCGCGTCTCCCAAATGTCAAATTTGTAGCGCGATTCGATCAACTGGTTTGCCTTTTTGACCAGAATGATTCCCTTATTATTTGCGGGTCGTTTTTTTGCCATTGTGTCTCGAAATGTGAGGGATTTGGAACACTGCCAGCAAATGTGAGATTTTTGGATGCAATTCAGGTAGTTTTTGCTTGATTTTTTTCCAAATTCCTCACATTTCGTTCCAAATTTCTCACATTTCAGGGAGAGTGCTCTTGATTTTCTATTCCAAACCGCGTTTTTGTTCCAAATCCCTCACACCTGTTCCAAATCCCTCACTTTAACTTCCAAATCTCTCACAGTTGTGTTCCAAATCCCTCACTTTTAGTTTCCAAATCCCTCACCTTTCTTTCCAAATTTCTCACTTTTTAGGTTATAAGTTTTTGATTTTCAAAGAGTTATGGCGTCGTAAAACAATAAAAAGATTTAAAAGGAATTACAACAACAAAAGGCGCAGATGTTGATGTTTTTTGAAAAAATTAAAACAAAACATCGACGAGGGTTAAAACACTTCGCCGACGTTAAAATTTATCCGCTGTCTGCCTAAGCTTTTCATTGATTTAAGCACCCAATTCCGGCGTACATCATCTGTCGAATTTGAATCCTGAAAAAGATAAATGCCTGTTGCACAATGAAATAGGCCAAAATCAGCAATGGAGTTTTCATGCCGCCGAAGGCATCCAGCATCCAATAAACGGCGACCAAAATCAATTGCAAAACCACAAAACTGGACATCAAAACCCAAAACTGCCACTTATTTTTCCGAAAAATTTGCCAGCCATTTTTGAGGCAAAAAAGTAGGCTTCCGTTCGTTTTTATTTTGTTCAATCGGCTGAGCACCGACCAAATAAACAGCACCGCCAGACCTACCAGAAAAATAAATAACAAAAAAATTACGACCCAAACCGAGTACTTTTCAGAAGAAAAATATTCGAGCGATGGCTCAAAAAACGTGGCGACCGGCAGCCAAATCACCGCTGTCCAAACAACAGCGAGCAGCAGAAAAATCAGGCTGATTTTCAAAAAAGGGAAAAAATAAATAGCCCCGCCTTGCCAAAACGTTTCGGCTTCGCTCAACGAGCGCGACTGGTCGTTGAGCGAAGCCGAAACGAGCAAACCCGCGTCGATAAAAACCGAAAAAAACAGCCAAACGAGCAGCAACCACCGCAACTGACCAATCAAAGGCGTGATGGATGCTCCGTGTATTTTCAGGAAATCACTGATCACGGTGTGGTCATAATTTTTCAATAACTTATTGATTTCCAGTGAATTGCCGATGGATGCCTCCAAAACATTGAACACCTGCATCCCCAAAATTATGGCCAAGCAAAGTTGGATAAAATAGACAATCGCTGCCACGCGCCACTGCCGCTGACCGACCGAAAAACCATGAAAAAAAGCATTGCGAATATTCATTTTCACATCAAAAAACTGACGGTTTGCAAAAGGTTTTGTACCCAAAAAATGGCTTTCACCGCATATTTCCAGCACGGCGATTTTTCAGGTTTTAGCGTAAGACTATTATTATTCCAATCAATATCCAACCCGATTTTTTGCTGCGGGTCAATTTGAGCCGATACGATTTTTAGATTGCCCGAAAACTCAAAAATTTTAGTGCCTTCCTCGCCCGACCAATTCAAAATTTGGGTGCTGCCATCTTCAAAAGTCACCAAAATTTCGACCGGAAAAACCCAATCGCCTTTTCGTTGGACTTCCACTTTGGATAAAGTTGGCTGGCTCTCGTTGTCATTTTTGTAGTTAAATTCGGATGCATTTTTTCCAAAAATACCCTGCGGCGAAAACAGATTTTCATTGGAAATCCAGGTCACCGAGTAGTCCAAAACTACCGCGTCGTAAATGCTTTTTTCAAATAAATGATAAACCTGCCGCGCAAAAACCGAGTCGTTGGCAGCCATCAATTCTGATTGCAAAACGGCCATAAAATCGTGGCCGCGCGGGTGCCGGAATTTCCATTTTTCGAAATATGATTGGATGATTTTATCCATTTTTTCTTCGCCCAAGAGTTCCTGAACGGTTCGCAGCGCGGTGGCTGTCTTGCTGTAAATCAATGACTTACGATTTGATTCCGAAAATTTCCAGCCCGGC
Organism: Saprospirales bacterium; assembly: GCA_031398055.1. Classification (GTDB taxonomy): domain Bacteria; phylum Bacteroidota; class Bacteroidia; order Chitinophagales; family Saprospiraceae; genus M3007. The sequence goes on along the minus strand of JANNMS010000146.1, from coordinate 5,319 downwards.
CTCGCCACCGTGCCCTCGCGCGGGTTCGACATCGTGGTGTATTCCAGCCGGGTCAGTTCGCGGTTGTCAAAACGGTAGCCAAAAACATCCATCAACGCTTGTTTTTCGCCGAACGCCGCGTCGATGATCCGGTCTTCAAAATAGGTGACAAAACCCTCGTCAAGCCACGCCTCCTCCTTTTCGTTCGAGGCGACCATGCCCATAAAATATTGGTGGACAAACTCGTGAACGACCAGCGATTCAGTGATTCGGATGTTGCTCGGCATGCCGTAAAAAGTACCGACGGTGATCAAAGTCGGGTATTCCATCAGCCCAGAATGCAGGCCGTGAAATGGCGGATCGACCACCGTGATGCTCGGATATGGGTATTTTCCGACGTGTTTTTGCAGATAATCAAGCGCAAAACGGAGGGCGTGGAGGTATCGCGGCGTCAATTTCGAGTGCTCCGGCGGCACGAGCAGGCGGATTTGCACGTCCTGCCAGCGGTCTTCCGTCACCTCAAAATTTGGGTAAACTGACCACGCAAAATCAATCACATCTTCCGCGTGAAAATGCCGGGTGGTCGTGCCGTTGCCGTTGTTTTTTTCGGTCACGAGGCAGCCGGACGCGCCCATCACGAACTTGTTTTCGGCAGTGATGTGCACATCGTACACCCCAAAATCTGCGTAAAATTCGGTCTGCCGAAAAAATTGGTGGCAGTTCCAGCCCCATTGCCCGGCCAAGTTTTTTTCAAAAACACCGAGTTGCGGAAACCAATGGCAAAACAAATAAAAATCCTTGCTGTACCCGGCGCGGGCGATGGTTTTGGGCATTTTTGCTTGCCATTTCAGGTTAAAAACAGCGGTTTCGCCCGGCAAAATGGATTTGTCCAAAGCCACTTCGAGCACCGATTGGTCGGCGGTGTTGCCGTCGTCGAGTTGGATGTAATTCATTTTTTCGGTCAAATCCACCGCCAGTTCTCCGCCGCCCCGCGTTATTTTTTCAATATTAATCCAGCCCCATTCGTCCTTCGTTCGGTTGGAAAAATTTGACCCGAAAATATTGGACGTGCCTTTCAAAAACGTAGATTCCGTGTTTTTAAAAGCATTCAAGTACATGTAAAATTGCAGTTCGCGGATCGGTTCGGTGCTTTGATTGGTGAACCGTAAAACCTGCGTGGCGTCAATAGATTTGCTCCGGTCGTCGAGTGTCAAATTGATGTCATAATTTGTCGGGCGGAGGCTCAGCGGCTGTGAAAAGAAGGGATTGCACTGCGCGGACGCGGTTTTTTGATGGAAAAACAACAAAAACAAGCAAACGAGCAGTCGAAATTGGGCGTCCATTTAGTTTTTTTCAATTGATACGGTGATGCACAAAGAAAAGAAGAAGTTTGGATACGGCGACGACGTTCGGAAAAAAGCAAAATCATGGATTGGGAAAAATGAAGGCGAAAAACAAGGCACGAGCCCCGAAAAAAAACAGCCCAAATTTTCAGAAAATGTTCAATTTGCCCCCCGATTCGACATTTCCCAAAAGTTATTTTTCATATATCATTCTTCAAAAAAATGTTTTCAAAAAAATTCAACTCAACTTTCATTTTACTTTTCACCATTTCGTGCTGCTTGTTTTTGTCGCGCTGCACTCCGCCCGCTGCCGAAAAATCTGCCGAAAAAATGGAAAAGCAAATGAGTCAAACGCATCCAAAAATGTTAATTCATCACGTCTTTTTTTACATGTCGCCCGAGGCAACCGAGGCCGACAAAGCCGCGCTGCGTGCTGGCATCGAAACTTTGACAAAAATCGAAACCATCGGCAGGTGGCATCTCGGCGTGCCGGCCCCGACTGACCGACCGGTCATCGAACGGGGCTACACGTTTTCGTGGCTCGCTATTTTTGAAAATGGCGAGGACGAAGCCGTTTATCAAAAACACCCGGTGCACCTCGAATTTATCAAAAATTGCGCGCATTTGTGGTCGAAAGTGGTGGTTTATGACTCGCTTTGAAATTACTGGATATATTATCCTGTTGGCCGGCACTGCGCAATCCTATTTTAGTCAGGCCGCTTTCCAGGACTTGGAGCATCCCGTCGGGGCGGGGCTGGCGAGCAGGCAGCCCAAGTTGCGCCGCCGTCGCTCGTCTGCAAACGGAGAAAAATACCATAATTCCGTGCCTTCTTTGGCAGATTTCACGGGCTGGAGCCCAATTTTTGCCAAAATATCAGGCAACGAAAGTTGTTTCGCCTGTTGGGTGTTTATTGTTATTTACTTTGATAACCTGCCTCGATCATCTGAATCAAAAATGCTTTGAGGCTCAACCCGGCATCGAACGAGTCGTGTTTTACCTTTTTGTACAGATCTGGCGGCAGGTCAACGCTCACCCGAATGACTTTTTGGGCGTGGATTTTTGAGGCCGAACGGTCCACTTTTTGCGCGTCCACATCCGATTTTGGAAGCAAAGTGGTGATTGGCTTGGCCAATGCAACTTCTTTGAGGCCTACTGATTTTTTGCTCATTTTATCTCTATTTTATTGAGTTGATGATTTGGTCAATTTTTCCCTGCACTTCATTGGCAAGGTGGGTGATTTCCTCTTTGGCTTTTTGGTCCTTTCCCTCAAAAACACCCAATCCGGTGATGATGGCTTCGCGGTACGAAACGCGGGTTTTCAAAGTGGTTCCCAAAACGGGGATTGCAGTTTTTTCGAGCACTTCCAAAAACTCTTTGCTGAGGTTGGTTTGCGTGTTTTGGTTGATGACAAAATAGGCGGGTACGTTTTTGTCACGCTCGTCGGCAGCATCTTTTAGGCGTTCGAGAAAATCCTGGGTCGCCCAAAAATCCAACAAACTTGGCAAAATTGGGATGATGACCAGATCCGCAACGAGCAAGATTTTACTGGCAATTTTGGAAAGCGAGGGCGTTCCGTCAATCAAAATGATGTCGTAATTTTGGTTCAATGGTCGGATATTTGCCGAAAGTTCTCGCCCGTCGAGGTAGCCAGCGGTGAAAATTATGGGCATTTCTTCGGGTCTATTTGCCGACCATTTTACACAAGATTGATTGGTATCGGCATCAACGATGGCTACCCGATAGCCCATGTGGGCGAAGCAAACCGCGAGATTTTGGGTAATCGTGGACTTCCCTACCCCACCCTTTAAACTTGCAATTGTGATAATCATATTTGTCTTAATTTTGGGCAAAGGTATGATAATCAAGCAATAGTAAAAGCGTGCTTACTTAAAATTTTAAAAACTTATTTGCGGTTTTGATTTTTTGTGCTTTTGAGAAAATACTACTTAGCGGTTTTACGCTTTTAATTTATTACGTTTTTAATTAAAAGATTATTTACTTAAAAACTCAAATACTTAAAATAGTTTTTACTTAAAAAATTATTTGCTGAAAAGTTTTATTACTTAAAATAGCTTTTACTTAATTGCTCAATTACTCAAACGCGCAATTACTTAACTCAAGTTGCTACCCAGAGATTTCGGAGAAATCTCTGGGTAGCAACTTGAGTTAGAAAAGTGGAAAATAAAATGGGCAGGGTAGGGTGGCGCAGCGGTGGCAGAAAAGCCAGTTTGCCTTTTGTTTTCCGACAAATTACTCGTTGATAAGCTGGGTCTGTGATTTTAAGTAAATGCGGTTTTAAGTAAAAGTGCATTTACTTAAAATAGTAAAGTGTTTTTACGAGAATACTATTGAAAAGAAAAGCAGCACCGGACGAATCCGGCACTGCCTTTTTTCGATAAAAAAAATCGCCGACCGTCGGTACTACTCGTCCCCAAATTTCACGAACCGTTCACTTGCCGACCGGCCGTTTTCATTTTTAAAAATCAAAAAATACGTCCCGTCCGGCAAACCGGCAATTTCCAAATTGACCTGCTCGCTGGCTTCGATTTTTATTTTTTGGCGAAAAATTTCTTGTCCAAAAACATTGAAAACAAACACGCGCCCGGTGACCGTTTCTTCTTCTAAAAAACTGATATTCAACAGGTTATCGGTCGGGTTGGGGTAGAGGGTCAATTGGTCTTTTATCGAAACCGCAGGGCTGTTTTCATTTGCAAACCTGTCCAGCACTTGCCCGCTGCCAGCCATGCTCGGCGCGGAGGACGGCGTTTTTTTAATGACCGATTTCAGGCAACCGTTCGCGTCGCGTGCCTTAAAAATAAAGGTCGTGTTGGCTGGGAGGTGGTCAAAAACAGGGTCGGTCGCCACTTTAAAATCAGCGGTAGGCATCCCCGTCCGGTTAAAAACAAAACTGCCCGTGCCGCCGCCCGTCGTGAAAATGGCATCGAAACCGGGCGCGTTTGCCACATAATTTACCGAAAAACTGATGGCCGGAGGCTGCGCCAAAACGGTGGATTTCGTCGAAATGCAGCCGCCCGCGTCCGTCACGGTGACGGTAAAAGTCCCGGCGGCGAGCAAATTGATGTTTTTCGTCGTCTTGCCGTTCGACCAAAAATAAGTGAACGGCGGGGCGATGCCCGTCGGGTTGCTGAAAATGGTGCCGTTCGCCGAGCCGTTGCAGGTTGGTGCGATGTTCGAGAACGAAACCGGGGTGTCCCGGCAAATTTTGACAGGAAATGGCGCAGCAAATTTGCCCGAAATGCCATTGTGCTGAAAAATCAGCGGGTCGGTCGAGGGATAAATTTTGTCGTCGGCTTGGACAAAAACACGAAAATTGAGCACCTCGCCCGCGTAATTATTTGAATAAACCGTCGTGAAAAAATACGCCGCGCCGCCCAGCAAAACCGGGCTTGCCACGCCGCGCAGCTCGTTTCCGACAAAAACGCCGACCATGTTTTGGGCTGAATTGTCGAACAAACCATTGGTTTTGAGCCGCCCCAGCACGTTCATGCTGAACTGAAAATGGGCGGGGTCGACCGTCCAATTTGGCGGCGGCGCGGCTGTGTTTTTTGCCTCAGTTTTTAAATTTTGACAAAAAACGAGAGCCAGCAAAAAGGCTGTTTTTATGAAAATTCTGTTCATTTTTTTGGATTTTTTGGGGCGGCGAGACAGACTCCGCAAAGGCCGCTCAGAAAATCGCGACCTATGTCCATGAACTGATGAAGCCGGACCCGACGATCAGCAATCTCCGCGCCGCTTCGGACCTGCTCAAAGACCCGCGCGGCGTCTGCAGGGACTACACCCTGCTCTATACCACCATTGCGCGCGCGGCGGGCCTGCCTACCAAGCAGTGTATCGGCGTCACCTACTTTAATGGCGCGTTCCTCGGTCATGCGTGGCCCGAAGTCTGGATGGGCAAAGACCCTGCCACGGGCAACGACCTCTGGATTGCCCTGGAACCGACCTGGGGCGTTCCCTTCGCGGATGCCGCCCACCTGA
>JANNMS010000081.1:0-12967 GCA_031398055.1 Saprospirales bacterium | reverse complement strand
TACTTTCAAAGGGGCTGAAAACTTTGCACGAATTCAGGCTTTTGTTTCCACCCTCAGAAAGCACAAAATGAATGTATTCCTAAATTTAGTCGCCATTTTCAACCACAAACAGGTAGTGTTCAAGGCTGCCTAAGTTTTTACAAAAAATCTAAAAAAATCCGTGAAAATCCGCGTCATCCGTGTTCCAATCACCCCAGTTTTGCTGGTTCTCGGCCTCGCCCAAATTGCCATTTTCGAAACCCGCCGCACCCGCGAAAACCCACAAACCAATTTCCCGGAACTGAAAATCGAACTGCCGCCCGGCCATTTTTCGAAAAAATATCTGGCGCACGGTGTGGTGCAATATTCGAGCGACAGTTTGCTGATTTATGTCAAGCCGATTCGTGGTTTTTTTAGTTCGGAGCACACGCCATTGATTTGTTGGGAAGGCAGCGGCTACCGTTTTTCAGAATCGGGCGAGCAGATTTTGGCCGACGGGCGGAGGATTTACACCGGAATTTTGAAAAACGACGCGGGCGAAACGCTCCAAACTTCGTGGTGGTACACGAACGGCACGACGGAAACGGTCAGTCAACTGAGGTGGCGGTGGCTGGATTTGACGGGGGCGGAGCCGTTTTTTTTGGTCAATTTCACCCGAAATAACGCCAATTTTCGGGTTGGCGAAAAGTAAAAACTGTTGCCAACCCGAAGGTTGGCGTTACTTTTTTTACCTTTGCCACGTCGCACGGTTCTCGGCAATCAATGTCGAGATGAAAAGGGAATCCGGTGAAAATCCGGGACAGTCCCCGCTACTGTAAGTTTGTTTTCAATTTGAAATTGGAAAAATGCAGCACAATTGCCACTGTTTCGATGGGAAGGCGTGCCGCAAAAAGAACAAGTCAGGAGACCTGCCGCACGACAAGTTTTCGCAACCCGCCTTCGGAGGAAAGGATTTCGCGATGATTTTTTTGCTAAATTTTGATTGGTCAACTTTGCAAAAGTTGGCCTGTCTGATTTTGTCAAATCGTCGGCAGTAGTTTTTTTCGAAGGTGTTTTTTCAATTTTTTAAAATTAAAAACACATCCAACAAATGGCATTTTTCAAAAAATTACTGCTCGCCCCTGCCCTTTTCATTTTCATTTTCTCCTGCAAAAAAGAAGTTGACCCGAACGCCGGGACGTATTCCTCGGGCATTTTCATCGTGAACGAAGGCCCATTTTTGAGCGGCACGGGGACGGTCAGTTTTTACGACCGCGACAAAAAAACCACCACCAACGATATTTTTGGAAAAGAAAACGCCGGTGCCGTCCTCGGCAACATTGCCCAAAGCATGGCCATTCAAAACGGAAAAGCCTACCTCGTTTTGAACAACGCGAACAAAATCGAAGTCGTGGACGCAGCCACTTTTAAAAGTTTGGGGAAAATTGACAGCCTCGCGCTGCCCCGTTTTTTCCTCGCCCTCGACGACAAAAAGGCGTGGGTGACGCAGTGGGGTTTGGATGGGATTTCGGGTTCGGTAGCTGTGGTGGATTTGGCGACAAATTCGGTGGTCAAAACCATCCCTGTCGGGCAGGGGCCTGAAAAACCGTTGCTGCTCGGCGGTAAAATTTATGTGCCGCTCGGCGGTGGTTATGGCCGCGACAAACGCATCGCGGTGCTCGACCCGGCGACGGAAACGGTCGAAAAATATATCGAAGTGTCCGATAATCCGACTTCGCTGGCTGCTGATTTTGCAGGCGGGCTGTGGGCAATTTGTCGTGGCCACACGGATTATGTCGTTCCTGCGAACAGCACGGACGGTGGTTTGTACAAAATTGAAGACCAAAAAGTGGTGGGTACGCCTGCGATTTTGCCAAATGGCTCGGACAATTTGGTGGCTTCTCCGACTGGTTTTTTGCTGTTTTATACTTCGGGCGGAAAAACTTATCAGGCAAATTTGGCCACTTCGACGGCCTCGGTTTTTGCCGATAAAGCATTTTACGCGCTCGGTTTTGATTGGAAAACGGGCAATTTGCTGGCGGCAGATGCCAAAGATTACACGGGGCCGGGCGAGGTCGTCATTTTTCAAACGGATGGCAAGGCGGTGGACACTTTGACGGTAGGGATTGTGCCGACGGATTTTTGGGTGGAGTAATTTTTTCAAATTTCATTCCGAAGGCTTTCGGAATCAAATTTCAAAAATTGTTTAATTTGAAATTTGATCAGGTTAAACGCATTAAAATTCATTCCCGAAGGGAATCTATGTTTATAGAAATGGAAACGGACAATCCCGAGAAATCCCGAAGGGATTTTATGTTCGTCTGCCCAATTTTTCACATAAAATCCCTTCGGGATTTGAGGAAAATGCCCTTGCTCTATGCTATAAACATTGATTCCCTTCGGGAATGAATTTTAATGCGTTTGACCTGAAATTTGATTCCGAAAGCCTTCGGAATGAAATTTTGCTTTAGTTTGCCGAAAAAGGATGCTTTTCGATGGGCGGTTTGGCTCTCTTTTCATGCATATCTTCGACGATCTCAGCAAAATTTTCAGGCATCTTGCTTCCATCAACCGACCGGGGGGTGATGCGGAGATAATCCATCATGCCAGAGCCGCCACCGAAAAAAACCAGCATCCCTTGATTGATTCTTTTGCAATAAAAAAAGACAAGGTGGTGGCCTTCGGTGGTCGCAGAGCCGTGATAAATGTTCAATCTGGCGCTTTCAGTCACCCGAAACCCGACCAAAACCAATTGATCTTTTCGTAAAAAAAATCTGGCGGCTTCTTTGACCAACGTATTTAAAAAGGGAAGTTTTACTTTTTTGCTTTGCTCGATGAAGATTCGGTGGTCGGCAAAGTGGTCCATGAAAAACTTGAAAGTTTCTTGAAATTCTTCGTTTTCGGCGAGCGAAGTTTCGAGTTGTTTGAGTTTTTCGGCTGTCATAGCAGTGATGATTTAAAGTGAGAAAATGATGTTTGAAGTTTTATGTTGGACGGTTAAAGGTGCAAAATGTGGGAAATTTTGGTTTTTTGAATCATTTGGCGTCGGGTCAAGTGAAAGAGGCAAAGGTAATTTTATCGTACTTTTGCACAAGTCAGCGGCAGAAGGAAAGTGAGCCGCTGGCTTTTTTTTTCACCCATCAATTTTGGAAAAAATGGTTCTCCTCGAAGATGATGTCCTCCAAGCCGCACAAATGACCGAGCAGGAAGTGCGCATCGAACTGGCCATCACATTATATTCTCGCGGGCGGCTTTCGTTCGGACAAGCCCGAAAACTGGCTGGCATGGATTATTTTGACTTTGAAAAATTGCTCGCCGACCGCAACGTGCCTGCAACTTACGACGAGGCGGCTTTTGAAAAAGACCTGCTGACCCTCGAAAAAATCAAGCAACCCTGAAAATTTTCATTTCAACTCCCCCACCAAAAACTGCCCCGTCCAACTCTCCTTGACTTTTGAAACCTCCTCCGGTGTGCCCGCACAGACGATGCGCCCGCCCGTGTCCACCTTCCGGGCTTACGTCCGCCATTTTCACCACGTCCAAATTGTGTTCGATGACCGCCAAGCGGCGGATGCCTTTTTCGACCAAACGGTTTAAAATTGCTAAAAAACTCTTGTGCATCTGTCTTTTTTATAAAAATATTTTTCCAACTATTTGCATTTTTAAAAAACAAAAATATATATTTGCCAGACATTTCACATTTAAAAAACAATTTTTTATGAATGTCAAACTTCAAACTTCAAACTTCAAACTGATTTTGTTTTCAGTTTTGTTTGTAATTACAGCCTGTAAACGAGATCATCTTGATGATTCCCCTGCGGGGTCGAGTTTTCAAGATGTTGCAACTTCGAACCGTGATGCACTTTCCGAATCGGCCTTGAATGACGTAATTACTGCAGATTATGAATTTTATGGAAACACACTCCGCGAACATTTGAAATACCGTTTTACAACTACCCAACCAGAGATTTATTTGGGTCCAACCTTGGCGCAGCCGTTCAAGCAAAAACTCGCGGAAATTTCTGCCGCCGAAGCCACCAAACCAATCAGTGAAAAACTTGCCTACCTTCAAACCATCGGTATGATTTCCTCAAATACCGTTTCCAAATTTAATGATTGGGAAAATGTTGTTTCTCAATACGATGAAGTTGAACAGCCAAATTTTGGTGAAATTTGGTATGAATTAAAAACTTTTGAACAGAATCTTGTCGAATCTACTTCGATGACTTATGAAGAAAAAGAACCAGTTTTGGCACTTTCCTCCCTGTTTCGCAATCATTTGAAACATCAGTACGAACTTGGCCAGTTTGCTGACGACCGGGGCGGTTGTTTTTTGGGGATAAAAATGGAATGCTGGAAAAATGCCTTTTTAACCACCATTTTGGATGCGCTAAAAGCAGGGCTTGGTTCGTACATCGGTCAAGAATTTGGAAGTAACCCGATTGATTGGAAAAAAGTGAAACAAATCACCTACACGGCAGGTGGAGTTGGGGCAATCATTAATGTCGCTAAACTTTACACCGTTGATAACGGCAAATGCAAGTGTGATGAAAATAGTACGGGAAGTGACCCTTGCGCTCCGCCTTTGAACCTCAGCCTTTCCTACCTTGGTGACTGCAACCCGTTGGAACAGTATGTGGTGGTTTCGGGGCAAGGATCGGCAGCATCGGGCTATACTTTTACGGCAATAGGTGGGACATTTCCGGATTTTGGGAACGTTTCATTCGTAACTATTCCAATTCCAACTATAAAAGTTAGGCAAACTGATCCGAATGTACCTGTAAGCGTAGGTGTTGTAGTTGGATATTCATCAACTTGTTTGGGTGGCACATCACCGTTAGGATTTATCGCTTTTAATATTCCAGCCTTGGTAAATGGTGTTGGCACAGTAGCCGTTTCGGGTTCTAAAACGATTACGTTTGGAGATCCGACTAATTTTGAATATCGTGCACTTGGCACATGGCTGGCCGACCCAAATGCTTTGATTACCCAACACCTCACTTCATTTCATGGGACAATAACAGCAACGGGTGTGGACTTTTTGAAAGTTCTTTGGACGACCCAGACCAACCAATATCTCAAAGCAAGTGCCTCGATAGTTGTGAAAAATATTTGTTCCAACCAAATTAAGACGGCTGGCTGCTATCCCATCACCATAGAATAATTTTTTTTAAACTCTTGGCGGTTGTCTGGTTACAGGCAACCGCCTATTTTATATATCCTAAAATGAAAAAAATATTATTATTTCTCGTTTTTTTAGTGGCATTATCTGCTTGTAAAAAAGACAAAGAAGAAGACCCGTTTTTTGGTAAGTTTCATTTTACTTGCGACGGCTATAAGTCCCTAAACTCTTTTGAAGGTCAGGTCGGCGGACAACCATATTGTGTTTCGGATAGCCCAATTGATTCTTTTCAGTGGTTTCCCGCAGTTGGTTTTCAAAGTACCGAACCGATTGCCGGACTCAATTCAAAGCAATATTACGAACTCTATTTTAGGTTTATTCCTCGCGACTTGACGCAACCTTTTCCATTTGAATTGGAGTTTTCTTACAAAGATCCCTTATTTACGGGCAGCACACTCGAAGAATTGATTGACCAAACTTTCATAAACGGAAAAGATTTGCCTCTTTCGAGGCTATTTTCAACTTTGGAACCAGATATTGAGAACGTACTTGGTTTTACTGTTGCATTAAGACCGTATTTTACGCCTGTCGAACATTTCCCATTTGGGTATTATACGTCTGGTGCCATTATCCAACCATCCGACAGTTATGTACGATGTACAAAAATAGAAAAAACAATTTTTTCCCCGGAAGAAATCGGATACAAAATTGAAATGCAGGTGAAAGTCATGATACCCCCTCACCGAGAAAATGATGGCGTTCCACCACCGATGAAACAATTGGAAGGCACGTTTAACTTCAATATAGTATTTTAAAAAAAAGCCGGATGTTCAATAGAATGTCCGGCTTTTTTTCATTTCAACTCCCCTACCAAAAACTGCCCCGTCCAACTCTCTTTCACTTTTGAAACCTCCTCTGGCGTCCCCGCGCAAACAATCCGACCGCCCCGATGCCCGCCTTCCGAACCCACATCAATCACGTGGTCGGCCATTTTCACCACGTCCAAATTGTGCTCGATGACCACGACGGTGTTGCCTTTTTCAACCAACCGATTGAGCACCGTGAGCAGTTGGCGGATGTCCTCGAAATGTAGGCCGGTGGTCGGTTCGTCCAAAATATAGATGGTGCGGCCGGTGTCTTTTTTCGAAAGTTCTTCGGCCAGTTTGACGCGCTGCGCCTCGCCACCCGACAAAGTTGTGGCCTGCTGACCGAGCGTGATGTAACCCAGACCGACCTCCTGCAAGGTTTTTATCCGTCGAAAAATGCTGGGAACGGGCGCGAAAAACTCCACCGCCTCGTCAATCGTCATGTCCAAAATGCCCGAAATACTTTTGCCTTTGTACAAAACTTCGAGCGTTTCGCGGTTGTACCGACGACCCAAACAGCGTTCGCACGGCACCGAAACGTCTGGCAAAAAATTCATCTCAATCACCCGCATCCCACCGCCCTCGCAGACTTCGCAGCGGCCACCTTTTACATTAAATGAAAAACGGCCGGGCGCGTAGCCACGGATTTTTGCCTCCGGCGTTTCGGCAAACATTTTTCGGATGTCGCCAAAAACATTGGTGTAAGTCGCTGGATTTGAACGCGGTGTGCGGCCAATCGCGCTTTGGTCAATCTCGATCACTTTGTCCAAATGTTCGAGACCTTCGATTTTTTCGTAGGCCAACGGTTTTTTCAAACCATTGAAAAAATGTGCCTGCAAAATCGGGTAAAGCGTCTCGTTTATCAACGAAGATTTGCCCGAACCGCTGACCCCGGTCACGCAGATGAACGTGCCGAGCGGCAATTTCAAATCCACGTTTTTCAAATTATGCCCCGTCGCGCCGAGCAGTTCAAGGAACTTCCCGTTTCCGGGGCGGCGTTTTTTGGGGATGTCAAATTTCACCCGACCAGCGAGGTAATCGGACGTGATGGTTTTGTTTTTCATAAATTCTGTGGGCGTGCCGATGTCCACGATTTGGCCGCCGTGCCTGCCCGCGCCGGGTCCGAGGTCGATCAAATAATCGGATTCGAGCATGATTTCTTTGTCGTGCTCAACCACGATGACCGTGTTTCCAATGTCCCGTAAATTTTTCAAAGCGGCGATAAGTCGTTGATTATCACGTTGGTGCAGCCCAATCGACGGCTCGTCCAAAATGTAGGTGATGCCCGTCAACTGCGAACCGATTTGCGTGGCCAAGCGAATCCGCTGGCCTTCGCCGCCCGAAAGCGAGCGCGACGGACGGTCGAGCGCGAGGTAATCGAGGCCGACCTGCAACAAAAATTTGAGGCGAAAACGGATTTCTTTCAAAACATCTTTGGCTATCGCCCGCTGCCGTTCGGTCATGTTTTTTTCGACATCGGCCAGCGCGGTTTGCAGTTCGTTCAAGTCCAATTTTGAAAGTTCGGAGATATTTTTTTCACCAATTTTGAACCACAAACTTTCCTTTTTCAGCCGTGTCCCGTGGCATTCCGGGCATTCGCCAGTGCTCATAAAAACTTCGGCGTACTGTCGCATCCGTTCGGAAGTTGACTCGACATAAATCCGTTTTAGCATGTTCAAAATGCCTTCGGTCGCCAAATTATAGGCATAATCGTCGCCGCCGTAATTGCCCATTTCCACTTTAAAAGTCTCGTCGCCGCCGTTCAAAATCACGTTCATCGCCTCTTTTGGAATGTCGCGGACGGAGGTTGAAAATGAAAAATTGTACTTTTTCCCAATCGCCCGAAGTTGTTTGAACGTAAAACTTTCGCGCACCTCGCCGAGCGGGGCGATGCCCATTTCGTTGATACTTTTCGAATCGTCGGGCACGACCAAAGCCATGTCGGCCTCGTGCACCTCACCCAAACCTTTGCAGTGCGGGCACATGCCGTAAGGCGAATTGAAAGAAAAAGTGTTCGGCGACGGCTCGTCGTAACTGATTCCGGTGTCTTCGCACATCAAATTCCGGGAAAAAGCTGCGAGCACATTTTTTTCAATGTCCAAAACTTGCAGCAGCCCGTCGCCCGCCCGCATCGCAATTTTCACAGAATCGGCCAGCCGGGTTGATTCGCTGGGGTCTTCGCCGATTTTCAATCGGTCCACCACGATTTCGATGTCGTGGATTTTGTACCGGTCGAGTTGCATGCCGGGCGTGATTTCGAGGATCTCGCCGTCAATCCGCACTTTTGAGTAGCCTTGCTTGCGGATTTGCTCGAAAAGTTCGCGGTAATGGCCTTTCCGCGAGCGCACGACGGGCGCGAGCAGCGCGATTTTCCGACTGGCGAACCGCTGTGAAATGGCTTCCAAAATCTGTTCTTCGGTGTATTTCACCATTTTTTTGCCCGTCGTGTGCGAATATGCCTCGCCGGCACGGGCAAAAAGCAAGCGGAAAAAATCATAAACTTCGGTCACGGTGCCGACGGTCGAGCGCGGATTCCGCCCCGTGGTTTTTTGTTCAATCGAAATGACGGGCGACAAACCGGTGATTTGCTCGACGTCGGGGCGTTCCATTTCACCGATAAATTGCCGGGCGTAACTCGAAAGCGTTTCCATAAAACGCCGCTGCCCTTCGGCAAAAATGGTATCGAACGCGAGCGACGATTTGCCGCTGCCCGAAATCCCGGTGATGACCACCAATTTATTTCGCGGGATGCGGACGTCCACGTTTTTCAAATTGTGGACGCGGGCGCCGATGACTTCGATGACTTGGTTGTTGGTGATTGGTTCGTTTGCGATTGGTAGGTTGGCCATTTTTCAAACAGATTTTAAAACAAAAAATTTTAGGCAAAGCCTGAAAAACGGCAAAGATAGGCAATGGTTTTGGAGTAAAAAAGGTGGATTTAAAACAAAGGGTTTTGGGAAATGCTTTTTAAAATCCTGCCGTTTGGTTGGATTTAAAGATATTTTGAAAAACAAATAGTTTTTTAAAAAAACAAAACTTTTTGTAGTTTTGAGCCACACCAAAATCAATTAAAAACGATATGGCAAACATCAAACTTTTTGAAGAAAAACACGTCCGTTCGGTTTGGAGCGAATTGGAACAACAATGGTATTTTTCAATTCAGGATGTTGTTGCAATTCTGACCGATTCTTCAAACGTAAAAGATTACATCAAAAAACTAAGAAAAAGAGACCCGCAATTGGACATCAACTGGGGGACAATTTGTCCCCTAGTTGAAATGTTGGCTGCCGATGGAAGGAAACGAAAAATCCAGGCCGCAAATGTGAAAGGTGTGCTGCGCATCGTCCAATCCGTCCCCTCGCCCAAAGCCGAACCGTTCAAAATGTGGCTTTCGCAGGTCGGTTTTGAACGCATCCAAGAAATGGAAAACCCGGAAATGGGCATCCAACGCAGCCGCGAACTTTACAAAGCCAAAGGCTATCCCGAAGATTGGATTGAACGGCGGATGCGCAGCATTGCAATCCGCGAAGAATTGACCGACGAATGGAAAAATCACGGCGTCGGGGAACAAAAAGAATACTCGATCCTCACCGCAGAAATCGCAAAGGCCACTTTCGGCATGATTCCTTCCGAACATAAAAAGTTAAAAAACCTCACCAGTCAAAACCTCCGAGACCACATGACCGACCTCGAATTGATTTTTTCGATGCTCGGAGAGGCCGCGACCACGGAAATTGTACAAACCACCGACCCGCAGGGTTTTGTCGAAAACAAAATTGCAGCCCGTGACGGTGGGCAAATTGCTGGCGATGCCCGGCGAAAATTGGAAAAAAGGACAAACAAAAAAGTGGTCAGCCCCGCAAATTTCCTCCCGGAAAAAAAGATAAAGAAAATTGAGTGAAACGATTTGCCTTAAAAATCACCCTGTTTGCGGCAATTTGCCTCGCCGCGTTGTCGCTGCTGTTCGTCCTGCCGATGGACAAAAAGATAAATTTCCATTTCATCGAAACCGATTGCATGGCGCACGGCGAATGGATTTGGGAGCGGTTGCAGCGGTCTGACGACGCGGATTTTTTGTTCGTCGGCTCGTCGCACACTATCCGGGCCATTGACGAGCGGGTTTTGCACGACGCATTTTTTAAGCAAAACCGGTCTGGCAAAACAGCCCTCAACTTTGGCTACTGCCGTCTGGGCAACAACTTGCCCTACATTTTTTTCAAAGAATTTTTGAAAACGCACCGCCCGCCAGAGGCCCTGCTTTGGGAAATCCGGGAGGCGGAAGACCGGTTCAGCCACCCAGTTTTCGGCTACCTCGCCGATCGGGAGGACTTGTTGGCCAATTCGACGGTGCTGCACCCTCGCCTACTTTCTGACTGGTGGCACGCGACAAATGTCCGAATCCAGAATTTCAAAGTGCGCCTGGGCATCGTGCCGCCGCCGCCTGCCGATTCGGTGGCTTTGGCGCGAAAATTTGGCTACGGAGAAAGCCCGGCAGTGGCCGACCCCAATTTTTTGGCTCAAATCAAGGCAAAAATTGGGGCGGCGGCTCGGCCGCGGCCGGTTTCTGTGCCTGCTTTTCCGAAGTTTTGGCTGGAAAAAGCGACCCGTTTGGCACGGGAAAACGGCGTTCGGCTGGTGTTTTTGTACCTCCCGCAGTTTGGCACGCCCCCGCCCGACCCTGCCGACCCTTATTTTCAAGGTTTTCCGGCGGAGGTACTTTTTCCGCCCCATTCCATTTTTTCCGACCCTGCAAATTGGTCGGACGAGGCACATCTGAACGACCGGGGGGCGCGGGCGGTGTCTGTTTGGCTGGCCGGGCGGCTGGCTGATTTTTGAGGATTTTGCTTGATTTTCATAACGTGCTTTTCCTGGATTTTGGATTTTTTTCCAGGTCAGAAATGCCGGCTGGTTTTTGTTTTGAAACAGATCTCAAAACAAAAATTTTGAGCAATTTGGAAAGTTTGATTTAAAACAAAGGTTTTTGGGAAAATGCTTTTTGAAAACGTTTTTAAATCCTGCCGTTTGATTGGATTTGAAATAATGTTTTTTTAAGTCCGGGAAAAAGCACTTTTTGGGCAGCACACTCGGATTTGATGGGTTAAAAAGTGCATTTTATATCGAAATTAAACGCTCTGATTGGTTCATGGCAAGTCCTCTGCTGGCAAATCTCAGGCACTGCGTTTACCTTTGTTTCATTAATTTACATCCCAACCTGAACGAGTATGAAATCTTGGAAAAACCTCTTTGGTTTATTTGACCAACCTTCTGCCAAAATTTACAAAACGGAAGAACTCCTTTTTGAAGGACTGAAAAGGCAGGAAACTGCCGCGATTCAGCACCTCGCATGGCGGGCACGGCACATGACGTTCCAAATGACAATGAATGTTGGGCTGCGCGAAGACATGGCCGAAGATGTGCTCATCGAAGCATTGGAGATTTTTTTGTTGAAAATTCAGAACGGACAGTACGTTTTTCAGGGTTTTTCGCCCCTGACTTATTTATTGGAAATCGTGCGGCGAGTGGCCGGAAATTTGGCCAGAACCAAACGCGGAAAAACCTACGCCGCATTCGACGAAGAATTTTTTGCGCTTCCCGACGAAGACTTTTTGAAATACGAGAATCGCCGAGAACAAGCCGAACAACTGGAAATTTGGATACAAAAACTGGGTGAAACGTGTCAAAAAATAGTACGATTGCGTTATCTCGAAGGGTTTTCGGATGAAGAAATCATCGAGCAAAAAATGTTGCCGAACTTCCATTCCGTCGATTCTTTGAAAACCAAACGCAGCGGCTGCCTGAAAAAATTGAGAGAATTGGCAAGAATCGAATTGATACAACATTGAAAAATAATGGGCTTTGGAAATATGCCCAACGACCAAATATCCTATTCACAATGGAAAATGAATTTGAAAAATACCTGAACGGTGAGATGCGCGGCGCGGCGCGGGCGGATTTTGAAAACCGCCTCGCCGCCGACCCCGCGCTCCGCGTGACACTCGAAACCGAAAGAAAAATCCTTGACGGTTTCCAATTTTTGCGAATCCGACAACGTGTCGGCGAGGCCATCGAAGCCAACCGGCGAATTCGAAATCGGCGAATTTGGGTGATGTCGCTTTTGTTTTTTGGATTGATTGGGCTGGTCGGTTTGTATTTTTTGAAAAATAAAAATCAAACCGAAATCAGTCCGGCAGACATTTCGAGTCCAAAAACCACACCCGCCAAAACACCCGAACCGGAAATCAAAACCACACCGCCGGATACTTTTTTTCAAAAAAACCTGCCCGAAAAAACGACACCTCCCCCACCCGACCCAAAACCAACAACGCAACCGCCGAATCCAAAAAGTGCCGCAAAACCGATTGCCGCAAACATTTCCAAACCCAAAAATACCAACTCGACCGTTTCCGAAAAATCAAAAAACCAGTATGCCCTCGCGCTGGATTTTCATCGTTTGCCGGGCGGTTTCAGCATGACGCGGGGCGTGGGCGATTCCGATTTGCCGTCGAACGATTTTGAAAAAGCACTCGCCGAATTCGATTCCGGGCGTTTCAAAATATGCATTTCCATGCTGCAAAATTTGGAAAAAAGCACTGCCGAAGAGGTTGATCAATTGCGGCTGCTCCGGGCGCACGCCCTTTTTCTCGATGGTCAAACGGGGCTGGCGGAGCGCGATTTTGCTGTTTTATCCGAAAAAAGCGACTCCATTTATCAATTCAATGCCGAATGGCATCGCCTGCTTTGCCACCTCGCCAACCAACCGGAAGACAAAACAGGCGTTCAAAAACTACTCAAAAAGATTTTGGAAAATGAAGAACACCCGTTTTCCGGGCAGGCGCGGGAGATAAATTTGGAGATTGGTTATTAGTTATTGGGAAATTGGTTATTGGGAAATTGGTTATTGGGAAACAGGTCAAACGCATTAAAATCCATTCCCGAAGGGAATCTATGTTTATAGCTCAGAGCAAGGGCATTTTCCTCAAATCCCGAAGGGATTTTATGTTTTCAGGCGCGAGTTTTTACA
>JANNMS010000078.1:0-29477 GCA_031398055.1 Saprospirales bacterium | reverse complement strand
TACTTTCAAAGGGGCTGAAAACTTTGCACGAATTCAGGCTTTTGTTTCCACCCTCAGAAAGCACAAAATGAATGTATTCCTAAATTTAGTCGCC
The DNA here is from genome assembly GCA_031398055.1 of Saprospirales bacterium. Lineage (GTDB taxonomy): Bacteria > Bacteroidota > Bacteroidia > Chitinophagales > Saprospiraceae > M3007. The sequence goes on along the minus strand of JANNMS010000078.1, from coordinate 29,383 downwards.
ATTTTCAACCACAAACAGGTAGTGTTCAAGGCTGCCTAAGTTTTTACGATTTTTTTAAAAAATAAATTGAAATGGCGCAAGGCCAGCCACCACAAATTTTCAATATTTAGCAATGACTAATTTTAGAATTTCAACCTTCATCTTATTGATTTTCAGTGTTTTAACTGAAAACCTGTTTTCCCAGTCTACGGTTTTTTCCACCGAAAATTTGAGGGAAAACATCACGTTTTTGGCTTCCGATAAATTGCAGGGACGCGGCACAGGCACGAAACAAGAAGTGAAAGCCGCGAAATTTTTGGCCAAAAAATTCAAAAAAATCGGCTTGCAACCGGCAGGCGACGACGGCTCGTTTTTCCATCATTTTACTTTCAAAAAAGCCGACCCGCACGGAAATATCGCTGCCGACGCGCCGGTCGTGAACAGCCAAAATGTCGCGGCATTTTTGGACAACGGCGCGGAAAACACCATAATTATCGGTGCACATTACGACCACCTCGGACTCGGCCACGACCATAACTCGTTGGAAGCCAACTCGGAAGGCATGATTCACAACGGTGCGGACGACAATGCGTCCGGCACGGCGGGCGTGCTGGAATTGGCTCGGTATTTTTCGGAAAATGGAAAAAAGGAAGCCCACAATTTCTTGTTTTTGTGTTTTTCCGGTGAGGAATTGGGTTTGGTTGGCTCGAAAAAATTTGCCGAAAACCCGACGCGCGATTTGTCAAAAGCCAGTTTCATGTTGAATATGGACATGATTGGGCGGCTGAATCCGGAGAAAAGATTGATGGTCGGCGGCGTCGGGACTGCGCCCGATTTTGTGCCTGCGATTAAAAATATGGTGCATGGGTTGACCATCAAATTGGACAGTTCGGGCATCGGGCCAAGCGACCACACGTCTTTTTATTTGAAAAACATCCCGGTTTTGTTTGTTTTCACGGGTCAACATTCGGATTACCACAAACCGAGCGACGACACTGAAAAAATTAATTTCCCCGGCGTGGTCGAGGTTTTGGATTTTGCACGGCGGCTGGTGGAACGTTTGGACGAAACGCCAAAACTGAAATTTCAGGAAACAAAAACCAAAAAAGAGGACACGCCGAGTTTCAAAGTGACTTTGGGAATCATGCCAGATTACGTTTGGGACGGCGAGGGCGTTCATGTGGATGGCGTGACGACAGGCAGGCCTGGCGAAAAAGCGGGTTTGCAAAAAGGAGACGTGATTTTGGGTCTTGGCGATATTGAAGTGAAAAATATCCAAGATTACATGAAAGGCCTTTCAAAATTTCAAAAAGGTGAATCTGCGCCGTTGAAAATTAAACGGGGAGAAGAGGTAAAAATGTTGCAGGTGACGTTTTGATTGAAGATTTATCCATCATTTTCTGGAAAAAGGGAGTCGAATTTTGATTTTCGGCGCGCCGGATTGCCGCGAGGCCGTTGACCGTGTTGTTGTTTGTAGTTTTCAATATGTTCGTCTTCAATTTTTTTTGCCAAAATCCGCCCGGAAATATTTGTCAAAATGATACTTGCAGTGTACCGAATCCAACCAGCGGAGAGGTTTAAATAATACAATTGGTCTCGGATGCGGTCAGATAAATCATCGGCTTCGATTGGGTCGTCGCTGATGCCATATTTGAATAACTCGTCTGCCTTTTTATCCCAAATTTCATAAAGATGATGGTGCAACGAGTCATTTTCATTTGAATTTCGGTTGAGTGCCATGTTTTTAAGGAACGTGTAAAAAATAAGTTGTTGTGATTTTGATTCCAAAAAACAGGTTGTTGGCGAGGACGCCAACAACGGCAATTCGTTAATAATCAAGCACTTGCCTTTGTTGGCGTCCTCGCCAACAAATTTCTCCAAACTTCACAAGTTATTTTTCACACGTTATTAAATGGGGAAATTCATTCACTTCCAACCGTCTTGATTGCTAAAACTCTCAAAATTGAACGCCGGAACAATGGTCATTTTTCTTCCTGTTTTTCGTTCGTATGCCTTTTTCGCCAGTTGCAGCAGGGGTGAAAAAGTGGAATTCACCGGCATTTCCTGCGGATTGGACAAAACTTTTTGGTAAAATTTTTTGCCATCGGACACAACCGCGCAGCGAGCATACAAAAAATCATCCACTGAAATTTCATCTTCCGGAAAAACCGCAGCGTGGGCGCGGGTATCCAAATTCCATAGTTTTTCAGAAAGTAGGTCTTGAAATTGGTAAATATTGGCCACTGGCATTTTTGAAAGTGCTTCGACGACTGGTTCGATGACCGCTTCCCGATTATTTTTTGACCCATCCAACTCGGAAATCAAAGTCCAAAAGTCATTTTCGGTCAACATCCCAGCAGCATCCGGAATGTCATGGACTCGAATTTCCACTTTGGCTTTACCGAACTGAATTTTCAAATCGTCAACCAAAGCGTGGTCTAAATCTTGGGCTTGGATATTTAAAACAGTCTTCATTTTTCGAATTTTTTTAACAAAATTAGTGGTTTTTCCCTGAAAAACTCAACCTTCTAAATCCGAATAAATGGAATCTACATCCACCCGATCGGGCAATGGCCCAAAATACAAAAGTTTCGTTTCGGCCATTTTTCGTCCGGCGAGCGCACAATCTTTCAATTTTTTTCCATCCAAACGTGCCGTCAAATAACCCGCCCAAAAAGCATCGCCCGCACCCGTTGTGTCCAAAACTTCTACCGGACGAGCGGGGATGAAATGTTTTTCCTTGTCATTTGCCACCCAAAGCCCTTCGCCGCCGAGTGTGAAACAAACTTCTTTCGCGCCCGACATCAAAAAATGTTCAATAACGGCCTCGGGCGAGTTGTGCGGTTCGCCGAACAACCGGTGCCAATCGACCTCGCTCACTTTTACCAACGAGCCCATTCGGCAATATTCTGTAATAATTCGCTGTGCGTCGCGGCGATTTGGCCAGATTTTTTCAGAATAATTCACATCTAAACTCAATTGGACACCCGCACGTTGCGCTTTTTCGGCGGCTTCGAGGAGCGTGTCCTGCGCCGGTTTTTTGCTCAACGCAAAACAGGTCGTGTGAAAAAGGGAAATATCAGCGAACCGGGTGTACGGAAATTGGCGGATTGAAAGGATAAAATCCGCAGCCCGATACGGTTGAAAATTGGAAGTTTGCGCCGAGCGGGTCACCAAAATAATAGTCGTGGCCTCGTCAACTTGCATGACATTTGAAATATCGACCCCCAAGCGAGACACATAATTTTTCAAAACGCCGCCCATGTCGTCATTTCCGACTGTCGCTGCGAGCACCGATTTTTTGCCCAATCGAGCCATGTTCATCGCCAAATTGGCGGGACTGCCGCCGGGGACACGCACAAAATTCACGGCTTCGTCCAAAGTTTGGACAAAATCAGCGGTGATAAAGTCAACTAAAAGTTCGCCAGCACAAAGAATATCTGTTCCTCGAAGCATATTTAGGAATGGATGTTTATGGTTGATTTTTCTATTTTTCGGCTGCAATGATAAGCACAAATCGGACGGTTGGACGAACATCCGGCGGTGGAAATTTAAAAATTTTAACAATCAACTTTGGCGGTTTGCAGCCGACACTGCCCGACAAAATGTCAACCAAATTTCCAATTACCTGACACACTGCCCAAAACATTGTCCTGTTTTCTGAAAATATGTCAGCCATTTTTGGTTGGCATAATGTCTGATGTTACCCTTTTTCAAAATTATATTTTGAAGCATCGAACAACAATTTTTTTAACTCAAATTAAATAGTACTATTTTATGAAACCAATCGCAGACCGAGTGATTATCAAACCTGCTCCGGCAGAGGAGAAAACTTCCGGAGGATTGATTATCCCAGACACTGCCAAAGAAAAGCCGCAACGTGGTGAAGTGGTGGCAGTCGGCCCGGGCAAAACTGACCAAAAACCGACGGTCAAAAAAGGTGATACCGTATTATATGGTAAATATTCCGGCCAAGAAATCAGCCACGAAGGGGTTGATTACATCATCATGCGCGAAGAGGAAATTTTGTGCATCCTCTAATTTTTCTCAAAAAACCTAAAAATCACTTTCCTCAAAACTTCCGCCAAAATCTAAAAGTGTGAAAATCATATGTTTCGCACATTTCCCAATTCTCTAAATTTTTTAAAAAAATAGTATGGCTAAGCAAATCAGCTTTGACAGAGACGCCCGCGAAAAACTCAAAACGGGCATTGATGCATTGGCAAATGCAGTAAAAGTAACCCTCGGTCCAAAAGGCCGGAACGTGGTTATTCAAAAATCTTTCGGCGCACCGCAAGTAACAAAAGACGGCGTGACGGTGGCAAAAGAGGTCGAATTGGAAGACCCAATCGAAAATATGGGCGCGCAAATGGTGAAAGAAGTGGCTTCCAAAACTGCCGACGCGGCGGGCGATGGAACGACGACTGCCACTGTTTTGGCGCAAGCGATGGTCACGGCAGGTTTGAAAAGTGTGGCTGCCGGCGCAAATCCAATGGATTTGAAACGCGGAATGGAAAAAGCAGTCCGTGCGGTGGTGGAAGATTTGAAAAATCAGACCGAGAAAATCGGCGATGATTTTGATAAAATTCAACAAGTCGCAGCGATTTCGGCAAACAATGACGAAGAAATCGGAAAATTGATTGCCGATGCCATGCGCCGCGTTTCCAAAGATGGTGTTATCACGGTCGAAGAGGCGAAAGGCATGGATACTTATGTGGAAGAAGTGATCGGGATGCAGTTCGACCGCGGCTATCTCAGCCCATATTTTATTACCGACGCGGAGAAAATGCAGGCCGAATACGAGAACCCATATTTGTTGATTACTGACAAGAAAATCAGCAACATGCAGGAGTTCATCCCGGTTTTGGAAAAGACTTTGCAAACTGGCCGTCCGCTCCTGATTATTGCCGAAGACGTTGATTCTCAAGCACTTGGTGTTTTGGTGGTGAACCGTTTGCGGGCTGGTTTGAAAGTGGTTGCGGTGAAAGCACCTGGTTTCGGCGACCGCAGAAAAGCGATGTTGGAAGATATCGCCATCCTCACCGGAGGCACGGTCATCAGCGAAGAGCAAGGTTATAAATTGGAAAATACCGGCCTCGAACATCTCGGTTCGTGCGAACGGGTGACGGTGGACAAAGACAACACAACCGTGGTCGGGGGCAAAGGAATTGCAGAAACTATCAAATCACGGATTGGTCAAATCAAACAACAAATCGAAGGCACGACGAGCGATTACGACCGCGAAAAATTGCAGGAACGCCTTGCAAAATTGGCAGGTGGCGTGGCGGTTTTGTACGTCGGCGCAGCCACCGAAGTTGAAATGAAAGAGAAAAAAGACCGTGTGGACGATGCTTTGCACGCCACTCGGGCTGCCATCGAGGAAGGGATTGTTGCAGGTGGCGGTGTGGCTTTGGTGCGTTCGATTGCCGTTTTGAAAAATTTGAAAGGCGCGAACGAAGACGAAACCATCGGTATCAACATCATTAAAAAATCGCTCGAATCGCCTATCCGAATCATCGCAGAAAATTCTGGCGTGGACGGTTCGGTGGTTTACCAACAAGTTTACAACGGCAAAGGCGCTTATGGCTACAATGCACGCACGGACAAATATGAAGATTTGAAAATGGCTGGCATCATTGACCCAACAAAAGTTGCGCGTGTTGCTTTGGAAAATGCGGCGTCTATCGCAGGCATGGTTTTGATGACAGATTGTGTTATCAGCGATAAACCGGAGAGAAAATCGCAAGGCGGCGGCGGACACCCGGGAATGGGTGGGATGGATATGATGTAATTTAGTTACTGGGGAATTGGTTATTGGGGAATTAGGGAATTGGGGAATTAGTTATTGGGAAATTAGGGAACTAGTTATTGAGAAATTAGTTATTGGAAAACTGGTTCAGTTTGCTGATTTCTAATTACCATTTTCCCAATAACCAATAACTAATTACCCAATACCCAATAACCAATTATCGGGCATTTCGGGTATTCCGAGATGCCCGATTTTTTTTGTATTTCTATAAATTCCTTGTATAAATGTATGTTTTTCTATCCGGAATGGTGTTGAGTGTAATCGGATCTTTGCCACCGGGACTAATCAGTTTATCGGTTGCACAACATGCAATGCGGAAAGGATTTTTAGCAGGAATAATAATGTCAGCGGGTGCGGCAGTTATTGAATTTATACAAGCTTTTATTGCGGTTAATTTTACGAACTGGTTTATCCAAAACCCAACAGTTGTTATCTGGTTTAAAATGATTTCCGCACCTGTTTTTCTATCGTTGGGTTTATATTTTCTATTGTTTGCAAAGCCAATTTCTATCCACGTTAAAACCGAACAAACTGATAAAACTGATTTTTTAAAAGGCGTGGCGGTGAGTGTTTTTAATTTATTGGCTATTCCTTATTGGATATTTTATTGTGGTTGGTTGCGCGGGCAAAATTTATTGGACAATAATTTTTTAACCTCAATTACACTTTCAATTGGTGTGATGGTTGGCACGTTTCTGATTCTTTCTGGATATGCTTTTTTGGGTAAAAAAATTATCGAAAAATCTGACACCGCAGCCCGTTGGGCAAATATTTTTGTGGGCTTGATTTTTTGTTTTTTGGGTTTACAAATGTTTTATCAACTCGTTTTTGGAAAATAAAAAGCCACAGTCTTCTCTAATTTTTAAAAGTAAACAAAAAAAGGTTTTCGGATTGCTCCGAAAACCTTTTTTTAGTAACCTAAAAAATTAAGAATTGTCAATGATTCAACATTTATCATTCATAATTCTTCATAAAAACTTAGGCTTTTGCTCCACGAAGTGCACGTGGGATTTCAACCGAAGCCACCGGAACTGCAGGTGGATTCAGCACATCGACTCCATCAGCAAATTGAATATCGCGGACACGAATCGTACCGCCGAGTTCCATTCCTGAAATATCGATGGTCATGCTGTCCACGAGATTTTCGGGCGTCGTCAAAATTTTGATGTTGCGCAATTTGGCGAGGAATTTTCCACCACCTTTCACGCCTGGCGAACTGCCCACGAAACGCAGCGGCACGTTGACTTTGAATTTAACGCCCGGAACGACTTCCAGAAAATCGAGGTGAATCACCGCATCCGAAACCGGGTGAAATTGTATTTCTTTCAAAATGCAACGGTGCGAAGTACCATCGAGATTGATTTCAGCCAATTTGAAGTCTGGTGTGTAGACCAAATGACGGAATGCGGTAGACTCCGCTGTAAATTGGATGGCAGGACCGCCACCGCTTTTGTACATAACACAAGGGACATGCCCGTTCCGGCGAATTCTTTTCGCTTCTTCTTTGCCGGACTTTGCTTTGGCGTGGCCTTGAATTGCAATTACTTCCATTTTATTTTATAAATTTTTTTATGACCTTTTCTTGAAAACGGCGGCGAAGGTAGGAAATCTGTTTCCAAATTGCCAAACTAAACTTACTATTTTACAATCCCCAGATTTTAGTGGTTTTTAATCACCTTTTTAGTTAATGACCTACCTGATTTAATCAACCTTAAAAAATAAATACCGTCCTCAAAACCAGTCAAATCAATTTGGCTTTTATCCGGTTTGTTTATCAATTTTACTGTTTGCCCAATTGAATTTAATATTTCAATTCTATCCCAACTGTCAATTTTTTCATTTTCAATATTGATGATTGACTGGGTAGGGTTGGGATAAACTCTTGTTTTGCCGTTCAAATTTTCAATTGACACCGCATCCACAGGATGACAAAATAGGGTGTCAATACAGCCATCTTTGCTTACTTTGATTACCCAGCCCCAATCTTTGGGGTTGGGTTCTTCGGTTCTGCTGATTCCGCAAGCGACAATGCTGCCGCTTGGTAATTCAACTGCATCAACGTAATAATTGTAAGAACCGCTTTTTGTACTCCAAAATGCCGTATCCACCCTGCTCCAAACTTCTTCGTTGTTTTTGTCCAACCGCAACAGCCAACCAGCCAAAGCATTATAGCCGGGCGGAGTAAGTGGCGGTGGCGTGGTATATTTAACAGGCTGGCCACCGAGTGCCAAACAGCCCCCATCACGCAACATCAAAGTGTTATTAAAACCATTGACGAAAAAATCTGCCTTTCCGAAGGTGTCCCTTTTTATTAAGTTGAAATCTTTGTCCCGAATGATGAAGGTAGGTTGTCGCCAAATTTCATTAAAACTTGGGTTGTACCAACCCCGACCACTTCGATAGGCCCAATCGCCATCGTCGTTAAGTGATATGTTTCCAACGCCACCTTCTTCCAAAGAAGGTGGTGTCTCCCACTCCCATTTTAGGTTTCCGAGGCTGTCAATGGCATAAATCCTGCTCGTATTTTTGATAAATTGAGTTTGGGACGTGCTTATGGTCGTTCCGCCCCCAATCACATATTCATTGTTGTTCAGTATAAAAATGTTCCCAAATAAATTGGCCTTGTCCCACCTGCCGTACCTTTTTTTCCATTGCATTTTTCCATTGAAATCAACTTTCAGAATAAATACATTAAGATGGCCATCATCCTCAGAACCACCAATTAAAAAACCATCTTCTATTTCTATTATTTGCCGCATTTTTTGATGCACGGAAGTGCTATCGGAATACTCGTGAAAATGTACCAAATTTCCCAAATTGTCAAATTTAGCCAAAAACCCCTCTCTCTGGAAATATTGACCTACTGCCGCGTAGCCAGTTCCATTGGAAAGTTTAACCAAACTTAAAGGGTATGTAGATACGACATTGTCACCGAGACTGTCCAGATAAGGTTTGTGGACAATAACATTTCCAAATGTATCCATTAATGTAAGACCCATTCCCCATTTTAAAGTCGCAGAATCGCCTGAATTTGTATAAAAAAACAATGTATCATTGGACAATTCCATACTGTTAAATGTTAATCCTAATTTGTTCAGGTCGTAAGATTTATTGAAGCCAAATTGTCCATATGTGGGAGTGAAAATTGGGAGAAATAAACAAAGAATTATACACCGCATGGCATAAAAAGTTAAAGCCCCATAGACAACATAAGTTGCCTATGGGGCTGATGAATAATTTTTTTTATTTATTTAAAAGGATTTTTCCGCTTTCGTAGAAATTAGAGTTGGATGCCAATTTGTAGAAATAAATCCCCGATGGGTTTCTTTCACAATTCCATTCGAAAACAGCGTCCCTGTCAAGCCCTTTTTGACAAACGAGTAATTTTCCATTTATATCGTAGATATAAATGGACACATCAACGGCTACGTCTGACAGAGAAAGCGAGAAAATGACAAAGTCTCTCGCTGGGTTGGGCTGAACTTTTAGCCAAGTTTCATTTAGACTTTCTGAAATTGTGGGCTGTCCCCTCTCAATAATTGGGAACTCAATTTCAACCGGGAAATGCCTACCATAAAGTGTTGCAATACTTCTTGCCCAAGATTTGGTATTGATGGACTGTTTTATTTCCTCATCAGAAGGAAAATCCGAACCGCCACCATTTCCAATCGAATGGACATAAATTCTCAAATAGATGGGCTCGTCGGTAGATGAAGTAATGGCACCGTTAATCTGCCCAATTGAGCCAGCACCAGTAGAGGTGCCGCAGAAACTCTGAGAAAAGGCTACCGAATTAACAAAAAAGGTCAGAAGCATGGCGAAGCATGGCGAAGCATGGCGAAGCATGGCGAAGCATGGCGAAGCATGGCGAAGCATGGCGAAGCATGGCGAAGCATGGCGAAGTTTTTAAAACGTTCTTTCATTTCAAAAGAAATTTAAATAAAAAAAAAAGAGGGTGAGTTATGGCTTTCTATTCCCGTTTGGGAAGGCAAGAAGTGTAGTTCAAATCATTCAAACTTTGGTGTGGGAATTTCATTTCTATTCATGATTGTGCTGTAAAAATCGGTTCGGTTGGTTGCTATTTCAGCATTCAGGCAATTTGTGTTTCCTTACAAAATCAGGTAATCGGTAATCAACTTCATCTATTTTCAAGAAAGTCAAGGCAAACGTAGCACAACCTTGCTGATGGTGTACCCTCGCCCATTGCATTTTTATTTTACAAAATTGTTCTTTCTTTGAAATGATATATCGGAAAAAATATAAAACAAAAAATTTGATTCAAAATTTCACCTCATCAATTTTTCAAAATAGCCATCCGTTCATTTCAACTAATTTTCCGACTTTCGCCCCCGAAACACCACAGCACTCCACAAATGGCTTTAAATATCCCATTTCTCAACGACCTCGCAAAGGCTTTTTCCGACGAGTTGCCGAAGGACCTCGGCAACCTCGACGAGCATGTTGATTACATTTTGCAACACGTCCAACCGTACAGCGAAGACCTGCGCGAACATAGTTTTTGGTACAACCGTCGCTGGAAGGAAGTCCGCGACGACGCTGGATTTCACGAATCCATCTTGCATGTTTTTTCTGAAACGGGTGAATATCTGCTTGCGGTTGACGGAAATATCATACCCGGCAGGTGGCGGCATCTCGGTGCCGAAAATTCCATGATCCTCGAAATGGGCGGAAAAAGTGAACTTTTCGACCTCGCTTTTCTCAACCCAGATTTTTTTATCCTCCAAAAACACGGCGACCAAACCCGAAAAGGTTTGAGAAAATATTTTGTCTTCGTCCACGAACCAGCCGCCAGAAACTACGATTGGCGCAACCTGATGGAACTGTTATATAATGTCTATCGCTCGGATTCTGGTCGGTTTATGATTTGGATTTTCATTATTTTGGTGGTTCTTGCCGTCGTCATGTTTCTTTCTCTTGGATAAAATTTTTAACTATGAGAACAGTAAACCACGAGCATTCACTGTTTTTCACGAGGTTAAAAGTTTACCGTTCATAGTTTATCGTTTATAGTTCATAGTTAAAAAATGCACCTTCTCGACTGGATCATTCTCCTCGGAACCCTATTTTTCATCCTTGCCTACGGCATTTGGGCGACCCGCCGGGTCAAAAGCACCGACAATTTTTTGCAAGGTAACCACGACCTGCGTTGGTGGACGATCGGCCTGAGCATCATGTCCACCCAAGCCAGCGCGATCACTTTTATTTCGACGCCCGGTCAGGCGTTTGCCGACGGGATGAAATTCGTCCAGTTTTATTTCGGGATGCCAATCGCGATGGTTTTTTTAGCCATTTTTATCGTCCCGATTTATTACAAACTTAAAATCACCACGGCCTACGAGTACCTAGAACAGCGTTTCGATTTGCGGATGCGGACGGTAACCGCCGTGCTTTTTTTGATTCAACGAGGCGTCGCGGCGGCCATCAGTATTTATGCGCCGAGCATTGTTTTTAGTTTGATTTTTGGTTGGGATTTGGCTTTGACCAATATTTTGATGGTCGTTTTTGTCATCATTTACACGACAACGGGCGGCAGCACGGCAGTTTCAAAAACCCAAGAATTGCAAATGACGGTCATGTTGCTGGGTTTGATTACCGCGTTTTTTATCGTTTTATACAAGCTTCCGCAGGGCGTGGATCTGGGCGGCGCGTGGCAAATCGCCTCGGCCACCGGCAAATCGCAGGTCGTTGATTTTGATTTTAATTTAAAAGAAAAATACAACTTTTGGTCGGGGGTTTTGGGCGCGACCTTTTTGTTTTTGTCCTATTTTGGGACTGACCAAAGCCAAGTTGGCCGGTATTTGTCGGGGCGGAGTTTGAAAGAAAGCCAATTTGGGCTGCTTTTCAATGGTTTTGTAAAAATCCCGATGCAGTTTTTGGTTTTGTCGGTCGGTTTGATGGTCTATGTTTTTTACCAATTCAACCCGATGCCGCTGCATTTTAACCAGCACAATCGCGCCATCGTTGAAAATTCGGCGCAGGCCAGTGATTTTAAAAACCTCGAAAACCGCAACGACAGCATTTTTTTGTTGAAACAAAACACCTTGTCCGACCTGACTTTGGCTTTGAAAAATGAAGACCCGACCAAAATCGCTGACGCAAAAAATGATTTAAAAAACTTCGAAGACCAACGCGCCGACCTCCGAAAAGAAGCCGCCACGCTGATTTCAAAAACTGACGCCTCGCTCGACACGAACGACAAAGACTTTGTTTTTATCAATTTTGTACTGAAAAACCTGCCCGCCGGGTTGATTGGGCTGATTCTCGCCATGATTTTTTGTGCCTCTTGGTCGACGACGGCTTCCGAACTTTCGGCACTTTCGGCCACGACTGTCTCGGATATTTACCGAAGGTCATTTGTCAAAAACCAAAGTGATCTGCATTATCTCAAAGTTTCGCGGTGGGCGACGGTTTTGTGGGGCATTTTCATTGTGCTTTTTGCCTTGCAGGCCGACCTTTTTGAAAACCTGATTCAAGCCGTCAACATGATTGGTTCGGTTTTTTACGGAACCATTTTGGGGATATTTTTCACCGCGTTTTTTGTCAAAAGTGTAAAAGGAAATGCTGTTTTTGTGGCGGCGATTATTTCGCAAGCCGTCATTTTGTCCTTGTTTTTTGGAGTCAACCGAGACTATTATTTATGGTACAATCCCTTGGGCTGTTTCATGGTGATGGGTTTGGGGTGGTTGATTGAAAAGGTTTTTCCGCAAAAAAATGTTTGAATCAGAATTTGTGGAATTTTATAATTTACAGAATTGCACGATTTCGCATTTTTAAAAATGTTCAAATCAGAATTTACAAAATTTTAGAATTTTCAGAATTGTGGCTAATATTGCAAATTCTAAAATTCTGTAAATTCTGATTCAAACATTTTTAAAAATATACTATTATGCAAAAAGAAGAACTCACCTACACAATTATTGGTTGTGCCATGAAAGTCCACAACACACTTGGCCCCGGATTTCAAGAAGTAATTTATCAGCGATGTTTGGCAATTGAATTTGAAAAAGCCAAATTGAGTTTTTCACGTGAACAAGAACACGATATTTTTTACGAAGCACACAAAGTCGGGACGCGGCGAGCCGATTTTGTGGTGGAAAACAAAGTTGTGGTAGAAATTAAAGCCATGGTCAAATTGGAAGACGTTCATCTGGCACAAGCCAAAAATTACACCGTAGCCTACGACTTTCCGAAAGGGCTTTTAATAAATTTTGGCGGTGTTAGTTTGCAACACAAATTGCTTTTCAACCCAAAATATAATGTCTGAATCAGAATTTTAGAATTTTAGAATTTACAGGATTTGCAGCCATTCTGCAAATTCTAAAATTCTGTAAATTCTGATTCAGACAATTAATTTAAGCGATTTCATCCGTTTTCTTGCCCGCAGCACGCACGATAAAAAACAGAATCACCCCGATGGCGATAAATGAAATCAGTGCTTGAATGACTGCGCCGACATTGATTTGGGCATCCCCTACGCCAAATTTAAAGTCTTCTGCAAGGTTTATTCCCCCGGTGATGATGCCCAAAACTGGCATAACCACCGAAGCAATCAAAGTGTCAATGATGTCTTTAAAAGCACCGGCAATAATCAAACCGACTGCAATTGCAAGCACATCGCCGCGAAAAAGGAAGGATTTAAGTTCGTTCAACATTGTTTTTGAATTTTTGATGTAAAAAAAATTGCCCGTTCGACGGGCGGTAAAAATTTAAGTCACCGCAAAACAAGAAATTTTTCGTGAAAAACCAAAATTGACGGAACGCTGCATTTGCCTTCATTTGACCAAAAAACTTTCCGTCGTTTTGAAACTGTTTGCTGACATTTGCCTTATCAAAAAAGAACAAACCTGCTATTTCCAACTGAATCAACTACTACTTTTTTATGAAATTGAAAAAATTACTAATCCTACCTGCGCTCTTTTTTGCCTTTTCGATATCGGCACAGCAGCCACATCCGGTTACAAATTTGGGCGGTTGCGGCTACGTCGGCCATTCAGAATGGCTCGATTGGTACCGGAATTACCGCGAATCATTTATCCACGACACCGAACGCGGTGCGGACACGACTTGGCTTTTTGTCCCGGTGACCGTCCATTTGGTTGGAACCGATGCCGGGTCGAACTATTTTCGGGTGATTGATGCGATGCGGGCGGTTTGTGAAATGAACGAGCAATACCGCCCCGGTTTTATCCAATATTATTTGCATCCCGACGAACCATTTGTTTATCATAACAATACAAAATGGTTCAAACACGATTGGGACGGCGGCGCGGAAATGATTGAAACCAGCAATTTGCCCGACCGTTTGAATGCCTATGTCGTGGACGATCCCGCCGGAAATTGCGGATATTCTTGGTACGACGCCATCGTTTTGGGCAAGGGCTGTTCTGCCGTCGGCAACTCGACTTGGGCGCACGAAGCTGGGCATCATTTTTCATTGCCGCATCCATTTTTGGGTTGGGAAGGCGAAAATTTTCCAAATGGAAGCCCTGCACCTGAAACCATTGGCTGGGCAAATGTTGAAAAAATGGACAGTTCAAATTGCTACGACGCTGGCGATTATTTTTGCGATACCCGCCCGGATTACATCAGCAATCGTTGGCAATGCGATGCCAATCGTGAAAGTTATTCTTTGTTAACTGACCCGAACGGCGTTGAATTTCGTGCCGACGCTACTTTGTACATGAGTTATTCCTATGATGAATGTGCCAGCCGTTTTTCGGCGGAACAATACGAAGCGATGCGCACCAATTTATACACCGAACACCTTTCGTATTTAACAGAATGGGAGCAAGGTCCGATGATAAATGACGATGAAAGGGTCAATTTGACCAGCCCGATTGACTCCCAAACGGCTCAATATAATCATGTAACGCTCAATTGGGAGCCCGTCGCAGGTGCCGATTATTACTTTGTGGAGATTTCGTTGTCCGCCAGTTTTCCGTTTACTTTGATATCGAAAATGGTTTACGGAGAAACAAGCCTGACTCTGAACGGCGGCATTCCGAACAACCGATTTATCACTTGGCGCGTGCGGGCATACAGTCGTTGGGATTTGTGCCAACCGAATAAAAACTACCAAATTGGTGTTTTCAAAACCGTCAATCTTTCCGCAACCAACGACCTCGAACGTGTCGCTTCAATTGATTTGATGCCAAACCCGATCGCCGCCGGTTTGCCCGCCCAAATTGTCGTCGAATCATCCATCAATTTGGATGCGACGCTACAACTTTTGGACATGAATGGAAAAACGCTTTGGACAAAACCTGCGCGCCTTGCCAACGGCTCGAACACCTTCGACATCGAAACCAACGAACTCGCCGCAGGGATTTACCACGTTATTTTGCAGACGGCAAAAGGTTCGGTCATTAAAAAATTGTGCGTCATTGAGTAGTTTAGAAAGTTTAGAGAGGTTTAGAAGGTTTAGCCATTGATTATCAAGCTTCTAAACCTTCTAAACCTCGCTAAACCTTCTAAACCTTTTTAAGAAATGGGCGTCATCCAACGTCAGTCCATCAAGTATTCGATAGTCAATTTGGCCGGTCTTGCCATCGGCACGTTGAGCACCCTATTTATTTACCCCCGTGTTTTGGAAGCAAACGGCACGATGCGTTTTCTCCTCGACACGGGGGTTGTTTTTTTGCCGCTGCTGGCACTCGGAGCGAACACTTTGACCAACCGTTTTTTCCCAAAATTTGAAAACAAAAAAGAAAAACACCACGGTTTTTTGCCACTGATTCTCGGTTTGACACTCCTTGGATTGCTATTTTTTGGAACGCTTGCCTTTATTTTTTGGGGAAAAATCGAAAATTACTACCTCGAAAAATCGCCAAAACTCGCCGAATTCCTGCCGTTCATCGCGCCCGTCGCGTTTTTTTATGTCTTCAACCAAGTCCTTTTTAATTACTCGGCCAATTTTAAACGGATCGTCGTCCCGACGATTTTGATAGATTTTTCCCAAAAAATCGTGCTGCCGATTTTGCTTTTTTCGGTTTGGCAAAACTGGTTTTCTCTCCGCTCGGCTTGCTGGTTTTTGGTCGCGCACGGTGCTTTTGTTTTTTTTGGTTTGATAATTTACCTGAAAAAAATCGAGGCATGGCAGTGGGGAAATTTCCAAAATTTCATCACGCCCGACCTGAAAAAAGAAATGTTGCGGTACGCCGCGTTCGGGACTTTTGCCGGTTTGGCCTTGCTCGTTGCGGCAAAAGTGGACACTTTGATGGTCGGAACATTTAAAGATGCATTGAATTTGGGCGTTTTTGCCATCGCCCTGCAAATCGCCGCCGTCATCGAAATCCCAACAAAAGGCATTTATTCGGCCAGCACTTCGACCGTTGCAAAACATTTGCACGATGGAAATTTTGAAGAATTGGGAAAATTGTACCGCCAAGTCAGCATCAATTTGCTCGCTGCCGGGCTGCTTTTGTTTTTTTCAATTTGGATTTCTTTTGAAAACCTGCTGCTCGTTTTGCCGAACGGCGAAAAATTGGCCGAGGCACGGTGGGTTTTCTTTTTCATTGGCCTCGCCCGGCTCATCGAAATGGCCACCGGGCTGAACAACAACATCATTTATTATTCAAAATATTACGCCTGGTCGCTCGGCTCGCTCGGGCTGACCGCCGTGCTCACCATTTTTTTAAATCTTTGGCTGATCCCAAAAATCGGGATTGTCGGTGCGGCGGTCGCCACCTGCTTTTCGGTGTTTTTTTATAATTTTTTGACACTCATTTTGGTCTGGGTAAAATTCAAACTCCAACCATTTTCCGGGAAAACTTTGCTGACAATCGGCGGCGCGGTGGGCATTTATTTTCTCTTTTCTTTTTTGCCAAAATCAGGGTCGGCGTGGTTGGATATTTTTTTGGACTCCGGTTTTTTTGCGGTGGTTTATGTTTTTTTTGTTTTGAAAATGAAAATCTCGCCGGAGGCAAACGCGATGGTTTTGAAATTTTTGAAAAAACATTTTTTGTAAAAATGTCTTTTCTAAATCTGTCTTTCAATTCCCGAAGCAGTTTGTCATTCAGTAGGAATCCGTCCCAATCCAGTTTTTGGGTTGAGACGGATTCCTACTGAATGACAAACCGTTTATTTTAAACACAATTTGGGAGAAACGTAATTTCTTTGCCGTCAAATTTCAAATTCAAAATGGCAAAAAAGGAAAATTTCATCGCTCAAATCCAGTCCGGTTACCACTTTTCAGGCAATTCAATCGTACTCGGTGCGGCGATGCTCGACGGCGAAGTCATCGAAAATCTGCAAGTAAAAATACCGCTCCGCACCTTCAACCGACACGGTTTGATTGCCGGGGCGACAGGAACTGGCAAAACCAAAACGCTCCAAGTTTTGGCCGAACAACTGGCTTCGAACGGTATTTCTTCACTTTTGATGGACATAAAAGGCGACCTGTCCGGCGTGGCGTTGCCCGGCGAAATTGCCAATCCAAAAGTCGAGGAACGCGCCCAAAAAATCGGAATCCGATGGATGCCCGGTGGAAATTCAACCGAATTTTTAAGTCTTTCAAAAGAAAAAGGCGCACGGCTGCGGGCGACGGTGACCGAATTTGGCCCCGTTCTTTTTTCCCGGATTTTGGGTTTGAACGACACGCAGGGCGGCGTGGTTGCCCTCGTTTTCAAATATGCCGACGACAACCGACTGCCGATTTTGGATTTGAAAGATTTCAAAAAAGTGCTCCAATTCCTCGGAAACGAGGGAAAAGACGCCATCGAAGCCGAATATGGCCAATTTTCGAGCATGACCGCCGGGACGATTATCCGAAAAGTGGTCGAATTGGAACAGCAGGGCGCGGAGGTTTTTTTCGGCGAGGCGAGTTTCGAGGTCGAAGATTTGTGCCGGTTGGATGAAAACGGGCGCGGCATATTGCACATCGTTCGGCTGTCAGATATCCAGGACCGACCGAAACTTTTCAGCACTTTTATGTTGCAAATGTTGGCCGAAATTTATGCCTCGTTCCCGGAGGAAGGCGATTTGGAGCAACCGAAATTGTGCATTTTTATCGACGAGGCGCACCTCGTTTTTCAGGAAGCGAGCGACGCGCTGCTCCAACAAATCGAAACCATCATCAAATTGATCCGCTCGAAAGGCGTCGGCGTGTTTTTTATCACCCAAAATCCGGGCGACGTGCCGCGTTCGGTGCTCGCGCAACTCGGTTTGAAAATCCAGCACGCGCTCCGGGCGTTCACCGCCGCCGACCGAAAAGACATCAAATTGGCCGCCGATAATTACCCGATCACCGAATTTTACGACACCGAAAATCTGCTGACTTCGCTCGGAATTGGCGAGGCGTTCGTCACTGGTTTGAACGAAAAAGGCATCCCAACTCCGCTCGCGCACACGATGTTGCGCGCGCCCGAAAGTCGGATGGACACGTTGACCGGGACTGAAATTGATGAAATTTTGAAAAATTCGCACCTCGTCCGCAAATACAATCAAGTGATTGACCGCGAAAGTGCCTACGAAATTTTGACTGAAAAAATCCAATCCGCGCCTGCCGACGAGAAAAAATCGAACGGAAAAGAGGAAGATAATTTCATTGAAAAAACACTCAAAAATCCACTCACCCGGCAGATCGGGCGGACAGTGGCGCGAGAATTGACGAGGGGATTGTTGGGTGTTTTGGGCATCGGCGGTCGGTCGTCGAGCCGACGGAAAGGTTGGTTTTGATATTTAAACTGGGTAATAATTGGAACGCGGATTAAACGGATTGGACAGATTTACACGGATTTTTCTTCTATTTTTAAAGAAAAAATCCGTGTAAATCTGTCCAATCCGTTTAATCCGCGTTCCAATTATTACCCAGTTTTTTCAATCCACACGAACCAACCTTCCCTGCGCCCGCAGCCCATTTTCAAATTCTACCAAAACCATGTAAACACCTGTCGGCCAATCTTTTACTTCCAATTGAATTTGTAAATCAATATTTTCCGACCGATAAAAAACACGCCCCGAAACATCCGAAATCACGACGGAGCGAGGCTTCGAGCCTCCAAAATTCAAGGTCGTTTTTTCGCCCGCAGGATTGGGCGTGATTTGCAAATTGGCATTTTCAAATTCCAAATCTCGAACAGCCGCAGCCGCAGGCACTCCGAAATTGTAAATCGGGGAAAAAGGGGTGAACGACCCGCTGCTGCATTTTGCCCGCACCTGAAATTGATAATTTTGCCCAGCCGACAAACCCGCCAAAGTATGATAATTGACCGTCGTGCTGACAGTCGTCCAAGCCGTCGTACCGGTCAAACGATAGCGCATTTGGTAAGAAACCGAGCCGAAAACGTGCGCCCACGAAATTTTCCGCGCCGTCGGTTGGCCGGGAACTGCCGATGTCCAGGCCGTCGCGGGAGCCGCGCAAGTCGCGTTCGAGCCGACGCGGATGCCGTTGCCGAACGACGTGACCCACATTTCCGCAGGTTTGAAAGGGTTGAAAAAAACGCGTTTTGGATGGCGAAAAGCATAGCCCGGAACTTGCGAAAACGTGGGCACGGCAGCATTGATATTTGTGGAATGCCAAAGTCCTTCGACCTCGGTCGTGAAATACAACTCGTTGGCATTCAGCGGATTGAGCCAGCCGCCGCTGACCCGGTGCAAGTCATTTAACCTTGTCCAAGTCGTGCCACGGTTCGTGGTTTTGTACAATCCACCCTTGTCATTTGGCGGGCCGCCCCAGCCGCTCCAAACGCCGGTGTACCAAGTGTTTTGCGCCGCGTCGTTTGGGTCAACCGTGATGTCTTTTGTGTAATAAAACATGTTGGCGTGCGAGCGATCTGCCCAAGAATTGGCCGCCGGATCGAACAAAAACACGCCGCTCGAAGCCGTAAACGCGCCCGCCGCATTCCGCCGTCCGGAAAAAGTACAGAGCACTTTTCCGTCGTTCAAAACTTGGATGTTGAACGGGTGGCCTTCGGTTCGCAGCGGGTTCGGGAGTTTTGTCCAAGTCGAGGCCGAGCCGAGTTGAATGTTGTCGCTTTTCCAAATTCCGCCGATCGCCGGATTGCTGTGGACGACGGCGGCAAATAACCGATTTGCATTGCCCGGATCGGTAGCGACCCACATCACGATGCGCCCGAAATCATGCAAAACTTGCCAATTCGCACCTTTATCCGTTGTAAAAAGCACTTTTCCATGCCCCGCATCGAGCGTCGCGTCCTGCAAACGGGTGGTTTCGTACATATCGTGGATGT
The DNA here is from genome assembly GCA_031398055.1 of Saprospirales bacterium. Classification (GTDB taxonomy): domain Bacteria; phylum Bacteroidota; class Bacteroidia; order Chitinophagales; family Saprospiraceae; genus M3007. Next base: position 9,385 of record JANNMS010000078.1, on the reverse strand, counting down.
CGGAAGTGGCGGCGTACCAAGCGTTGGAAGTGTTGTTTTTGACCATCCGGTACATCGTATTTTGGTCGTGGCCGTTGTATCCAAAATCCCACGCCACGCCGCCGTCGGTACTCCGCACGCCTTTAATATCCGAATATCCGGCAAATAAATTGAGGCTATCGAACCACGCGACCTGCCAAACCGAGGTGTTTTCCAGCCCAATCGAATGGTGGGGGTAGTCTTGCGGCGTGTTTTGCCCGGCGGGGTGCTGGTCGGCGGGATTGAGGTAGGCCTGCTGCCAAGCCGTGCCGCCGTTCGAAGTTTTATGCACAAATCCGTAATCGGTCACGAGCACGCGGTTGGCCTGATTTCGGGCGACCGTCATGTCAAAAAAGATGCCCGGCCAATACCAAGCGAGGTCGCCGCCCTGCCCACAATATCCGGTGGCGACGTTGACATTGTTCGCGGCTTTGAACTTTTCAGACCACGAAGTGCCTGAATTTGTGGTTTTTACGACCGTCGGATAATCAATATTTGTCCGCCCGGAAATGTAGACGACATTCAAATTGTTCTCGGCCATCCCAATTTTTACAAAAGAATAGCCAGCCGGGATGCCCGAAATTTTGGGTTTCCAAGTTGCGCCGGGCGCAAAATCGAGGCGATAAACACCTTGATATTGACTCCAAAAAGCATCCGGCGTGATGCCGCCCCAGAAATCGTTGAAATCTGCCGCGAGGCCAAAAAACCGGGTCACGCCATTTTTTTTCGCCCCACAAAACGAGTACAAAGCCAGACCAGCCGGAAGTCCCGGATAATTTTGATCGGTAAAAGTCGCGCCGCCGTTCGTCGAAACGAGCAGGCCGTCGTTCGTGGCGATGAACACATTTTGCCCATCGAAAAACACCCCGGCGATGTGGACGCCGTTGTTCGAATTTTGCATCGTGTGGATTTGGGTAAATGTCGAGCCGCCGTCCTGCGATATAAAAATGCGGCTCCAATCGTGCTGGACGATGCGGTTTGGGTTGTCGTAATCTACCCAAAGCGAATAAACATCGTCGCCAGCCGAAGGATTTCCCGGCAGTTCGAACCACGTCGCGCCGCCGTCGGTGGTTTTGAACGGGCGAGAAAAATACTCTGTGTAATCTGTAAAATAACGGATGTTCGGGTTGTTCGTGAACTGCACCCGCGCCCTGCTGCCGCCCTGAGTTTTTGAAAAAGGCACGAGCGAATACGTCAAACCGTAGTCCAAACTATGGTAAAGCCCGCTCATATCGGTCGTGACGTAAATTTCATTGAGGTTGGCCGGGTTGATGCTGGGGCCAAAATACGCGCCGCCGCCGCCGGGGCCGCGAGCTTCCCAATTCGCAGGTTGCGCGAAAAAAAGGCTTGGGAGAAATGTTAAAATGATGGCGCAAAAAAGCGCGGAGCGTGATTGATTAATTTTCATTTTTGGTAAATTTTTTTAAAAACCCATTGGTTTTGAGGCTCGAAATCGTGCGTTCAAAACGAAAAGGCACGCCGGTTCGACGTGCCTTTTCGTTTTTTAAAATCCTCAAATTTTTACAAACCTCCGATTCTCCACCACCTCGCCCGTTTTTACCCGGCAGACATAATTTCCGGCGGGCAAATTTTCGAGGTTAAAAATCAAATGGTTTTCTTCGTTGAAATTTTCGGAAATCACTTTTTTTCCGGTTTCATCAAAAATTTCGACGGTCAAATCTTCAATTGCTTCATTTGTCAAAAATTGAATGTTCAATTGATCGTTCGTCGGATTTGGAAAAATTGAAAATTCATTTTCGGAAAAAATTGATTTTTCATTTTCAACAAAAATCACTGGCGGTAGACTGGTCGGCGTCGTGAAAGTTTGGATGGCCGTCGGTGCAGAAAAAACAGTTGCCGAACACCGCGTTTCAACTTGATATTGATAAGTTTTTCCAGCTTGCAAACCCGTGCAATTTCTGAAAAGTGTGGTCACCACTTTTTTATTCCAAGCTGTCGTGCCCAATTTTCGGTACGAAATCCGATAACCCGTCGCGCCCGAAACCGCCGAACAATTTATTCTCGCCGAAGTCGGCAAAAGATTAGTGACCGAAGTTGTCGCAGGCGGCTGGCAGCCCGGCGCACTTGGTGTCGTGAAAGTTTTGATGGCCGCATATTTTGTCCAACCGTACGGACAATTCGAGGCAACTTGAACTTGATAAGTCGTGGCGGCGGCCAAATTTGCCAAATTTTGGGCAGAAGTCGTGGCATTCGCCGTCGTGACCACCGTCCAACTGGCCGCCCCGACCGCCCGATATCGAACGCGATATTGCGTCGAACTTGGGATATCATTCCAATCTGCCAAAGCACTGTTGTAAGTAATTCCGGAAATCGCGAGCGTCGTCGGCGTGCGGCAATTTGAATTTAAAGACAACAATTTCAGCCCATTTTTTAAATCCGAACCGACAATCGTGCCGCTCGGCAAATATGGAAAAACGCCCCACGGCCCGGCGTAACTGTTGTAATTCGTGTTTGCCGGTTCGGTATCGTAATATCCGACACGCTCCACATTGCTCGGATTTGAAATATCCCAAACCTGAATCCCATCGTGATAATAGGAAAGATAGACAAAATCGCCTTTCACGCAAGGATTGTGGGCGATGCTATTTGTGAAATTTGGCGCGAGCAAGGCCGAACGAAAAGTATCGGTCACGATGATGTCCTGCAAATCGGTAATCCGCACCATTTTCACGCCCGTCGCATGCGTTTCGTCGGTCATAACAAGGTGCGTCCCGGCGGTGTTCATCCAAGAACTGTGGTTGTAGCCTTGTTCGAGGTACGGATTCAAACTTCCGAGCGCGACCGGGGCAGCCGGATTTGTGAAATTCCAAACCATCAAACCGTTGTTTCCGTGCGAGGCGTAGACTTTGTTGTCTTTTACAAAACAATCGTGCACGTAATTTCCGGGCGGCAGCGCGACGCTCGCCAACAAAGTCGGACTTGCAGGATTGGCTGCAATATTTAAAACTATCAAACCATTATTTCGAGTATTTGTCCCTGCGCAGTACAAACGGCCAGCGACCGCATCCACATGAATCGTGTGGCAACGCGAAAAAAATGCCGTGCTGTTGTAAACTTGAACCGGCGCGGCGGGCAAATTGGCGAGGTCGAAAATCCGCAAACCTTCATTTGTCTGGTCGGTAACGCAGTACAAATAGTGGGAATAAGTTCGAAACTCGCGCCAGCCAGTATTCGTACCGCCTGGAAAACGCAAAATTTCAATCGGGTTCGCAGGATTTGTCACGTTAAAAATGTGGATAAAAGTCGCCGAACCCATGATTGCGTACTCGCCCGAAGCATCCGAATAGCCCCAGCAATCGGAATATTGATCGCCAAAAGAATCGGGCGGCAGCGAATTGTCGTCCCACGAACCGAGCAAAGTCATGTTTTGAGAAGGTTGCCCAATCAGAATTGAGGCAAAAAAGAATAGAAACAAAGCAAATGATAACTGAAATTTCATTGTTGCGGAATTGATGTCGCTCCAATTTTGGGTTGGAGAAATTTGGTGAAAAAAATTTTTTAAAAGGAAAATTCCTTTCGAGAGGTGTGCAAAGATACTTTTTACCTTTTTGAAAATGGCTAACCAAATCACTTGCACTACCTTTGTCCGACCACTTTTTTACGGCATTTCGCCAAAAATTTTCAAAAAACGAGTGGAACAAACATGAAACTCAAACCCCAATTTCTCCTATTCCTATTTTTCATGACAATTTCAAAACTGCCCGCCGCGACGGTTGACACCCTCGATATTTTCAGTCCGGCGATGCAAAAAGACATCCGCTGCCTCGTCATTTTGCCCTCAAATTACACAGTGAGCGGCGCGGCATTTCCGGTGGTTTATTTGTTGCATGGATATTCCGGCAATTTTGCGGGTTGGTTGGGCGACGCCCCGCAGATTCAAAACCATGCCGACACCTACAATTTTATCATCGTTTGCCCCGACGGCGGCTACGATTCTTGGTATTTGGACAGTCCGGTGGATTCGACGGTGCGCTACGAAACCCACATTATTCAGGAAGTCGTGCCGTTTGTCGACTATTTTTTCAATACAAAAAAAGAAAAAACTGGTCGGGCGATTGCCGGTTTGAGCATGGGCGGACACGGGGCGATGTTGTTGTCAGCGCGAAATCCTGAAATTTTTGGAGCGGTTGGAAGTATTTGTGGCGGATTGGATTTGCGGCCTTTCAAAAAAAACGACTGGGATTTGAAAAGCATTTTGGGAAACCCGTCCGATTTTTGGGACAACTGGGAACGGTTTTCCGTCGTCAATCAAGCCAAAATTTTTAAAACCGCTGGCATCGAACTGATTTTGGATTGTGGCCTCGATGATTTTTTTCTGCCGGTGAACCGCGAGATGCACCGCTTGTTGTTGGAAGAAGATGTGCCACACGAATACACCGAGCGTCCCGGCGAGCACAATTCAGATTTTTGGAAAAATTCGATTGACCACCAATTGTTGTTTTTTCACAAGTTTTTTGTAGAAAATGCAGCCGCCGGGAAAAATTGAGCATCTTTTGTGGGAGGGCGGAATTTATTCCGCTCTGGGATGGTCGAAATAAATTTCGACCTCCATTTATTTCTAAATTCATTAACTAAACGGTCGGCAACTTCTGATTATTAAAATCGTCAAACTGCTGAACCCGAATAAAATTTAAAATTTCAATGAAAAATACACACATCATCGCCATTTTGGTCGTTGCGATTGGCATCGCGGTTCTGATTTCAGCTTCCAGCGACACCACGACTTGGTCAGGTTTTAAAGAAGCAGAAAAAACCGGCGAAATCATCAAACTCACCGGCCAATTGGTCAAGGACAAACCGGTGGAATACAACCCCGAAATCGACCCGAATTTGTTGAAATTTTGGGTCACCGACGAGGCTGGCGAGGTGCGGCAAGTCGTTTTGCACGCCGGAAAACCGCAAGATTTTGAGCGGTCGGAAAGCATCGTTTTGACTGGAAAAATCAAGGATGGCGTTTTTGAAGCCCGCGACATGCTTTTGAAATGCCCCTCGAAATACAAAGACCAAGAAACTTTTATCCGTTCGGCGAAAGCATCATGACCTGAAAAAAGACATTTTTGTAAAAAATGTCTTTTTAAAAAATGCCATTTCTGCAAAAGCAAATTCTACTTTTGCACGCTTTTTTAGGAAGGGAGAATTTGAAAAAGAGGCAAATCTTAAATTCGCCCGATTCTTAAATTTTTAAAGTTCCCCCAATTTCACAATTTCTTTTTATCAAATTTGCACTTTATCTTATTATCAAAAATGAAAAAGACGATTCTTTTAGCGGTTGCCTTTTTGCTCACCATTTCTTCGACAACTTTTGCCCAAAAAATCGGGTATTGCAATTCCGTAATGTTGTTGCAAGAAATGCCGGAAGTGAAACAGGCCGACAGCGATTTGCAAGCCTATCAAGCCCAATTGACCAAACGAGGTCAAGAAATGGTGCAACAATTGCAAGCGAAAGATAACGAACTTCAAAAAAAGAAGGCCGACGGCACGATTTCACCGAAAGATTACGAAGACCAAGCCGCCAAACTGCTTGCTGAACAGGAGATCATCAAAAATTACGAGCAAGAGGTTTATGAAAAACTCGGCAAAAAACGCGAAGAACTTTACCAACCCATCCTCGACAAAGTGAACAAAGCGATGTCCGAAGTGGCCAAGGTTGAGGGATATTTGATTGTTTTGGATTCGAGCCAGCAAGTGATTTTGTATGCAGACGAAACTTTGGATTTGACAAAAGCGGTGAAAGCCAAACTTGGCATAACTAACTGATTTTTAGTAATTTATGGAATGCAAAAAAGCCGTCTCGCCCAAAAAACGAAACGGCTTTTTTGTTGCTTCAACTTCCATTTTCCCAAAACCAATTTTCAAATAACCAATAACTAATTTCCAATATCCAACTTTCCGTCGTCATCGTTAATTACAACGTTCGCCATTTTTTGGAGCAAGCGTTGTTGTCCGTTCGCCGTGCTTTGCGGGGGATCGAGGGCGAAGTGTGGGTGGTGGACAACAATTCGGTGGACGATTCGGTGGGCATGGTGCGCGAAAAATTTCCCGAAATTAGGCTGATTTCGAATCAAAACAACCCCGGTTTTGCCGTCGCCAACAACCAAGCGATCCGGGAAAGCACGAGCGAATTTGTGCTTTTGCTCAACCCGGACACCCTCGTTGAGGAAGATACTTTTGAAAAATGCCTCGATTTTATGAAAACACACCCCGACGCGGGCGCGCTCGGCGTGAAATTGATTGACGGCAGCGGCAAATTTTTGCCCGAAAGCAAACGTGGTTTTCCGTCGCCGTGGGCTGCGTTTTGCAAAACTTTTGGCCTCGCCGCCATTTTTCCAAAGTCAAAAACCTTCAATTTTTACCACCTCGGCCACCTGCCCGAAAACGAAACGAACGAGGTGGACGTGCTCGCCGGGTGTTTCATGTTCATCCGCCGGACGGCTTTGGACAAGGCCGGGCTGCTCGACGAGGCGTTTTTTATGTACGGCGAGGACATTGATTTGTCGTACCGGATTCAGCAGGCGGGTTTCAAAAATTACTATTTTCCCGATACAAAAACCATTCATTATAAAGGAGAAAGCACCAAAAAAGGCAGTTTGAACTACGTCCGCGTGTTTTATCAAGCCATGATAATTTTTTCAAAAAAACATTTTTCGGGCGGCGGTGCGGACGTTTTTGTGGGCATGTTGCAGGCTGCGATTTGGCTGCGGGCGAGTTTGACGGTTTTGAAAAATGTTTTTCAACGCATCTGGCTGCCAGTTTTGGATGCCGTTTTGATTTTTGGAGGGCTGGTTTTTTTGAAAAATTTTTGGGAAAATTATTACTACCACGACCCCAATTATTTCAAACCTGAAATTTTAAAAGTCAATTTTCCACTTTACGTTTCGATTTGGCTCGCGTCAATTTGGTTGAACGGCGGCTACGACAAAAAGTACGATTTGCGGAGATTGCTGCGCGGTTTGGCTTTTGGGACTTTGCTTTTGGCCGCGATTTATGGTTTTCTGGAACTCGATTTTCGTCCGTCTCGGGCTTTGCTTTTGCTCGGTGCGGCATGGGCTGCGGTTTCGACGGTGGGTTTTCGGGCGGTTTTGCATTTTTTGGAATTCAAAAATTTCAGCATCGGGCGGGAAAAACCCAAAAACTTGGTCATCGTCGGTTCGGCGGCGGAAAGCGAACGGGTGCAGGGTTTGCTGCGGCAGGTTGGTTTTTCCAAAAATTTTATCGGCACGGTTTCGCCCGGCGGTTTTTCCGGAAAAAATTACCTCGCCGACCTCGCCCGGTTGGATGAAGTTGTCCGCATTTTCAAAATTGATGAAATCATTTTTTGCTCAAAAGATTTGCCGACCCGCGAAATTTTGGCTTGGATGACGCGGCTCGGAACGGCTACGCAATTCAAAATCGTGCCCGAGGAAAGTTTGAGCATCATCGGCAGCAGCAGCAAAAACGAACCGGGCGAATTGTACACCATTGAAATAAAATACAACATTGCCCAACCCGAACAATGCCGAAACAAACGAGTTTTCGACCTTGCGTTTTGTTTGTTTTTGCTGGTTGCGCTACCGATTTGGTTGATATTTTCAAAAAACAGAAACTTGTTTTTGAAAAACATTTTGCCTGTTTTTTTTGGTAAAAAAACGTGGGTTGGCTTCGCGGCGCATCCTGAAAATGGAAATTTACCAAAAATAAAACCGGGCGTTTTTTCAACGACCGACGGTTTTCGAGATTTTCAAACAAATGAAAATACGGTTGGGCGGTTGAATTTTTTGTGGGCAAAAGATTGGACGATTTGGAACGACGCGGAGATTTTGATGCGCAATTTTTGATTTTGGAACACAGATTTTATAGATTTTCAAACACAGATTTTTACAAAAAATCCTTTCAAATCTGTGTTTGAAAATCTGTAAAATCTGTGTTCCAAAAAAAATCATCCCAAAAAATTACATGTTCGAAATGACTTCCGTCGCGAATTCCGAGCATTTCAATTTTGTCGCGCCTTTCATCAAACGTTCAAAATCGTAAGTCACCCGTTTTTTCTTGATGCTTTTTTCGATGCCTTTGATAATCAATTTTCCAGCCTTGTCCCAGCCGAGATATTCGAACATCATCACGCCCGACAAAATGACAGACGACGGATTGACCACATCTTTTCCCGCATATTTTGGCGCAGTGCCGTGCGTCGCTTCAAAAATCGCGTGGCCGGTGAGGTAATTGATGTTCGCGCCAGGCGCAATTCCGATGCCGCCGACCTGCGCAGCCAACGCATCCGAAATATAATCGCCGTTCAAATTGAGCGTCGCAACCATATCGTATTCCGCCGGGCGGAGCAGGATTTGTTGCAAAAACGCATCGGCAATCACGTCTTTTACCAACAATTTTCCGGCAGCGAGGGCAGCAGTTTGGGCGGCGTTCGCAGCGGCTTCGCCTTCTTTTTCTTTGATTTTATCGTACTGAACCCACGTGAAAACGCGGTCGCCGAACTCGCGTTCTGCCAATTCGTAGCCCCAATCTTTGAATTTACCTTCCGTAAATTTCATGATATTTCCTTTGTGGACGAGGGTCAAGGACTTGCGTTTGTATTTAAAAGCATATTCCAAAGCCGAGCGGACGAGGCGTTCCGTGCCTTCTTTCGAAACCGGTTTGATGCCAATCGAGGATGTTTTTGGGAAGCGGATTTTTTTCACGCCCATCTCGTTTTGCAAAAAAGCAATCACTTTTTCGGCTTCGGGAGTTTCTGCGAGGTATTCAATTCCCGCGTAAATATCTTCGGTATTTTCACGAAAAAGCACCATGTTCACCAATCCGGGTTCTTTCACCGGACTCGGAACGCCTTTGAACCATTGCACCGGACGCACGCAAGCGTACAAATCCAGTTCCTGCCGCAGCGCAACATTCAACGAACGAATGCCGCCGCCGACCGGCGTGGTCAACGGGCCTTTGATGGCCACTTTGTAATCTTTGATGATGTCGAGGGTTTCTTCGGGCAACCAACTTTTGGTCAAATTGAATGCCTTTTCGCCTGCCAAAACTTCTTTCCAAAAGATTTTTCGCTTGCCGCCGTAGGCTTTTTCGACAGCCGCGTCGAGCACCCGAACCGAGGCCGCCCAAATATCCGCGCCCGTGCCGTCGCCTTCGATGAACGGGATGACCGGGAAATTGGGTACTTTCAATTTGCCCCGATTGATGGTAATTTTTTGTCCTTCCATGTTGAGTTTGATGATGAAAATGTTAGAAAATGGGTGGCAAAGGTAATTTTATTTACGATTTTGGATTTACGATTTGCGATTTTGCTGCCACTTTTCCATTTGTCATTCTGAGCAAAGCGAAGAATCTGGGTAAAATTTTACCCAGATTCTTC
>JANNMS010000074.1:0-4164 GCA_031398055.1 Saprospirales bacterium | reverse complement strand
TTTCTGTTTTTAGAAAATGAAAATGCGGCGAGCCGGGCGGTGAGACTAGTAAAAAATTGAGTTTCAATTTTTTCTAAAAAAGTAAAAGGGCTTTTGTCATTCTGGAAGAACCCGTCTCAACCCAGTTTACGTCGAAAAACTGGGTTGGGACGGGTTCTTCCAGAATGACAAAAGCCCTTTTACTTTTTTAGAAAAAATTGAAACTCAATTTTTTACTAGTCTCACCGCCCGGCTCGCCGCATTTTCATTTTCTAAAAACAGAAAATAAACCCCCGGCTGCCAGTTTTCGCCCAGAAAAATTTGACCTTTTTCGTCGGCCAAGTTTTTGTCCAAAATGATTTGGCCGGTCAAATTCGTGGCACGCAATCGCAAATTTTGACTGCCGTCAAATTGGTATTTTACCTGAAAACCACCTGCCGTTGGATTTGGGAAAATATCCAGCGAGGCGTTTTTATCCAAATTTTTCGCAGAAAGCACGATTGGTTTCACCTCAAAAACGTCCACCGCTGCTTCGACAACGTGCCCGGGTTGGTCATCAGTTGCTGTGAAAATGATTTGCATTTTATTGGTCAACGACACAAAATCGCCGAGCAAAAAAGTAGGTGATTTTCTCCAATTTGAAAGCGGTGCAGTTTCAGTAAAAAGCGTTTTGGTTTCCGTGCCGTTGGTCACTTCGACTTTAAAATTGTCGTTCGGCGTGCCCGATCCGCCGCCGTTGAAAAACCAATAATCAAAAGTGAGTTCAGCGTTTCCAAAACCGGCCAATTCCATGATTGGCGTGGTCAAAACCGCATTTCCATTGTCCACATCGTCGGTGCCGGCACTGCCGCCACCATTTCCAGTCATGTAACATTGGTCATTTCCGTCGACATCCGAGTCCAAATCGGGGTTTGCCAAACTGCCTTGATTATTTGTGCCGACAGGCTCGCCAATCACCCAAATCCCGGTCGCCGAAGTGGCCGAATTTGTCCAGCCATAATCCAAAGCAAAATCATCGTAATACCCTTTTCCAACTTTGATGGTGATGGTTTGGTTGGCATTTACCTTGATATTTTGCGAGATTTTGTAGCCCCATTGACCTGCCGAAGCCGAGTAATCGCCCGACAAAACGCAATCCAGCGTAAATTCTCCGGTGCCATTCGTTTGCAAATTATACGTTTTCCCATTTCCAGAAATGGCAATCGGGGCATTTGGCAAGGGCAAATTGGTCGTTTCGTCCACCACCGAACCGAAAATCGAAAAAGCATCGCCACCCATCACGACATCCACATTGAAAATTTCTGCGGTAGCCAAAGTGATGTTTTTGACCACATCTTGATAACCTGCTTTTGAAAAAGTGGCGGTAAAATTGCCGGTTTGGGTTTGCCCGGTGTAAAAATTTCCGTTGATTTTGCTCAATTTTGGTTCGAGTTGGTCGCCGCCGTTGATTTTTACGGACACGCCAGAAAGTGCCGCGCCCGAACATCCGTCGGTGATTTTCCCTTCCAAATAAGCCGCACGAACGTAAGTTGGCGTGAAAACAAACAATTCAGCCTCGCCTTCGATGTTCGATGCGATGATTGTACCACTTTTAAAATACGGAAAAACGCCCCAGCAGCCATCGAACCCGCCGCCACTGCCGCCCGGCCAAGTATCGAACCGCGCAGTTTGCACCAAATTTATTGGGCGATGCGCGTCCACGATGTTAAAACCATCGGTGTACCAAGACGAAATCGCCCAGTCATTATATATATGTGTGTTGTGGACAATCGAACCGGAGCCGGGCGTGGTTTGCAGGCGATCCAGTTCGATGATGTCTTCCGGGTCGCGGACATCGTAAGAAGTGAGGTACGAACCGTCGCGTTCGTCGGTGGTCAACGCAGATTTGTGGTCGTCGGTCAGCCAAATATTGTGGGTAAAAGCCAACGGCGTTTTCACCGAGCCGAGCACTTTTGGATTGGCCTTATCTTTCATGTCAACGATAGTCATGAAACCATCATAAATATGTCCGGCGTACAACGTGTCATTGTCCGCAAATCCATCGTGCACGTAGCCACCCTGGTTGTAAATCCCAACATATTTTGGATTGTACGGGTCGGTGTGGATGTCGCAAATCACCGCTCCGTTGGCCGTTCCGCCAAACAGATAAATAAATCCCAGCGTCGTGTCGATGTGCAAAGCGTGGATTTTATTGATTCCTCCTGCAATCGCACCGTCGCCTAAATAATGGTGAAAATCTAAATTTGCACTTGGAAGTTTTGACAAATCAACAATTTGTAGACTTTGCCCGCCTTCCGAAGTGACGTAAGCAAAATTTTTGTAAGTTTTGATTTCTTTCCAAAGATTGTCTGGGCCAGGGATTTGGACAACTTGAAGAGGCGCATCCGGGTCGGTTATATTGGTGATGACCAAACCTTTCGAAGCCCCAATCAGGGCATATTCTTGGCCATCGGGCGAGGTCCAACCGCAAATATTTGCCAAAGTTTGACCCGGAAATTGGATGGTCGAGCGCAACTCAACATTTGCATTTTGTGCAAAAAAAGAATTTGCGAAGCCCGAAACCAGCATCGCAAAACACAACAAGGCGAATTTTTTCATTAAATTTTAATTGAAATAAGTTTGAAATTGGAGGTCGGAAATTATTACGACCAAAACGGGTCGGAATAAATTACGAACTCCAGTAAAACGGCGGCAAAAGTAGAAACGACTTGCCAGCCCTCGTCATCGTCTTTCGACAATCGCCACCGTCAGACGGCCAATGCACGACAAAGCCCCTTTTTCATCAAAAATTTCGACGCCCCAGACGTGGACTTGCCGCCCGACGCGCACCGCTTTGCAAATTCCCCGGACAAAACTGCCTTCCGGAATTGATTTCAAATGGTTGGCATTGACTTCCAAACCAACGGCGGTTTGTTTTGAAAGGTCAGAAATGCACATCGTCGAGGCAATCGAACCCAAAGTTTCAATCAAAACGACGCTCGCCCCGCCGTGCAAAATGCGGAACGGTTGGACTGTTTTTTCGTTGGCGGGCATCGTGGCCACCAAAAAATCGTCGCCGATTTCAGTGATTTCGATGCCGAGATGCCCGGCCATCGTGTTTTGGTTGAATTGAGAAATTTGGTAGAGGGAAAAATTCTGCTTCCACATATAATTTTAACTATGAACTATGAACGATAAACTTTTAACGAAGGTAGACAATTTTAAAAAAATCAATCTCCCAGTTCGCCGTTCATAGTTCATCGTTTATAGTTCATAGTTTATAAATTTGCCGCCGATTTTTAAATTTTTTATCCAACAACCATCTAAAAATTCATTTCAGAAAATGAAAAAAGTCTCTGTCTTTTTGTTTCTTTTCATGTCGTTTTCAGCAATTTTTGCCCAAAACGAGCCTGCACCTACCGCAAAACCTGTTTTAACCAACGCCCCAAATCCCATACTCAAAACTGCGGTGGATTCGGCGAGTTATGCTTTTGGGGTTTTGATTGCGGAAAATATTAAAAAGCAAATCAGTGCTGACCTCGATATCAATTTATTGATTGAAGGTTTGAAAGCACGTTTGAAAAATGAAGTTCCTGCTTTGAAAACGGAAGATTGCCAAACCGTTTACGGCGATTTTAATCGAAAAGCCGTGATGAAAGCAGGCGAAAAAACCCGCGAGGAAGGCCGCGTTTTTCTCGAAAACAACAAAAAACGCCCCGGCGTGATGGTCACGGCGAGCGGTTTGCAGTACGAAATCATTTCAAAAAGCCCCGTCGCCGGCGTTTCGCCCGTGCCGACCAACACCGTGAAAGTTCATTATCACGGCACTTTGACCAACGGCGAGGTTTTCGACAGCAGTGTGGATCGTGGTCAACCCGCCCAATTTGGCCTCAACCAAGTGATAAAAGGATGGACGGAAGGCCTGCAATTGATGAAACCGGGCGACAAATTCCGTTTTTACATTCCTTATGATTTGGCTTACGGCGAGCGGTCGCCGTCGGCGAAAATCAAGCCTTTTGCTGCTTTGATTTTTGATGTGGAATTGATTTCAATCGAAAAATAATTATTTGAACTATGAACTATGAACTATGAACTATGAACTATGAACTATGAACTATGAACTATGAACTATGAACTATGAACATTCAATTTCAAAATGTTCGGGGTTCATAGTTCATAGTTCATAGTTCATAGTTCATAGTTCAT
>JANNMS010000073.1:0-9292 GCA_031398055.1 Saprospirales bacterium | reverse complement strand
TCCCGAGAAATCCCGAAGGGATTTTATGTTCGCCTGCCCAATTTTTCACATAAAATCCCTTCGGGATTTGAGGAAAATGCCCTTGCTCTATGCTATAAACATTGATTCCCTTCGGGAATGAATTTTAATGCGTTTGACCTGCGGCTGGATGAACCCTTTTTTATTTTCGAAAAATCAGGCTAAAACATCAGGCATGGGTTTCCCAAACCACAGAAAGTAAAAATCTGGCAGTGAAATTCGTCTGATTTTTGGGAAAGGAATTTTGTCCAAAACTGTAAAATGCTTGTCGTGGGTGATGATAAAATCAGCATTGCTGGCAAAAGCAGTGTCCACAAATTTGTTGTCATCCAAATCCGGGTAAATCAAACTCAATTTGAAATGAAGATTGATTTCTTCCAAATCTGGTAAATTGATAATTGTTTTCAGAATGAATTCAGCAAATTCAGGAGCGTAAAAATCTGAAAGCACTTCTTCGTATTCCATCAAAATTTCAGTGTTGACGGCCAATCGAAGTTCACCTTTTTTCAAAAGTTCATAAAACCAATGGTATTTTGACCTTCGCGGAACAACGACCAAAAGACAATTGGTATCGAGGACAATTTTCATTTTCGTCTGGTTTGGAGTTTGGTTTCCAAAATATCATCCATCGTTTTTTGGGTCATCCCGCGTTCTTCCCAAATTTTGTCCATGATTTCCTGCGCCTTCCGGTCGTACCATTCGACCAGAATCATTTTGAGTTCTTTCAACTCGTGTTCCGACATTTTTTTTGAAAACAAATGCAGCAAATGCATTTGGATTGGGTTGAGGCCGACCGTCGGTTGATTTAAAGTAGCAGTCATTTTTGTCAAATTTTTAGGCAAATTTATATCAAACTCACTCAAATCAAAAAGAAAAGGGTTCGCCCCGCCGCCAAGTTTTGAAAAAATCAAAATCTGGCGGCGGCACGAACCCTTTTTTATTTTCGAAAAAAACTCACCTCACTCAATCGAAGTCAAAGTTTCACTTTCCACTTCGTCCGGCAATTTTTCGGGCAGCGCAGGTATTTTCTCAAATGCCAATTGCCCAGTTTTCGAAATCGACAGGCCATCTTTTGCCTCGTTCATCACCGCAAAAAGTTGCGAACCTTCGCCCGGCGTTTCGCCCAAAATGAACTCGGCCAGCGGGTCTTCGATGAATTTTTGAATCGCCCGGTGCAACGGACGTGCCCCAAACTGTGGGTCGAAACCTTTTTCAGCCACAAATTCCTTGGCCTCTTCGGTCAAAGTCAATTTGAGTTTCATGTTGTCGAGGCGCACCATCAAATCGCCGAGCGCGTTGTCGATGATTTTGAAAATCTCGACGCGACCGAGCGAATTGAACACCACGACATCATCGATCCGGTTCAAAAATTCGGGCGAAAACGTGCGTTTCAAAGCATTTTGAATCACCGCTTTTGCGTCCTCGCTCGCGTGGTCTTGCCGCGCTTGCGTTGCAAAACCGACGCCTTGCCCAAAATCTTTCAATTGCCGAACCCCGATATTCGAGGTCATAATAATGATGGTATTTTTAAAATCCACTTTTCTGCCGAGGCCGTCGGTCAAAATGCCGTCGTCCAAAACCTGCAAAAGGATGTTGTAAACATCGGGGTGCGCCTTTTCGATTTCATCCAAAAGCACGACGGAATATGGTTTTCTGCGCACTTTTTCGGTCAATTGTCCACCTTCTTCGTAGCCAACGTAGCCCGGCGGCGCACCGATCAAACGGCTGACCGAGAATTTTTCCATGTATTCCGACATGTCAATCCGGACGAGCGAATCTTTTGTATCGAAAAGATACCGTGCCAGCGAACGCGCCAACTCCGTTTTTCCCACGCCCGTCGGGCCGAGGAAAATGAACGAACCGATCGGTTTTTTCGGGTCTTTCAAACCGACGCGATTCCGCTGGATGGCTTTCGCAATTTTGGCGACCGCTTCGTCTTGGCCGATGACCATTTTTTTCAAATCATCGCCCATGTGGACGAGTTTTTTGTTCTCGCCTTCCGATACTTTTTTGACCGGAATTCCTGTCATCATCGCAATGATTTCAGAAATATCGTCCTCGGAAACTGGGTAGCGTTTCGTTTTCGAATCGTCTTCCCACTCCACTTTTGCCAATTCGAGGTTGCGCAGCAGACGACTTTCTTGGTCGCGGAGGTTGGCGGCCTCTTCATATTGTTGGCTTTTGACGGCCACATTTTTCTTGTCCTTCAAATCTTCGATGCCGCGTTCCAATTCTTCGATGTGCCGCGGCACGGAAATATTCCGGAGATGCACCCGCGCGCCGACTTCGTCCAAAACATCAATTGCTTTGTCCGGCAAAAAACGGTCGGTCACGTACCGGTCGGACATTTTCACGCAGGCATTGATGGATTCTTGCGAATAAACCACGTTGTGGAATTCCTCGTACTTCGGCTTCAAATTGTTCAATATAATAATGGTGTCCTCGATGCTCGGCGGGTCGATCAGCACTTTCAAAAACCGGCGGTCCAGCGCGCCGTCTTTTTCAATATATTGGCGATATTCGTCCAATGTCGAAGCACCGATGCACTGCAATTCGCCACGAGCCAGCGCAGGTTTGAAAATATTGGAAGCATCGAGCGAACCCGACGCGCCGCCCGCCCCGACAATCGTGTGGATTTCATCAATAAATAAAATGACGTCGCGGTTTTTTTCCAGTTCGTTCATGATGCTTTTGATGCGTTCCTCGAACTGTCCACGATATTTCGTGCCAGCCACGAGCGCGGCCAAATCCAACATCACGATGCGTTTATTGAACAAAGTACGGCTCACTTTTTTCGATTGGATCCGCAGCGCGAGGCCTTCGACGATGGCCGTTTTGCCCACGCCGGGCTCGCCGATCAAAATCGGGTTGTTCTTTTTTCGGCGGCTCAAAATCTGGCTGACGCGTTCGATTTCTTTTTCGCGCCCAATAATTGGGTCGAGTTTTCCTTCGTCGGCAAGTTTCGTCACGTCGCGCCCAAAATTATCGAGCACCGGCGTGCGGCTTTTTTGTGGTGTTTTTGGCTGGTTGGAGCGGTAGCCGCGTTCTTCTTCGTCAAAATCGTTGCCATCACTTTGCGCACCACTGAAAATCGCCGGATGGTTCAAATCTTGCTCGGAACGGACGTACTCCATTTCTTTTTTAAAATTGTCGTAATCCACTTGATACTCTTTTAAAAGTTTGGTGACAAACATATCTTCTTGCCGCAAAATGGCAAGCATCAAATGTTCAGGATGTATTTCTTCGTGTCTCAATTGTTTGGCTTCGAGGAAGGTCACTTTCAAAACCCGCTGTGCCTGCACCGAAACGGCATATTCGCCGACGTACAAATTTTCGGCAGGCGGAAAAGCAGAAAAACGCGGAATCGAACGCTCCAAACGTTTTTTCAAATCATTGACATCCACCGAAAGTGCGTCCAAAACGCGCACAGCAATTGAATCGCGCTCGGCAATCAGGCCCAGCAAAAGATGTTCCGTGCCCACATAATCATGCCCCAAACGCCGGGCTTCTGCCCCACTTTGCTGGATGATGTTTTTGACAACGGGTGAAAATTTTTTATTCATTTTAAATAAATGATGCCTCTTGAAATCTCAAAAAGTTAAAGGCAAACCCAGTAAACCAATTTCCCAGTAACCAATTTCCCAGTAACTTGAATTCGCAGCAAGTTTAAGGCAAACTGTTTTGAAAAATCAAACTCCCAGTTTTCAAATTCCAACTTTTAACAAAAATGTTCGGCAATCGTTTTTGCCCACGTTTACGAAACTTTTAAAGTTTCGTAAACGTCAATCAAAATCGTTCGTCGCCGTAAATTTTTCAGAAAAGACAGATTTTCCGGGAAAATGTTTTTCCAGCAAAACCATGCCACGCCGCTGCACCTGACTTTTTGTCTTGAAAAATAGGCGACCAATTTTTTTCAGCAAAGAATTTTCAGTTGGGTTACATTTGCCAAGTGTTTTGGCGGAATGCCAAAGAAAAATTAACAAATCTTAATCGTAATACTGAAAATCAGAAATTTATGAAATACCGTCTCGACAAGCAAGACAGATATTCGGTGCTGAAACTCGAAGAGGAGAACTTGAATTCGGTGATTGCTCCCGGTTTGAAAAGTGATTTTATCTTTTTTTCGCAGGAAGGCGTGCCCAGCATGATCCTCGATTTGGATGAAGTGAAATATGTGGATTCCAGCGGTTTGAGTGCCATTTTGACAGCGCACCGGCTTTGGAAGGACACCGGGAATTTCATCCTCGCCGGAAAATTGAGTGGTTCGGTGAAAAAATTGATTGAAATTTCGCGGCTCGACACCATTCTTACCATCATCCCAACCGTCTCGGAAGCCATCGATTATGTGATGATGGGCGATTTGGAAAAAGAATTGGCGGTGGCCGTGGGCATCGATGAAAAACCAAAAGCAAAAAAGCCTGCGAAAAAAGCGTAGTTTTTTTGTTTCAATTTTTGAAAATGGCTATCACTTGGAAAGGTGGTAGCCATTTTTATTTGTATAAAATGGGTTGCAAAACCGCCCGCTCCCGCGCCTCTTTTTCCCCAGAAACCACCGCGAACGGCACGCCCAATTCGCCCAACAATTTCAAATATTTTTGGAACAAAACATCCCGTTCCGCTTGGTCGAACGCCTCGCGCAGCGAATCAAATTCCCAGTCCAAATCGGGCGTCATCAGGAAATAAAAATCACCCAAATTTTGAGTTAAAAGATTGAAAACCTTTGGGTTAGGTCGCCCAAACTTGTGCATCTGCCAGATGTGAATCACCGTCAAATCGGTATCGCAAAACAGGAATTTTTTGGCATTTCGCCTGCCCGTTTTTTCCAAATACAACTGCCCGGCGGCAATTTTTTCGAGGTCAATTTCTTCATATTTTCCATCTCTTTTTTCCAAAAATTCGCGGGAAAACTCCGCCACCCAAACATCTGAAAATTGCTCCGCTGCCCACTTCGACAACGTGGTTTTGCCCGAAGATTCTGGGCCGGTGAACACGATTTTTTTGATGTTTTTTTTCATTTTCATTTTTGTTTTTTTGTCATTCAGGAGGAATCCGTCCCAATCCAGTTTTGTCGTGGTTTGCGGCAAAACGCTGGATTGGGACGGATTCCTCCTGAATGACAAAACACTGACTCGCAAATGTTGAAAAAATCCACCAGCCGCACACCAATTCCCCCCGCCCGCAGCATCTTTACCAAAAAAATTCCATCCATCTTGACCGAGCAAAATCTCATCGAACGTTGCATCGCAGGCGACCGCGCCGCCGAAAAACACTTTTTCGACCGTTTTTCGCCGGCCATGTTTGCGATGTGCCGACGCTATTTGCGGTCACGGGAGGATGCAGAAGAAGCACTGGTCGGCGGCCTTTTCAAGGCACTTTCGCATTTGAAAACCTATCAATTTGCCGGAAGTTTCGAGGGTTGGGTGCGCCGGATTGTGGTCAACGAGGCCTTGCAAATGTTGCGGAAAAACAATTTGCTCACTTTCCCCGGCGACGAAAAACCGGTGGCCGACCACCCCGACAGTTTTTCCATCGAAGCCGACATTTCCGCCCGCGAGATTTTGGAACTTTTGGATGAATTGCCGCCAGGTTATCGAACGGTTTTCAACCTTTTTGTTTTGGAAGGTTACAAACACCACGAAATCGCCACCGAACTCAAAATCAGCATCAACACTTCCAAATCGCAGTTGATTTTGGCGCGCGAAAAATTGAAATTTTTATTAAAAACTCGAAAAGGGTTGACGGCGAACGGGTTTTAGCGGCAAGTTGACAACACCGAAAAAGTAAGCAACCAATAATTTTTATTTTATATGAACGTGCAAGAACAAATCAAAGCGTATATTTCTATCCAACCTGAACCAAAACACAGCGAGATGCAAGCGTTGCACAATATCATTCTGCAAATAAAGCCAACCTGTAAATTATGGTTCTTGGATGGTAAAAACAGTGAAAATAAAATTGTTTCCAATCCCAATATTGGGTATGGATTTTACACCATAAAATATGCTGACGGAAAAACCAAGGAGTTTTATCAAATTGGTCTCAGCGCAAACAAAACCGGAATTTCTGTCTACATCATGGGTATTGAAGATAAGAAATACTTAGCACAGACCTTTGGAAAAGACCTCGGCAAGGCAACTGTGACCGGATATTGCATTCATTTCAAAACACTGAAAGATATAAACATGGATATTCTTGAAGCGGCAATTCGATATGGGTTTGAGGCCAGCTAGCAATTAGATTGACTGCCGCAAACGACGGCAGCATCTCCCAAAACCTCAAAATCAAAATATCAGAAATGGCAGATTTATTTGAATTTTTTAAAGAAAACGAGGGCAAATTGCACGAGCGACCGGGCGAAAAAGCCTGGAAGCAACTCGAATTGCGCCTCGAACGCCGCCGGAAAAAACGCGAGCGGCGCATCCGTTTTTTGAAAATCGGGCTGGTCGCGCTGGCCATTTTGATGCTTTTGCTGGCTGCCGCGATGGTCATTTTTTTTAAACTATGAGCTATTAACGGTGCACCGTTCACAGTTCATCGTTCATCGTTCATCGTTACTTTTGCGGCATGGCTTTAATTGAAAATTCTACTTTCCCCGGCGCGCCGTTCGGCCAATTCAACGGACATCTGCAAAGCATTTTGCCCAGTTTTTTACGAAAAATCACGGGCGTAAATTATCAACGCGAACGCATCACGACGCCCGACGACGATTTTCTCGACCTCGATTGGGTGAAAAAAAACAACTCCCGGCTCGTCATTATTTCGCATGGATTGGAAGGAAATTCCAGTCGACAATACATTTTGGGGACTGCCAAAATTTTTTCCGAAAATGGTTGGGACGTGCTGGCTTGGAACTGCCGGAGTTGCTCGGGCGAGATGAACCGGCAATTTCGGATGTACCACCACGGCGACGTGGAAGACATCGGTTTCGTGGTTCGCCATGCTTTGAAAACGGGGAAATATCGCCAAATTTCTTTCGTCGGATTCAGCATGGGCGCGAATATCACGATGAAATATCTGGCAAGTTTGGGCCAAAACGCGTCTTCTGAAATCCATTCCGCTGCTGTTTTTTCCGCGCCCTGCGACATCGAAGCGGCTGCCGATGTGCTGGATTTGCCCCAAAATTTTATTTATAAACGGAAATTTTTCAAAGCCCTGAGCCAAAAAATGAAGTTGAAAAACGAGCAATACCCCGGCAGGTTGGACATGGAAAAATTGAAAATGGTGCGCCGCTGGCGTGATTTTGACGAGTGGTTTGCCGCGCCGGTTTGCGGTTTTCGGTCGGCTGCGGAATTTTATGAAAATGCTTCGGCCAAAAATTTCATCTCAAAAATCCGTGTCCCCACTTTGTTGGTCAATGCTATGAACGACCCGATTTTGATGCCCTCGTGTTTTCCGATCGACATTGCTCGCGGGCATCGTTTCTTTCATTTGGAAATGCCAAAAGGTGGCGGGCACTGCGGTTTTCAGATTGCAAAAGATGAATTTTCGTGGGCGGAGCGGCGGGCGTTGGCGTTTTGCGAAAGTGAAATGGGACGCAGATGACACGGATTTTCAAACACAGATTTTTTGGATTTTTTCTGTGAAAATCTGTGTTTGAAAATCCGTGTCATCTGTGTCCCATTTTATCCAGCATTTTGTCGGTATCCCAAATTCACCAACCACACCCCAAAAATGGTCACCGCCATCCCAATTCCTTCCGCCGGGTTGATTTTTTCATGTAAAAAAATCCAGCCCAAAATGATGGCCACCACCGGATTTATGTAGGTATAAAGGCTCGAAACGGTCGCGCTGAGGTGTTTCAAAGCATACATATAAAACGAAAAAGCGAGTGCCGAGCCAATCAAAATGCAGTAAATCAGAGCCGTCCAACCTTCCCAAGTGTGGTGAATGACCATTGTTTTGTCCATGAAAGGCATCATCAAAAACGCGCCGATACCCCCGGCGGCGAGTTGATAACCAGCATTTTGGAGCGGCGAAATTTGGGTATCGTTGAACCGTTTCGCCATCACCGTGCCGAGCGACCACGAAAAACAGGAAGCAAAACAACAGGCGATGCCCAAGCGATAATCTGGGTTCGAAAAATCCGCCCAACCTTCCCGAAAAACGAATCCGAGACCGCCAAAACCGAGCAGCACGCCGACCAAGATTTTCCAATTTGTTTTTTCAGAACCATGCCATAAAAGGTTGATAATCACCACCATTACGGGCGTCAGAGAGCCAATCACCGCCGCCAAACCGGAAGGAATGTACTGCATTCCCCAAGTGATAAAACCGTTGCCGCCGGTGATTGTGAACACGCCGGTCAAGGCTTGCAAGGCCAAATATCGGCGCGGCATTTTCGTAAATTTTCCGGAAAAATACACCACCGCCAAAAGCAAAAGTCCGGCGGCAGTTTGTCGCAGCCCCACCAAAAGATAGGGCGGAAAATCGCGGATGGCATATTTTATCGCGGTGTAAGTCGTCCCCCAAATGATGCAAATTGCGGCGAGGGCAAGGTAGGCGCGGGTCGTTTGGTCGGTGGGCAGTTTATTCATTTTTTCAAATTGGGCAAAAAAAATCGAGGGCAAATGTGCGATTTTCTTTGGACGATTTTCTGGGAATGAAATATTGAGAAATTCTGATCATCCTTTTAAATTTCAAGGTCAAAAAATTTGGAACAAAACAACTCCCTACGATACATTGAGCCACAGAACTCCCAACCTATTTTCTTAACCTTTTAAATTTTTTGGCTTATGATGAACGAACAAATACGCTCCATTATGACCGCCGATGTCGTGACGCTCTCCCCCGACAATTCGATGGATCAAGTCAGAGCGATTTTGCTACAAAAAAGCATCCACCACCTCCCGATTATTGACCGGGGAAAATTGGTGGGGCTCGTCACGACATGGGATATTTTTAAATTGGGAAAATCCGCCGACCAGTTGAAAAACACCAAAGTCAGCGAGGTGATGAAAACGCACCTTTCCACGCTCGGCCCAAATGACCACGTCGGCACGGCGGCAGAAGTTTTGCTCCGAAATTATTTTCACGCCATCCCGATCGTTTCGGAAGACAATGAATTGGTCGGAATCGTCACGACTTACGACATCCTGAAATATGAATTTTTGAAGGAGTACCCCGATAATTTGGAGAAATTCATCTCCGAAAACATGAAGTGAACTATGAACTATGAACTATGAACTATGAACTATGAAATATGAACACCTAAATTAAAAAGTTCATAGTTCATAGTTCATAGTTCATAGTTCATAGTTCATAGTTCATAGTTCAT
>JANNMS010000071.1:0-2441 GCA_031398055.1 Saprospirales bacterium | reverse complement strand
ATGAACTATGAATAGTTTATAGTTCATAGTTCATAGTTCATAGTTCATAGTTCATAGTTTATAGTTCATAGTTCATAGTTCATAGTTCATAGTTATCCAATTATTTTCCGGATTTCATTCGCCTGCCCAATCAATTCCCCAAATTTTTCAAAATCCTTTTTTATCAAAAGCGTCCGAAAACGGCTGACCGTGTTGATAAATTCGTCCAAAACGTCCAGCACGTTGTCGCGATTTTGGCGAAAAATGGGGATCCACGTTTCCGGGCTGCTTTTTGCCAGCCGCACGGTGCTCGAAAAACCGCCGCCCGCCAGTTCAAAAATCCGATTTTCTGCTTTTTCCTTTTCCAAAACCGTCAAAGCGAGGGCAAAAGATGCGATGTGCGAAATGTGGCTAACGTAGGCCGTGTGCAAATCGTGGGCAACTCCATCCAATTCGGCGAGGCGCATTCCGAGCGATTCGTACATTTTTTTGGCAGTCTCGGCGGCATCGGGCGCACTGTTTTCGGTCTCGCAAAAAACGCAGCATTTTCCAAAAAACAGACCCGGCACGGCGGCCTGCGGCCCCGAATATTCCGTCCCGGCCATCGGGTGCGCGGCGACAAAACGGGCGCGGTTTCGATGCCCGCCGACGGCCTGCAAAACCGGCAATTTCGTCGAGCCGACATCCACCACAACTTGGTGATTCTCAACGACATCCAGAATTTTTGGCAACAAAAAAACGAGGCTGTCCACCGGCACGGCGGCGATGATAATTTCACTTTTTTGAAGTGCCAATTCGAGCGGCAAAATGGCATCCACCAAACCCAATTCGAGGGCGCGCGCCGCGTTTTCGGGCGAGCGTTCGACGCCAAAAATTTCAGTGGCAAAACCATTTTCGCGCAGTCCGATGGCGAGTGAACCGCCGATTAGGCCAGTGCCGATGATGCAGATTTTCATAATTTTTTTTTAAAATGGCTTTTTACCGTGGTTGGCGAGGACGCCATAGCCGTCAGGTTAAGAATTTGAAAGGTGCGTAGCACCGCGATATTTGTAGAAAACCCAAGAAATTAGGTGCGAGAGGTGCGTAGCACCGGAATATCTGCCCTCAAATATTTCGGTGCTACGCACCTTTTGGGGATAATACCTTTCGTTTTCTACAAATATCGCGGTGCTACGCACCTTTCAAATTCTTAGCCTGACGGCTATGGCGAGGACGCCAACAACGGCAGTTGTTAAATTTTAGAAATGGCTTTTTCGAAAATTTCAACGGATTGGCAAAGCGACACCCGCACAAATTTCTCCCCGCCGCTCCCAAAAATGCCGCCCGGCGTGATGAAAACCCTTGCCCGCGCCAAAATTTCATCGCTCAATTCAAAACCGGAAGCATATTTTTCAGGGATTTTTGCCCAAACAAATAAGCCTTGCTGCGGCTCTTGAAATTTACAACCGAGTTTTTTCAAAAGTTCAAAAGCCAGTTTTTGGCGTTTTCGATAAGTTTCGTTGAGATTTTGGTACCAAATTTCCGGCAATTCGAGCGCGGCGACGGCGGCCAATTGCAACGGCATCGGCTGGCCGGAGTCCATGTTGCTTTTGAATTTTAAAATTTCTTTTAAAAAATCTGCCTGCCCCGCGACCAGCCCGACCCGCCAGCCCGCCAAGTTGTGCGATTTTGACAAAGAATTGAGTTCGATGGCCGTTTCAAAAGCACCGTCGGCAGCCAAAATAGAGGCCGGTTTTTCGTTCAAAATAAAACTGTACGGATTGTCATTGACCACCAAAATGTGGTTTTTTCGCCCAAAATCTACTGCTTTTTGAAAAAAATCGGGCGAACCGGGCGCGCCGGTGGGCATTTGCGGATAATTCAACCACATGATTTTTACCCGCGACAGGTCTGTTTTTTCCAAAAAATCAAAGTCCGGCAGCCAGCCGTTTTTTTCTTCGAGGTCGTAAAATTGGACTTCGGCGCCGGCCAATTTTGAGGCGGCACGATAAGTTGGGTAGCCCGGATTTGGCACGAGTGCCACGTCGCCGGGTTCCAAAAACGTCATCGCAGAGTGCAAAATGCCTTCTTTTGAGCCAATCAAAGGCAAAATTTCGCCCTCCGATTTCAACGAAACATGGTAAAATTTTTCGTACCAATTTGCCCACGCCTGCCGCAAAACGGGCAGCCCGGTGTACGATTGGTAGCCGTGCGCCCGGTCGTCGTGGGTTGCGCGGCGGAGCGTTTCCATGACTTCTGGCGCGGGCGGCAGGTCGGGCGAACCGATGCCGAGGTTGATGACGGCGTGGCCGGCGGCGTTCATTTGGGCGATTTCGCGGAGTTTTGCGGCGAAGTAGTATTCTGAAATGCCGTCGAGGCGGGATGCTGTTTTTATCATTTTTTGATGGATGAATTGGTTAAAAACTGGGTAGGATTGGAACACGGATGACACGGATTGGACGAATTTTCGCGGATTTTTTTTC
>JANNMS010000044.1:0-33454 GCA_031398055.1 Saprospirales bacterium | reverse complement strand
ATAAGATTTTCCCAGAGGTGCGTAGCCCCGAAATATTCCGGTGCTACGCACCTCAATTGAATTTTCCTTGCATTTCTACAAATATTGAGCGGCTCTGCCGCATTTTCAAGTACCCGAACATTTACTTTCAAATACTTAATTGACCAAACAGTTGATTCCCAGCAAAGCCGCCAAAAAATAAGGTACCAGCACCGCCGCGCCCGCGTAATCTTTGGCCAGTCGTTGCCCAAAAAACAAGCACAACAACGACAATGCCGCGAGCATCAAACCGGCCAAAGCCATGTCTTTTCTTTGAAAAATAAGCAACTGGAAAACGGCAATCGCCGAGCAGCCGCCCGCCGCGGTTTCCAGCCCGGTGATGACGGGCATCAACAATCCGACCGACCCGGCGAGCGGGCTTTTGGCAAAATGGCTGCGGAAATATTCGAGATTGTCGCGATAATTGAACACTTTGTCCAATCCGGATTGCAAAAAAAGGATGGCGAAAAACGCGCAAATCAGTAAAATGGGCAGGTGGTGCAGTGTATTTTCCATGTTGAATTTGATTTTTACTTGGGTAAAAGTGCGGTAAAATTTTAAAAATCAAGTCAATAATTTTAAATTTTTGCTTTTTGCTTTTGCCACAAATTGCAGATATTTTCACTAATTTTTTTATCAAAATCGACTTCCTCCCAGCAGTTTTGGCCGTTTTTTTTGTGAAAATCTCTGCAATTTGTGGCAAAAGCGAAAGTCCTAAAAATAAAAAAAGTCCGGGCAGATATCTGCCCGGACTTTTTTAAACTACCTGAATTTTCAATTTTCAAAAAATCAGCGCTGCAAGGTCCACCGCATCATTTTTCGTTCGCCGTTGGCGGCCAGTATTTCTACGAAATAAATCCCGTTTGCCCAACTTTGGGTGATTTCCGAAAAATCATATTCTTCCTCGCTGACATTTTCAATCAACTGCCGAGCCATCAACTGCCCGGAAACATCGTAAACCGCCAGTTCCGCCCGACTGCCGCCGAACGATGAAAGGTCAACCAAAAATTTTCCGGAACTCGGATTTGGGTAAAGATTCCAATCGTTTTTCGAGGTTCGGGCAGTGGCGATTTGTTCCGTTTCAAAAATTTCAAATTGAGTGTCATCGCCATCGCCCGCTGGTTTCAGGTTCGGCGAGCATTTATAAATATTGAGGTACCACTCGAAGTAATTGCCATCGTCGGTGCGCGCCACCACGTGGAAATTATTCAAACCAGTAACTTTTGGCAAGGTGTATTCAAAAATATCGTTGCCCCCGCTTTTGATGCCCGCGCCCGTTGTTTTGAAACGAATGGAATAAAATGGGCTGAAATTCGGGCTGCGCACCAAGTATTTGTTGCCACTCGCCGCCGAAAATGTCGACCCGTCGGCTGGGCTGACGGCAGTCGTGCCATTTTGAACTTGAAAAGCAACGTAGGAAAGTGCGCTCGTGCAATTGTTCGTCACCCGGACGCGCATGATTTTGTCGCCTTTTGTGTTCGGGCGGACGGAAAGCATTTCAAATTTTAGGCAGCCGATGGTTTTCACATCGCAGGGCACTTCGCTGACGGTCACCGTAAAACAACATGAACCCGTATTCCCGCAATTGTCCGAAGCCGAATAACAAACCGTGTTCACCCCGCCCGGAAATGCGCTACCGCTGGCCAAACCCGAAGTTTTGATCGGCGCATTCAGCCCGGTGAGGCAACCGGAAGCCCCGACCGGCAGTATGTAATTGGCCACCACCGTCGCCGAACCGACCGGCGGGACGAGGGTTTGGTTTGCCGGGCAAACCACCGCGACCCGCGGTGAAATGAACGCCGAAACATCTGAAATGGCTGAACCGGAGCCAATTTTCCCAACAGAAGTGGCCGCGCCTGTCGTCAAATTCAAGGTATAAAGATTGTCAAAACCGGACGTGCCGACGTTCGCAACCAAATACGCCCGATTTGCGGCAGCGATTTTATCGTAAAAAACATCCAAATCTGTGGTCGGGTCGGCAAGGTTCACGACGATGCCGGACGCACCGACGGTGTTCAATTTTCCATCGTTCGGCGGAGCCTGCGTGGTCAGGACGTTTAAAGAATCATCATAATTGTACAAAGTCGTGGTCGTCGCGCCCGCAAAACTATTGGTGTAGGCCACCGCGCCGATGGACGGATTTTTCCCAAAATTCACGTCGCCTGCGGCAAAATTCAAATTCAAATCGGTCGCGGCAATCGCGCCCGTCGTCGGGTGCAACCGATAATTGGCATTGCTGCTGGTCGTCACGCGGATTCGATCAACGGTCGGGTTAAAATCGAGGCCGATTTTTCCCAAATTTGCAGGCAAGGCAATCGGCGCCGTGCCGACGGCAGTGGCCACTGCGGTACTATAATTTATGGTATAAAGTCGCGCCTCGCCGGTCGCCGAATTGTAGCCGAGGGCATAAAGTTCGCCGGTCGCAGGGCGAAAGTCCATGCCCGAAAGCACTTGCCCCGTCGCAACTCCGGTAATCGGTGCCGAAGTTCGGATGACATTTGGGTTCATCGCATCGAAAGAAACGAGCCAATTGTTGGAAGTCAAACCGTACAACAAATCGCCGACCAGATTCGGGACGACGCGCGTGATCTGCACCGCGATGTCCCGCAGTGCCATTCCCGTGCTGCCCAACAAAGTAGTTTGGCCGGTCGAAAGATCAACAGAATACAAGTTGTCGTTGGTCGAGCCGCCGATGTTCGCAGCCAAAAAAGCGGTATTTGTTCCGGTAACCGAGTTGAAAAAAATGTCCAAATCGGCGGACGGGTCGGCGGGGTTTACAGCAATCCCGGACGCGCCGATGGTGTTTTGCGTGCCGTTGTTCGGTGGGTTTTGGGTGGTGAAAATGTTCAGTTTCGTATCGTAATTGTACAAAACCGTCGCCGTGCTGGCGATGAAACTATTCGAATACGCGCCTGTTCCGATTTCCGGGTCTTGGACGGCGTTGACATCTGCGGCAGCAAAAGCGAGGTTTCCGTCGGTCGCAGCGATGGCCCCGGTGACCGGGTGCAGGCGGTAATTTTGGTTGTTGCTGCCCATAAAACGGATGCGGTCGACCGTCGGGTTGAAATCAAAAGTGATGTCGCCCATGTTTGCCGCGACAGTAATCGCCGCCGCACCGATTGGCGTGGCCGCGCCGCTCGCCGTGTTGATGGTGTAAAGTCGTGCTTCGCCGGTCGCAGAATTGTAACCGATTCCGTAAAGTTCGCCGGTTTGCGGACGATAATCAATTCCGGAAAGCACCTGCCCAGCGGCAATGCCCGAAATCGCAGCAACCATCCCGCCGCCGCCGGGCGAAGTGGCATCGAACCAAGCAAGGTTGTTTCCCGAAAGGGCATAAATTCTTTGTGCAGAAATGGTGGTGGTGGAAATGGCCGAGAGGCCGAGGCAACAAATGAAAATGGTTGCACACTTGGTGAAGTTGAAATTTGGCATGGGTAGCAAATTTTTGGCTGTAAAATAATTTGGTGTAGTGCGTCGCCATCAATTTACGAATTGGGGGGTGGGGTTGGTTTTTTGATTTTGAAAAAAATGTCAATTTAGCGATGCCATCAAAATGTTGGCGATTTGTTTTGATTCGAATATTTAATGTTAAATTTCAAACGAAGTTCAAACAGGCTATTGACAAGGGTAAAAATGGGCTGCACTTTTGGGTTCGTTAACCACTCTTTTTTTTATCTTCAAAAATTTTTTTAGCATGAAAATTAACATTTTCTCACCGTCTCACCGTCTCACCGTCTCACTTGTCATGATTGCTTTTTCTCTGATTTTTTCTCGAAAAACAGTGAAGGCACAAACATCCACCGACTTTTGTGGTACAGTGGCTACGCAAAGTGTGATAGATGCCCAAAGTGGATTTTGGACCAATACCACATCAAGTACTCACCAGCTTACTTCCTATGTTATTCCGGTTGTGGTTCACATTGTACATGATGGTGGATCATCAAACATATCAAATCAGCAAGTGTTTGATGCCATACAAGAATTAAATGATGGATTTAGCGGTGTTTTTGGGGGAACTAACGCAAATATTCGTTTTGAACTAGTAAAAACAGATCCGAACGGGTGTCAAACGTCAGGTATAAACCGTATTCTTTTGTCACCATATATTTGTACTGCAGCGCCAAGCCAATCTGGATTTCATCCATCTAGCTTGGTCAGTTGGGATACTGATAAATATCTAAATATTTGGGTCGTAGCATGTATTGATGGATTTTTATACGGATTCGCACAATTTCCAAACACTGGTAGCCCTATCACCGATGGAGTCGTAATTGACTATTCTGAATTCGGGCCAAGTGGAGTCTGGGCACCAAAAGTAATTGTACACGAAGTGGGGCATTATTTGAATTTATTTCACACTTGGGGTCTGGACGATATGCCAAATACATTTTGTCATGATAATTCACAAAATTTATTTTTAGGAGACCGAATTGAAGATACTCCTCCACAATTAAGGTATTCTGGCCAATGTGGTAAAGTGTATAACACTTGCAGTCTAGATTCTCCAGATTTAAATGATGATGTTTCAAACTTTATGGGCTATCACAAATGTATCACTCATTTTACGCCAAAGCAAATTGTTAGAATGAAGGATTGCATAGATTTCCTTCGACCCGGCCTGTCTAATTTTACAAACCTTGATTGCACTGGCGTTCAGAGTCTTTTCCCAAAACATGTTGAAATAATAAATTTTACATCTTGGCAAACCACAAACCTCCCTAATGGCGGAGAAATAACAATTGAAAAATTAGTAGTAAAATCTGGTGCATTATTAGAAATAGGATCTGGTGTAATTGTTCATTTTCGAAAGGGCTGCACATCGGGTTCAAATCTGATTGTTGAACCTGGGGGGACTTTAGTTTTACAGGGTAAACTTACGAATAGCAATTGCAGCTCAACAGATTTTTGGCAAGGAGTAGAAGTTGCAGGTGCGAATCAGTCATTTGCAGCAGGTGAACTATTAACAGAAACTGGCTCTGTCATTGAGAATGCTCACACCGGGATACGAAATTGGGCTACTGTAAAAGCGTCTCATTCAAACGCTTTTACTTCTTACGGTGGCAACATTTATTGCAGTGGGACATTATTTCAAAACAACCATGTCGGTGTTTCCTTTTTCACCCCCGACAAATGGGCACAGGGAAGTTTTGGGACGTTTTTTACAAATTCTTCTCTCGAAAATTGCAAATTTTTAAACGATGGTTTTTATCTCAAATCTTTGCCTGATTTTCATTGCTTCGTATCAATTACGAATGTCAAACAAATAACCATTACAAATCCTGAATTTCGAAATGAGAACAATACTGCTGGCCAATGGATAAAAAGTGGCCTTGGCATCTCTGCTTTGAGCGGCGGCTTTGCGTTGCAAGGAAATAACAGCGATGAGTTTATCGGTCTTTGGCGTGGCATAGAATGCTCCAAGATGATTGAAAACCGCCCGTTTTCGATCAAAAGTTGCAATTTTGATGCCTGCAACATTGGCATCTTGAATGATGGTGTGAGCGGCTCGTCCATACTTTTCAACAAATTTAATCTGGGAGACAGGCCAAATTTTCAAGCCGACCCTCCATATCAGGATCAAATTGGTGTTTATCTGGTAGGCAATATGTCTGTCATTATTGAAGAAAACGAGTTTAAGGATAATTGGAAAGGCGTTTTTGACATTGAAAATACGACGGGCATTTGCGCCAATAACATCGGTGCGTTGAACAACATCGTCAGGCGCAACAAATTTATTGATGTGAACATGGGCAATGTTGCCAACAATGTAAACTTTGCAGGAAGTAGTGGTTTGCGTTACGAATGCAACACAAATACAGGAGTCCGAGAATATGATTTTGCGATAACAAATGGCGGCATTCGCTCCTTGCAAAATGCCCAAACTGGTAATCCCAATCAGTCAACAGGTAATACTTTCACTTATGATAAGCCTCCTTTTGAGGATGACATTAAAAATAATGACTCAAATTTGACCTATATATACCAGAATGTAAGTCCAGAAGTACCATTGGAAACTACGCCCAGTACAGTAATAATACAACAAGGCTTGGTCAATCCTTGTACCCAAACATTCACCTCACCAGACCGCGAAGATGAATTTTGGTTGGGACAGGTTAGGGATTCGATAAAACAAGTTTTCCTCGCGCTCCGCACTGATTTTCAGTCGAGATTGGACAATGGTCAGACCCAGAACCTGACAGAAACCGTTCAAACGGCAACACCTTCCAATTTTGGGACCGTTGGCAACCAATTACAAGCGGTCTCGCCGTGGCTTTCGACGGTAGTTTTTAGTGAAATCATCAAAAAGCCGCAGGTTTTCCAGCCAACATTTATTTATAATTTGCTATTGGACAATCCTGATGTGCTTCGGGATGCCTTGTTTTTTAACAAAATTGAAGCCGCTGTTCTATTCAATAATCAACAATTGCAAACCCTTAGAAATGCAGCCGCCATTCCCACTGCACGGACAGCCGTTGAAGAAAACCTGCTGAACCAAAAATCACAATTTGATTATTTCTCCGCTCGATGGCTTGCGGTCCGGTTGCCGGGCAGGGATGATTTTAGCACGGAAGAATACATCGGTTGGATGCACGATTTCGGTGATTATCAATCCGGGATACTGGCCGTCGAGGAATTATTGGTGCATCAAGACCATTTGGCCGCACTTTCGATGCTCGATGAAATGGCAGTTGATTATTATCTGGAAGGCGAAGCACTGCTGGTTCACGAAAATTATCGGGCTTTGCTCCAACTTATCGGCAATGTTTGGCAAGGAGAAAGGTCGGTATTTGAATTAAATGAATCCGAACTTGCTTCAATTGAAGCAATCGAAAGCAGCACAAGCGGTTTCGCCGAAAGGCTTGCTGGTATGTTATTGGAAGCAAATGGTATCAGAAATTATGAAGTTGTGCCTTGTTCCTTGCCGACAAGACTACTTGCCCTCAAACCAACAGCATTGACTAACACCCAAGGCCATCCAAAAAACGGCCAAACGGTTATCTGCTTTCCCAATCCGACAAATGGTTTGGTACAGTTTGACGTATCAGGGTTGAATATTGAAAAATTAACCCTCACGCTACAAATTACAGATGCACTGGGGAAAAACCTTTTGCAAAAAGAGTTTGAGTCCAATAAAGCCAAGACAACAATAGATGGTCGTGATTGGAAAAGCGGCATCTATTTCTACCGGATAACCGACTTTCAAGGTATTGATATATCCGGCAAATTCATCCATAACTAATAACCTTTAATTTTTATCTGCCCTTAATTCCCGTGTCAGGGAATTAAGGGCTTTTCCTTTTACGATATGAAAAAGCACCTCTTTTTATATTGGCTCCTTGCTGCCTGCACTTTTTACAACAATTTTATTTTTGCCCAAAACTCTTTCCCTAAAACTTATGATTTTAATGCGCCCGCTGCTGCAATATACGATTTGATAGTTCATCACGACACCATAATAACGGTTGGATTAACATACAAAGATGGCGGAGGAAGCAATCAACAAGGTGTATATATTTCACTGATGGATTCTTGTGGCAATTTGGTAGGTTATGAGAAATTCTTTGATGAAAACAACAAAAGCCTTTTTATGATTTATTCGCAAGTTATTCCGCTTGATGATGGTGGGTATTGTTTTTGTGGCACAACGGCAAAGGCAGAAAGTTGTATGTACAGAACCGATGGAAACGGAAAACTGATCTACTTAAAAAAAGTAAGTGCTCCTGCGCCTTACAAATGGTTGTATTTTGAAACGGTTTTAGAGGTGAACAAGGAATTGTACTGGATAGGAACTATTCAAGATAGCCTTGGACAAAAGAATGATATTTGTATTATCAAAACCAGTTTAGACGGCGATTTGATTTTTACAAAAATATACGGCAGTAGTGCCTGTGAAATCTATACGGGCGCGTGCCTAAATGGAAACAGAATAACAGTTGCTGCTGCTAAGGGGTATGTTTGTGGCGCATCGCTCAACCATACTATTCAAACTTGGTTATTCGAAATAGATTCAAACGGAAAAGTGCTCTGGGAATGGTTGGACACAACATCTACAAAAGAATTTGGAGGGGTTGGACTAAAAAAGGTTCCTGATAATGGGTGGATATATTCTGGGGCGTTTTTTGAGGCCCCCGATGGGATTTACGATTACAAAAAACAGTGCATGGTCGTAAAATTGGACAGCAACCTAAATAAAGAATGGGTAACTTATGTGGGAGAACCAACTTCCGATCAAAATAGGTTTAGCGATTTATTTGTCAATCCGGATGGGACAATCATCGCAGGTGGCCAGTATTGGTACGGAATAGGCAATCATGAAATCCCGCCCGGACAATTGTGCGGCTATGTTGCAAAACTATCTCCGACAGGCGAAATATTGTGGACAAACTGTACCCGTGTTTATTGGGATTCCGTGCATCCGACCAGAAATTATTTGTACAGCCTTGACCGTCTTTCAAGTGGGAACATTATTGCTGGCGGCTATCATTTGCGGGAAGATACCATTGTAAAAAATGAAGCCTGGTTGACCAAGATTTCGCAGTCGGGATATGAATTTAGCAACGGAGATGGCGGAATATGTTTGCCAATTAGTGTTCAGGAAAACCCAGAACGCTTGAATGAAATCAAAATTTTCCCCAACCCCGCCCACCAAGCCCTCAACATTTTCTTACCAAAATGCGCTGCCGGTAGCCTAAAAATTTGGAACGTTGCCGGCCAACTCGTTTCCGAAACCCCAGACCTGCCGGGCGAAACGGTCTATCCGATTTCAACCAACGATTGGGCGGCGGGCATTTATTTCTTCCAGATATTTACCGACCACAATGCCCCGGTCGTAAAAAAAGTGGTCATCGCACATTAAAAAAGGAACGGCGGGCAGCAAATTGCCGCCCGCCGTTCAAAATTTATGGTTGAAAATTCATCTTTCAAGTTCTAATTTTTCACCATTTTCACCACCTGCATCTCCTTCCCGCCGTTCGTAATTTTTGCAAAATACAGGCCAGCCGGAAGTTCAGCCGCATCGAAATTGACGGAATATTCGCCCGCCGGTTTGGTTTCGTTGACTAGTTCGCGCACCGCTTTTCCGGTGCGGTCGAACACCGTGATGTTCACTTCGCTGTCATTTTCCAAAATATATTGGATGGTCGTTTTTCCAGCAAATGGATTTGGGAAATTAGCCGCCGCGATCGTTTTTGCATCCGCCGAACGTGGGGTCAAACCCAAAAAGTCATCCGCTGGTTTGGAAGAAACGGGTGGCACCATCGCTGGCTGCCCTGCACAACCAGCATCGCCAGCATGCGGACGAGCGATGTACGGAAATTTAGGTTGGAACATCACATCGTTGTTTTCCACTCCCGTCGTGTAGCCCAAAACATCCAACAAATCGGTCGTCACCGGATTTCCACCTGCGTAATCATCGTACCAAAGCCCAATCGCAGCCAAAGCAACACCGGCGACGGCCTGCAATTCGATGCGGGTCACGTCGTCTTCAAGCCGCCGACCGTTCGGAAAACCGTCCATATTTGGGATAAATTGGATGTTCGTGTTCGTATTATATGGTGCTTCGGTCAAGCCGCGAACCGCCGCGTTGATCAAACCCATCGAACTAAAACCGGCATCGGCACGGCGCGGCGTGACCCAAGTTGCCATGTTCAAACGCAACATATCGCCGCCGTTCGGCAAAAAATTGTTGACAAATGGTTTGCCGGGAGCCAACGGATTGCCCGCTGGTTTTCCTGTTGCCAATTGGTACGGCGGCAAATTCGGGACGCCCGTGTGAAAAATCGGCCACAAATCCACCGACCTCGGTTTGCCCGGGCCGGGCAGCAAAAGTGTTCCGAAAATGGCATCGTCGAGCGCAGTTCCGGCGACGGCAGGCGTGCCTTTTAAAGCAAACAGACCGTCTTGCCCATTTCCAAAATCAAAAGCACCCAAAGAATTTCGTTGAATCCGCAGTGGCGAAAACGCCGGGACGGCACCTCCAAACAAGGCATCATCCATGTACAAAGCCAATTCAGGATTGTAAAAATAGTTGTCCAAAGTGGTTTCCCCGATTTCATCGTATGGCGAAAGGCTGTTCCAATAATCTTTCGCGCCGATTGGAATCACCGCTTCGTTCGTCAAAGGCATGCCGAGCCGCGAAACTTGTACCCAAGCACCCGAAAACGACTGTGCGCCCGCCGACAAAGTTTTGATCCGCTGCCGCTTGGCCGAAGCCCAAACGCCGATGACATAATCGCCATCGAGGATGTTTTCGGCTGGGCCTGCGCCCGGTTTCAACAAAGTTGAAATGGGAATTTGTAAACAAATTGCGCTCACATTTTTGCAAGCCAAACCATCGCGTGGCGCACCGCTCGACTGGCGTGGCGCATCGCCGAGGTCAAAAATGCCGCCCAAATCCACATAAAATGGGTCGTCGGCAGGGCCGCAAAACGCTTTTTCGCCCGTCGAAGCGGTCATGATCGAGGCATCGAATAAGGATTTGTAACTCGCCGCGTTCAAACCAGCAGCAGCCGTGATGCTCCGCGTGCCGATGTTCGGCGGCGGCACGATGCCGTTGTCGATGATCAAAGTCCAAGTCATGCCGCCGTTGGTCGAGCGTTCGAGGTCGTAGGTTTGTTTGAGGTTTTGTTGACCGAGGCGGATGTTGAAAAAGGTGGTCGGATCTTGGTTGACCGTCGTGAAAGTCACACGATAAATAATGTCGTCGCCCGACGTACCCACGTTGTTGTCAATATGGATTTCGTAGCGGATATTTTCCCCAAATTGGTAATAATTGGGACCGCCCTGTGGCAATTGCAACGGAACGTAAGTTGCAATCAGTGTGATCGTGGTGTTCGCGCCCGGCGAACGGAAAGCATAAACGTCCACGTTGTCAGCCAGCGGATCGTCCGCAATCAGCGGGGCTTCGCGGTGCGATGAAGCAAAAACAGTCGCCACGGTCGCCAAAAACATCAGGCAGAGGTGGCTTATTTTGAGAAAAAATTTCATTGATTTTAAATTTTTTGCCGTTGTCGGTGTCCTCGCCGACAACTTATTTTTTGAAAAATCTGCCTGAAAATATGGTTGGCGAGGACGCCAACCACGGCAGCCGAAAGAGAACTTATCCCTAAAACTAAGCTCTAAAAATTAATCGCTGTCTCCGTCCCGCTCCACGGCAAAGCCAAATATGGAAAAGTGGAAACAAAGTTTTTGTCATTGTTATTGACCCCGGTGGTGTAGTTCAGCACGTTTTTCAATTTCGTGGTCACGGGCGTTTTTCCCGGCACGTAATCATCGTACCAAAGTCCAATCGCGGCCAGAGCAACGCCAGCGACAGCCTGCAATTCGATGCGGGTCACGTCATCTTCGAGGCGACGGCCGTTCGGGAAGCCATCCATATTTGGGATAAATTCGAGCACCGCACTGTTTTTGTACGGCGCAACCGTCAAACCCAAAACCGCAGCCTGAATCAAACCATCCGACGAAAATTGTGGATGGTCGCGTGCGGTGACCGGCACGGCCATATTTAACCGCAGCATGTCGCCGCCGTTCGGCAAAAAATTATTGATAAATGGTTTGCCGGCAGCCAACGGATTGCCCACTGGTTTTCCGGTCGCCAATTGGTAAGGCCGTAAATTTGGAACGCCCGTGTGAAAAATCGGCCACAAATCCACCGACCTCGGTTTGCCCGCGCCGGGCAGCAAAAGCGTTCCGAAAATGGCATCGTCGAGCGCAGTCCCAGCGACGGCAGCCGTGCCTTTCAAAGGAAAAAGGCCATCGTGGGTATTTCCAAAATCGAAGGAACCGAGCGAATTCCGTTGCACCCGCAGTTTTCGCATCGCAGGCACTGCACCGCCAAACTGGGAGTCATCCATGTACAAAGCCAATTCAGGATTGTAAAAAAATGGGTCCAAAACATTGTCCGCCAATTCTTGGTACGGCGTCAAGCCATTCCAATAATCTTTGTAACCAATCGGAACGACCACTTCGTTGGTCAAAGGCATGCCCAAACGCGAGACCTGAATCCAACCACCGGAAGAGGCCGAGCCGCCGCCGGAAAGATTCAACGTCGTCACCGCACGCCGGCTGGCCGATGCCCAAACACCGATGGTGTAATTGCCATCCAAAATATTGGCCGGCACCGGAGGCGCGCCAGCTTTCAATAAAGTGGTGATCGGAACTTGAATGGCGATGGCATGGACGTTCATTTGACCGAGGCCGTCGCGGAAATTTTTGTTGACGCGCGGCAAGTTGCCGAGGTCAAAAACGCCGCCGAGATCCACGAAAAATGGGTCGTCGGCAGGGCCGCAGTAGATTTTTTCGCCGGTCGTCGCCGTGGTGATTGCGTTGTTTACCAAAGTTTGGTAAGTCGTGTTCAGACCAACGCCACTTTCGATCGAACGCGCACCGATGTTCGGCGGCGGCACGAGGCCGTTGGTTTTGATGGTCGTCCAGGTCATGCCGCCGTCGAGACTGCGCTCGCAGGTGTAAACCGTTTTGAGGTTTTGCTGGCCGAGACGGATGTTAAAAAACGTCGTCGGATCTTGGTTCGTGCGGGTGAACGTGAACCGGTAAGTCACTTCATCGCCAGAAACGTCAGCATCGTTGTCCACGTGGATTTCGTAGCGGATGTTTTCGCCAAAAGTGTTGTAGTTCGGGCCGCCGTGCGGCAGTTCGGCAGGAATGTAACACGCAATCAACGTGATGGTGTTCGGCGCGTCGGGGCTTCGAAAAGCATAAACGTCCGTGTTGTCGGCCAACGGATCGTTGGCAATCAGCGGTGCTTCGCGGTGCGAGGAGGCAGAGAGCAAAATTGCCGTGAAAAAACAAGGCAAAAGCATCGCCCCCCGACGGAAAGCCGTCGAAGAAAGAAAATTTTTCAACATGGTAGGAAAAAAAATTTGGTGAAAAAAGGTGAAAAGACCTGGTTGGAAAACCAAAATCTGGGACAGGAGAGACTCAAACTGGGATTAAAAACCAAAATAAAGCCGGAATTCGCGGCTTTTCAGAATTTACGAGAAGGAGGCGGGAATTGGTTTTCGTGGGGTTGATTTTTTTTCGAGACAATTTAAAAATGGGGCATCTCCATCAAACTTCTGGCGATCCCATTTTCAGTTATCCTATATTTTCGGACAACTCACAACAGCAAATAACCCTTTTTACCCACCTTTACTCCCTAAATTTTTAAAATGAAAAAGCCATTTTCCATCGAAAATCTATCCCCGCTTTACGAAGCCGTGCAGTCGTCGGGCATTTTTCCCGACTCCAAATATTTCCCCGATTGCACGCCGAAAACCTCGGCGGCCACCATTTTAAAAGCATTTGACGCAGCAAAAACCACCGGCAAATTGGATCTGAAATCTTTTGTCGAAACCCATTTCCACCCGCCGCACGAACCCAAAACCGATTACGAATCGGCGGGAAAACCCATCAACGAGCACCTCGAAAATCTCTGGGGCGTCCTCACTCGGCAGCCCGAAAACTCCGACGGCACGCTGTTGCCATTGCCAAAACCGTACATCGTTCCGGGCGGGCGGTTCCGGGAAATTTATTACTGGGACAGTTATTTTACGATGCTCGGTTTGCAGGTTTCGGGGCGCACGGACATCATCGAAAACATGGTTGAAAATTTTGCGCACCTCATCGAAACCTATGGTTTTATCCCAAATGGCAACCGAAGTTATTATTTAGGTAGGTCGCAGCCACCGTTTTTCAGTTTGATGGTCGAAGTTTTGGAGCAGTCGAATCCTGAAAAAACGGGCGTTTTTCAAAATTTTTTGGAAAAAGAATATGAATTTTGGATGGCCGGCGAGCCGAAAATTTCAACAAAATCGGCCAAAACAAATGCACTTCGCCGCGTCGTCCGACTGCCCGACGGCTCCATTTTAAACCGATATTTTGACGATTTCGACACACCACGACCCGAAGCCTATCTCGAAGATTTGCACATCGCCGAAAAATCGAACCGCCCGCCGGAGGAAGTTTTTCGGCACATCCGGGCGGCGGCAGAGTCCGGATGGGATTTCAGTAGCCGCTGGTTTGCCGACGGCCACGACATGGCGACCATTCAAACGACCGATCTCGTCCCGGTGGATTTGAACTGCCTGTTGTATTTTTTGGAAAAAAATTTGGCAAAAAACGCAGCGGCGGCGGGCGACGAAAATTTGTCAAAAACCTATCTGAAAAAAGCGGAAAAACGCCGCGCCTCCGTCCTCGAGTTTTGCTGGGACGAGCGGGCGGGTTTCTTTTTTGACTACAATTTTCGGGAAAAATGCAGTGCTGGGATTTTCACGCTGGCCGCCGTTTTTCCCCTGTTTTTTGAAATGGCGACCGCCGAGCAGGCCCAAAAAGTGGCCGATATTTTGGAAAAAAACTTCCTCTGCCCCGGCGGCCTGCGCACGACTTTGACCAAAACTGGCCAGCAGTGGGACGCGCCAAACGGTTGGGCACCGCTGCAATGGATGGCTTTTCGGGGTTTGAAAAATTACGGGCACGATGCGCTGGCCGAAAAAATCCGCCAAAATTGGATGGCCACCTGCGAAAAAACATACGCCGAAACCGGCAAAATGATGGAAAAATACAACGTCGAAGCCGCCGATTTGAAAGCGGGCGGCGGCGAATACCCGAATCAAGACGGGTTTGGGTGGACGAATGGAGTTTATTTAACTATGAACTATGAACTATGAACTATGAACTATGAACTATGAACTATGAACTATGAACTATGAACTATGAACTATGAACTATGAACTTTTGGGGAAAATAGTTCATAGTTCATAGTTCTTTGACCAATTTTTTAAAAAAAAACAAAGCCACCAGCAAAATCCCGATCGGCACGAGCGAAAAATAAAACGCCTTTTGTCCGCCGAAACTTTCAAAAATATGCCCCGTGATGATGCTGCCCGTCGTGCCACCGAGCGCGGAAAAAATGATGATCAGGCCAGACATCAAACCATGTTTTTGGGCAGGCAAAGCACTCAAAATCAATGAATTGATGGCCGGGTAAATCGGCGCGATCAACAAACCGATCAACGGAAAAACGAACGCAGCCAGCGGTGCATCGCCCCAGCCGGTGACCGTTTTCCCGGTCGAACCTTGCGCCAGCGGGATGGCCAACAAAACGAG
The DNA here is from genome assembly GCA_031398055.1 of Saprospirales bacterium. Taxonomy (GTDB): domain Bacteria; phylum Bacteroidota; class Bacteroidia; order Chitinophagales; family Saprospiraceae; genus M3007. The sequence continues at coordinate 18,334 of JANNMS010000044.1, read as the reverse complement.
CGCGGCAGCCAAAAAAAGGCAGGTCGTCAAAACCAAATGCCAGTTCAATTTTTTCAATAAAACGCCCGCCAAAAACCGCCCAATCGCGGTCGAACCCGCCAAAATACTCGCCATTTGAATGCTCAACGCGGCGGGCAAAGCCAAAACCTGCTGGTTATACGTCGGCAGCCACGACATGATGCTTTGCTCAATCAGCACATAAAAAAAGGCGCAAACCACAAAAACGATGACCAGTGGCACGGCCATCATTTGGAACATTTTCCCAAAATCGGTGGCCGAGGCAGTGCCTTCTTCTTTGATTTTACTTTCGTCGAGCGTCGCGGTGAAAAGCAACAAAAACGCCGCGAGCGAAATGCCGCCGAGCCAATAATACACCTGCATCCACGAAGTGGACTGCGGGTTTTCGCTGTCCACAAACGCCGCGAACACAAAATACCCGACCAAAATGCCGACCATGAAAAACGATTCGATGAAATTCATGAAACTGATGTGCTCTTTTTGGTCGCGGGTCACGAGGCCGATGGTGCTGTAAACCGACATTTTTATCAAAGCAAAACTCACCCCGACGGCGGCAAAAAGCATTTTCGTGGACCAAAACGTCCCCACCGACGGCATCAAAAAACAGGCGACCGTGACCAGTGCCAGCGCGATCAACATCGAATTTTTGTAGCCAATCCGGTTGATGTACGAGGCGACCAAAAACGACATGGCCGCGATGCTCAAATCTTTGAACGCCTCCAAAATGGACGCGTCGCCTTGGCTCACGCCAAAATTGTTCTGCACCTGCAAAATGACCGTGCCGACCGAGTTCAAAAGGATGGCAAAAACAAAGTAGTTGAGGAAAAGTGAAATTTTGACTTGTTGCATTTTTCGAAAAGAGTTGATGGTTTTGGAGGGCGAAATTTATTTCGCCCCGTTTTTTGGACAGGCGAAATAAATTTCGCCCTCCAATTACTGGCTGGAAAGGTATCAAAATTGGTTATCGCAAGGGCAAAACCGACTGATTTTTCCAAATCCGGTTTAGTTTTGATCGAAAATAAGGCCATGCCAAAATCTACCAATTCAATTTCCGTCCCGATTCACGGGCGTTTTTCATTTCAAAATTTCCTTTCCAAGTTTGGCGATGCCGCGATTGCCACGCTCAATCTCGACACGGGCGACGCCATCCGTGCGCTGTCCGGGGCGTTCGGCGGCAAGTTCGACGAACCCGAATCGCAGGCCTACATTTTGCTTTGGCAAAGCATGAAAGGCGCAGTGGAAAATATCCTGAACCATTATTTTGAACAAGAATTTGACTCCGGAAAACGGCAGGTCGAAGTTTTTGCCCGGACAAAATCGTTTTGCCAAACGCTTTACCAAGACTTGCCGGGGCTGAAATTGGAAATTGACCGCGATTTTATCACCAATCCGGTGCAGCACGAAACGACCAAAAAACTCCACGATTTTTTCAAAAACTGGGTTCGCAGCGATTTGAATTTGGATGAAAATACGGCCCGCGTCGTGGCCGCTGGTTTTCCGAGATTGCTTTTGAAAGAAATGGCCGGGCTGCCGCGAAATGACTTTGGGCAGTTGTTCAAATTTTTTGAAAAACCGTTTTTGCCTGCCGAAGAAAAAGCCATTGCTTTTGAAAATTACGCCGCCCGGTTGCTCGGCGAATTTGACCGCCCTGCGTTCGGCGACCGTCGGATTTCGCTGGCGGAAATGTACGTCCCGCCGTTTTTCCGTTTTTTTAAACCAAAAAATGACCCAACCGACGAGCGGCGACCCGATGACCGCGAATCTTTTGTCGCACCGACCGAACCAATTTTGCTCGAAAATTTCCTCGACGGATGGCTCGATGAAAAATTGACGGACGAATTTTCCCCAAAAAATGCCCGGTTGATGTTGCTGCTCGGCCAGCCGGGACAGGGAAAATCGTCGTTTTGCCTGCGGAATATTTATCGTTTGCTGGCTGAAAAACCGGGCGAGGTCGAGCGCGTTTTTTTGGTCAAATTGAAAGATTTGGAAGGCCGCGACGAGTTTTTGAAAAGGCCGTTGCAGGTGGTTTTGGATCATCTCAAAAACCTGCCGCTGCGAAATGTGGATTTGAAAATCGATGATTTGCGCGGTGGTTTGTTGTTTTTGGATGGTTTGGACGAATTTTACATGAACCACGGTCTGTCGCACGACGACGTGGACAATTTGCTCCGAAACCTGAACCGCGATTTGCGGATGGAATCTGAAAATGGCAATCCGTTTCGCTGTTTGATAACTTCCCGGACGAATTATGTGCGCCTCGACCGGGTCAAAACCGAAAACATCCTGACCCTGCAAATCGCCGAAATGACCCTCGCCGAACAAAACAACTGGCTCGACCGGTTTGAAAAAGTGAACGAGCGGGTTTTCAAAAACGACGACCCAGCGGAGGCCGAACGGAAGCAAAATTTCGTGGCCGCGCTGCGCCCCGCACTCCAAAAACTGGCCGAAAGCACCGACGAAAAAGACAAAAACCTGCTCGCGCTGGTCAATCAGCCGATTTTGCTGCAAATCGTGGTGGAGGCCGAAATCAATCCTGCCGAGGCCGAAAACCGGGCGAAATTGTACGAAAGCCTTTTTGATAAAATCGTCGAGCGAAAATGGGGCGGCGGCCAAATCCGTTCGCTGGAAAAACTTTCGGACGAGGCGGGAAAACGGAAGTTCCGGGAATTTTTGCGGGCATTGGCTTTGCAGATTTTTTACAGCGACCGGGAATATGCCCGGCGGTCGGATTTTTTGGAAAAACCACTCGCCGAGGCAGTCGAAAACCTGCGGAAATTTTTTGGTGGACAAACCGACGAGCGCGATTTTTTGAAAAACCTGCTGGTCAGTTTTTATTTCCGAGAGGTAAAAAAGGATGCCGACGACAAAATCATCCGTGACGAAAACCACAACCATGCCTACGAATTTATGCACAAATCCTTGCAGGAATATCTGGTGGCGGAGGCGATTTGGGTTTGGTTTCGGGAAAATTTGACGGAAACGAAGCGCAACGGTGACCCGGTCATTTCAGACGAACAGGCGATGGCCGAGGTTTTTGACCTGTTTTCACCGCGACTTTTGACCCCCGAAATCGTTGATTATCTGTATGATTTTGCCAAAAAAGACGCGGACAAAAACTTTTTGGAAACGCAACTTTTCCCCCGCACCAAAAAATTGATTGCCGGATTGGCCGAGCACAGTTTTCTCTGGAAATACGATGCGATGACCGCCGGGCAGCACCCGTCTCGGCGGCGCAGCACGCCGCTCGAACAATCGGTGGCGGTTTTTTATGGGATTTTGACGGTGAACAGTGCGTTGGTTGGGAGGTTGGCGGAGGGGATTGAGTGGCCGGGGGCTTTGGAAGGTGATTATTTGGAATTGAGGCAAAAATTAGAGGACAGATTCAATTTTATCCCTGAATCAGTTGATTTACCATCCTTTTTTTATCTTTTAACTCAAAATGCCACAATTCTTAATCTTCAAGGACAAAATTTTGACGGTTACAATCTTTGTGGGGTCCGATTTTCGGGTTCAAATTTTCGAGGTTGTTCTTTTCAAAAGGTAGATTTTCCAGGGACGTACCTCTTTTATTCAAATTTTCATGGCTCAGATTTTTCTGGGGCGCACATGAATCGTTCGATAGGCTTTGCTTCGGATTTCATTGGAGCGAATTTTAAAAACGTTTCATTTAGAAATGCTTTTTTGCAAGGATCAGATTTTAGTAACTCAAATTTAGATAATAGTCAGTTTGGGGAAGCGGATGTTTCGGGGGCAGATTTTAAGAATGCAGACTTAATAAATGCATCATTCGAAAATGCTGAATTAGAATATTTTGAAGAGGATGTTCAGGGTGATGGAATTATGTATGGTTCGATAGTTCAAAACCTCCACCTCGCCCGCAACGTCGAAAAAGCCGACTGGCGCGGCACCATCTTCGAGCATCGGGATTGGAGCAAGGGAGAAAAATGGGAGGCGGAGGCGGAAAAATGAAAGCACCCCAAATTCCCGAAGGGAATCCATATTTATAGCACGAGACAAAGGCATTCCCCGAAACCCCGAAGGGGTTTTATGTTTTCAGCGGGAATTTTTTACATAAAATCCCTTCGGGATTTCGGCCAACCAACTGCATCGCTGGGCTATAAATATGGATTCCCTTCGGGAATTTGGGGTGTTTTTGCCAATTTCTATAAAACATTGGATTCCTTCTGGAATAAAAATCACCCGGCATTTTCATCCAAAATCCATTCAAACAGGTATTCTTCCTGAAAATCCACTTCGCACCGCCGCAGGATTTCGAGGTACTCGTCCCGAAATGTCCGTTTGGTTTTTGCATGGTGTTCCGGCTGCGTCAAAATGTAATTGATGACTTTGTCCAACTCGGAATGGCTGTGCGAAAAGAAGCCATACCCTTCTTGCCAACTGAATTTGCCGTTCACCCATTTTTTGTCATTGATAAAATTTGTGGCTTCCTTTTTCAACACCTGCACCAATTCCGAAAGTGCTTGATAAGGTTTCAAACCAATCAAAATATGGACGTGGTCGGGCATACAATAAATGGCGAGCACTTTGTGCTTTTTGCCTTGAACGATGCCGGTCATGTATTTTTGTAACTCTTCGCGGAAGGATTCGCGGATAAGATTTGCCCGATGTTTGGGCGTGAAAATTAGGTGGACATAAAATTGTCCGAAAGTGCCTGCCATGATGAAGTATGTTTTTCGTTAAAAATAAATTTTGGGCAAGTTTACGGTAAAAAGGATTTTAAACCGTGCATTTTTAATTTTTAGAAATTTGAATACGCCGAAATTCCCGAAGGGAATCCATGTTTATAACAATGGACAAGGGAATTTTACCGAAATCCCGAAGGGATTTTATGTAAAAAGCAAAACATAAAATCCCTTCGGGATTTTGAGGGAATCAGGCCAGTTTTCTATAAACATAGATTCCCTTCGGGAATGCCCAATGATTTAATTTTTCAAAAAAATGGAAGATTTACGGTTGTAAATTCCACCCCAAAAATTTTTAAAAAAATTTTCACCTCTATTTTAAAGTAAAATTGCTCCCCATCCGTCTTCCCCAAAAAAAGTAAAAAATCATGCTTTCAATGGCAGCAGCACCGCAGCAAAATATCGTCGGCGTGGTCAAGGACTACTCCAAACGGCTGTTTGGTTTTATCCGAAATCGGGTCAAAACGGACGCCGACGCCGAGGATATTTTGCAAGATGTTTGGTACCAATTCAGTCGGGTGGCGGCGGTCGAACCAATCGAGCAGTTGAGCGGTTGGCTTTTTCGCGTCGCCCGAAACCGGATCACCGACGGCTACCGAAAACGCCGCCCCGATTCCCTCGAAGATTATGCGTACGAAAACGAGGACGGCGAAACCTTTTTCAAAGACCTCTTTTTGGCCTCGACCGACACGCCGGAAACCGAATTTTCGCGGCAAATTTTTTGGGAAAATTTGTTTTCCGCCCTCGACGAATTGCCCGAAAACCAGCGCAATGTTTTTGTTTGGAACGAACTCGAAGACCAAACTTTGCAGGAAATCGCCGACCGATCGGGCGAAAACCTCAAAACCATTATTTCCCGAAAACGGTACGCCGTTGTGCATTTGCGCCGTCGGCTCGAATCTTTTCAAAACGAATTTTTCAACATTTAAAAAACAAGGTTTACTAAGTTTACAAGGTTTAAAATGTTTAAACCTGCCCGATTTTCTAAACCAGTCAAACTTTTTCACGATGTCAGATTCCAATTTTCAACCGGAAAATATGCCCCAAAAACGGCGGTTTTTCTTTTTTCCACTTTTCGGCATCCTGCTCGCCGGCCTCGTCGGAGCGGTGGTGATGTGGCTTTGGAACGCCATTTTGCCCGAAATTTTGGGCGTAAAAACGCTCAATTATTGGCAAGCGGTGGGTTTGCTGGTGCTTTGCCGGATACTTTTTGGCAGTTTCGGCGGCGGTCGGCGGTGGGGAAATGGGCGCGGTTTCGAGGGTTCGTCGCGCCGGGAATTTGGCCAAAATTGGATGAACATGTCCGACGAGGAACGCCGGGAAATGCGCGAGGCGTGGCGCGAACGGTGCCGAAAAGATTAAAAACAAGGCTCAATTATGATTTCAAGTTGCCGTGTTTTTGTCATTCAGGAGGAATCCGTCCCAACCTAGTTTTGTTGTGGTTTCCTTTGTTTTTTTCATAAAACTTTGAAAATCAATTTGATCAAACAAAAACCGCGACAAAACTGGGTTGGGACGGATTCCTCCTGAATGACAAAACACAGCAAACACACGACAAACACATTGAAAATTGGAAGATTAAAAATTTTAAAAAAAACCTGACTTCCGTAAAGTAATTTTTTATCTCGCCCGTCTTCCATTTTATAAACCTCAAAAAAACCAAAATTTCACTTTTAAAAATTTCTTATCATGCGATTTGCAAAAGTATTTTTCGCGCTGCTTTTCGGCGCGGTGTTTTTGATTACCCTGATGAAAGTGCTGTTTTTTGCACTTTTTGCCGCACTCGTTTTCGGTGGGATTTCGCTCGCTCGCCGAGCGTTTTGGTCTCGACGGATGGCGCAATTTCAGGGCAGCGAACAACAATTTTATGTTTTTGGGCAGGGGCAAAATTCGCCGTTCGCCCAACCTCTGAATCCGAATTGGCAAAAACGCACGACGGAAAAGCCCGTTTTCGGTCGTCGCATCGAGGTTATTTGAAAACCAACCCAATTCTTTTACTTTTAAAAAAAATCACATCATGTTTTATGAAAATCAAACGCGCTCGGAGCGCGGAAACTGGCATGGCTGCGGTGCCGCCAATTGGAAAAACGCGGTTCAAATGGGTCGATTTGGTCGTTTCGGACGGCATTTTGCGGGCAATCAAACCCAGCAAGTCGCGGTCAACATCCGTGAAAAAGCGGATTTTTACGAACTTTTCGTCTTCGCGCCCGGCCTGACGAAGGACGCTTTTAACCTCGCCGTCGCCGACGATGTACTGACAATCAGTGCGTTGCCCGGCCACGACGACTCGAAATGGCTGCACCACGAATACCGGCGCGGCGGTTTTGAACGGCAGTTTTTGCTGCACCAAAAAATCGAAACGGACGGCATCACGGCTCGGTACAACGACGGGGTTTTGGAGGTGATGTTGCCCAAATTGCCGGGCACGTCGGCGCAGGAAATCCCGGTGGCGTAAATTTTTCGGCAAAATTGATCCAAAAAAAGAATGTCCGAGCGGCTCGCACCGCTCGGACATTTCTTTTTTCAATATCTCAATATCAAAATATCCCAATTTCTTAATTTCTCAATCTCACCAACCGCTGCACGGCATTTCCGACGGAAGTTTCCAATTTCAAAATTAAAATTCCCGTCGCGCCGAGGTCGTCGCCGCGCAGCAACATTTGATTTTCACCTTTTTCAAAAACCCCGGTTTGGCGAATCAATTGCCGACCCGTTTCATCGAAAACTGACAACGTGGCTTCCATTTTTTCGGGCAAACAAAAAACGATGGTCGTTTCGTCCGAAAATGGGTTCGGCTGGTTTTGGAAAAGCACGATTTTTTGATTTTCAAAAACATCGGCGCAGCCAGCGGTTTCATTTTCCGAACGTTTTTCAGCCACCGCAAACTCCGGCGGAGTTGTCGTGAAAAACTGCAAAACCGAATAATCTGAAATCTGCCCGGACGGACAGCGGGAGGCGATTTTCCATTCGTAATCTGTATTTGGGTTCAAACCCGTCAAAGTCGTGGTTATCGTCCCGGCGGCGAGGTTTTTGGTTTTCCAGGTTGGCGTGCCCACTTTTCGGTACAGAATTCGGTAGCCGTTCGTGGCGCAATCGACGACATCCCACGTCAAAACGGCGGTCGTCTCGGCAGGCACGGAGGCCAAATTGGCGGGCGCGTTGCACAAATTTTCATTGATTTGGCCGTTGCAGTTGTCGTCGACCGAGTTGCAGATTTCGGTGGCCGCCGGGTTGATGGCCGCGTCGGTGTCTTTGCAATCGGTCGAATTTGAAACGTATCCGACGGGCTGGGCGCAGTCGGTTTTGGTTTTTGATTTTTTTCCAAAAGCGTCGCCGTCCGCGTCATTGTACCAATTCACGCCCAAACCCTCTTTGTTTTGGCCGTTGCAGTTGTCGTCGGTGGCGTTGCAGATTTCGGTCGCGCCGGGGTGGATTTCAAAATTTGAGTCGTCGCAATCGGTGAAATCGGGAACATACCCGGCCGGTGCTTCGCAAGCCAAAATGGTGGCCGTCAATTTTCCAAATCCATCGCCGTCGGCATCGGCGTAAAAAGTGGTTTTCACTTCCTCGTCGATTTGGCCGTTGCAGTTCTCGTCCGTGCCGTTGCAAATTTCTGCGGCAGCCGGGTTGATGGCCGCATCGCCGTCGTTGCAATCATTTGAATTTGCCGAAAAACCTGCCAAAACTTCGCAACTTTCGAGCGTCGAATTCGGGTTGCCGAAGCCGTCGCCGTCCGCGTCCGCAAAAATCAATGGGCAAGCAAGCGTCGTAAAAGTTTGAATTTCAGACCAATCCGAAAGGCCAACGGCACAGCGCGAGCGGACGCGCCACTGGTAATTTGTGCCCGCGAGCAGGCCGGTTGCCGTGTGCGAGGTCGTTCCGGCAGGTTTTGTTTTTGAAATCCAACCACCGGGGCCCACTTTTTTGTACGAAACGATGTAGCCGTTCACAGCATTTGGCATCAAATTCCAGTTCAAACGGGCGGACGTATTATTGAGGTTGTCGGCAAAAAGTCCGGTCGGCGGGCAGCAAAGGTTTTCATCAATTTGGCCATCGCAATTGTTGTCGAAGCCGTCGCAGATTTCAGGCGCATTTGGAAAAACAGCATTGTTTTGGTCGTCGCAGTCGCCGCCGATTTCAACAGCATAACCAGGATTGAAACAGGCTAGGAACACGCTGTCCGAATTTCCAAAACCATCGCCATCCAAATCGAGGTAAAAAGTGGTCAAAACACCTTCGTCCACCGAGCCGTCGCAGTTGTTGTCGTAGCCGTCGCAGATTTCCGGGTTGCCGGGGAAAACGTTCGGATTGTTGTCGTCGCAATCGTTTTGGCAGGCAAAAACACCGTCGTTGTCGTTGTCAACATCCGCCACGCCGCAGCCGCAAATGCCTTCGGCGGTTTTGTTCGGGTCGAACGGGCAGCCGTCATTTTCATCCAAAATGCCGTCGTTGTCGTCGTCCGGGTCGCAGGCATCGCCCAGGCCGTCGTATTCATTGTCGGCTTGGTCGGCGTTGGCCAAGTCCACGCAATTGTCGCAGGCATCGCCGAGACCGTCGGTGTCGGTGTCGGTTTGGTCAGGATTGTAACTGTAAATGCAGTTGTCGCAGGCATCGCCCGCGCCGTCGCCGTCGGAATCTTCTTGATAAAAATTGGCCGTGTTTACACAGTTGTCACAAACATCGCCGCGAAAATCGCCATCCGTGTCGGCTTGGTCGGGGTTCGGGGTGTTGGGGCAATTGTCCACCGGATTGGCAATTCCATCACCGTCGCCATCGTAAACATCCGTGCCGACGCAAAATGAAAAATCGGCGGCATCATTTTGATAATAACTTTGAATCCGAACGGTGTACGTTTCACCTGGAATTAGCGGATAAACCGTGTAATTAAATGTTCCGCTGCCATAACTACAACTTATCAAATTGTAATTTGAACAATCACCAGAATAAACATTTACAATGACATAAGTCGAGGCGTTGGCAAATTGCAGTTCGTGGTACGTCCCGGTGGCCGTAAAAGTGTACCAAACATCGTCATCGGCATACATGTAACAGCCGCTGGATTGTGGCGAAGCCGTTGCCCAAGCCGTCGTCCCGGCGGTCGTACTGCTGCAATTGTAGTTTGGATTGACGGTCAAATTTTGGGCATTTTCACAATTATCATTCGCTGGCGGCGGCGGAGGCGTGCTGACGCAAAGTGAAAATTCGCCGCCGTTCGAGACATAAATCCTCACAAAATAGGCCTGCCCGATGGTCAAATTATTTAAAAGATACTCGCTGCTGCCGTAGCAATTTTGGAAAGTCAAACTGCCGCAATCGCCTGTCCAAATTTCAGAAATCGGCGAGCCGTTCGGGAAATTCAAAGTGATTTTATGGCTCGGCGACGCGGCCACGAACGAATACCAGGCATCTCCCAAATTTGAATTTCCACAACCTGAGGCTGGGAGAGAAGGCGACGCGCCGCTGATGATTCCTGTCGTCAAATTATCGCAAACCAAAGTCGGGTTGACGGTCAAAATTTCCGCACCGGCGCACTCGTCGTTCGACGGCGGCGGCGGCAATTCGCCGATGCAAAGTGAAAAACTGCTGCTGCCGTAATCTTGATTTCCGTAAGAATAAACCCGCAAAAAGTAGGTCGTCCCGTCGGTCAAATTGAAAAGGTTGAACTGGTTTTGGCCGTTGTCAAAACATTTGACGAAAGTCAAATTGCCGTCGCAGCCGCCCGAATACAGTTCTTTTATCAAACCGTAGCCCGAAATATTTGAAAAAACGACTTGATAATTGTCATCATCGGCAGTAAAAGAATACCAAACATCGTCATTTGCCCAGTCCGCTGGGGCGCAATTTGGGTTTCCAACCGACGGCGTTGCCCATTCGGTCGTGCCGGAAACGGCGGTGCCGCAGGTCAAATCTGGGTTGATTGCCAAAATTTCAGCCGTCGTGCAATTGTCGTTGGCGGGCGGCGGCGGCGGCGTGCCGATGCAAAGCGTAAAATCAAGGTATTGATTGCTGCAGGAAGCCACGCCGACGAAATAGGTCTCGCCCGGCGTCAAACCGTAGACATAAAATGCATCGCTGGAACTGCATTGCAACAAATTCAAATTGCCGCAAACGCCCGAATAAATTCCCTTGTTCAAATAGCCATTGCCATTCGGCGTGCTGATTTGTTGCGAAGCGGCGGTGGCCACAAACGAATACCAAACATCGAAACAAGTCGAACCAAAACAGTTGGTCGAGGCCGAAAGCGTCGCACCGAAAGTCGAACCAGCGGTCGTCGTCCCGCAATTCAAATCCGCGTTGACAGCCACCGGACTCGCTCCGGCGCACTCGTCATTTGCCGGAACCGGCGGCGTGGTGATGCAGGCCGTGTAGTTTACATTTTCATAATAAGAATTTACATGAATCAAATAAGTCGCGCCGATGGTCAGGTCGGGCATGACAATCGTGGTGTTTCCACCGTAGGCATAGCTGCAAAACAAAGTGGAAGATAGGTTGTCGCAAACGCCACTGAAAACTTCAACCCCGCAAGTCGAATTTGCCGAAAAACTGAACAAATGGCTGGTGGCCGTGGCCGTAAAATTCAGCCAAACATCATAATACCCATCGAAACAACCATAAGTCGTGTAATTAAACAAGGAATAGGCCATCGAACCGCTGAAATCATCCACACAATCTGCGCCCGGATTGACGGGCAGGGCGGCAGCATTTTCACATTCATCATTTGCTGGCGGCATCGGCGTCGAAACGCAGATCGAAAAATCGGACTGGTCGGGAATGCCCGGAACCATGATTCTCAAATAATACGTCTCGCCGACGGTCAAATTCGAGAGGTCAAAAATGCTGTTGGACACGCAGTTAAAATAATTGAACGCCCCGCAACTGCCCGTGTAAACCTCTGTAAAAATGGAAGGCGACGCCCCCGAATATTCAAAATGTTGAAGATTGGAAGTGGCCACGAAAGTGAACCAAACGTCGTGCGCAAAACCCCAGCAATATTGGTTGCCCGAATTGGTGCTGCTCACATTGGTTACTTGGTTCAAAACATCGCAGGCCAAAGTTGGGTTGACGGTGAGCGGCAGCGCATTTTCACATTCATCGTAGGCTGGCGGTGGCGGAAACGTGCCGAGGCACATCGTAAAATCGCCGTATCCCGAATTTCCGTAAGTGAACAAACGGATAAAATACGTCTCGCCGATGGTCAGGTTTTGGAGAAAAATCTCGTTTTGGTCGGAATAATAACAGCCGTAAAAATTCCATGAACCGCAGGGGCCGTAGTAAATTTCTTTTATCAAATTGCCCGAAACGTTGGAAAAATCCAATTTTTGGAGCGCACTCGTCGCCGTGAAAGAGTACCAAACATCGTCGTCCACACCCTGCCAACAATAATAATTGCCGAAATTATTGGTCGCCCCGGCGGTCGTCCCGGTGGTCGTGACCGCGCAATCCAAATCCGGGTTGGCCGTCAAAACGAACGCATTTTCGCAGTCGTCGTTGGCGGGCGGCGGTGGCGGTGTGCCGATGCAAATGTCAAAATTTGCAAAAACATCAATCCCAGCCGTAAAAATCCGCACGAAATACACCTGCCCGACGGTCAGACCCGACTCGATAAATGTGTTTTCGTTTTCATTGTGGCAGGAAAATATTTGCAACCCGTCGGGGCAGTCGCCTGTCCAAATCTCTTTTAAAATGGGGTTCGTGGCGTTCGAAAAATCGAAAACATGGATGGGATTGGTGGCCGTAAACGAATACCAAACTTCGTCTTCCGAGCTGCCAAAACACCCGCCGAGGCCGCTCGTTGGCGTTCCGCCGACGGTAGTCCCGGCGGTAGTCGTGCCGCAGGCGAGGTCTGGATTGATGGTCAAAGTGGCCGCGCCGGCGCAATCATCGTTGGCCGGCGGCGGCGGCGGCGTGCCGATGCAGAGGTCGAAATTGACCGAATTTCCAAAATTCGAGGAATACGTTCTGACAAAATAGGTCTGTCCCGCCACCAAATTGTAAACCAAATGCGTCGGTTCCCAGGGATAAAAACAGCCCAGCGAAGTCAAATTCGAGCAGTCGCCCGTCCAAATTTCATGGGTCAAATAGTCGGTGGCATTTAAAATAGAAATTAGGTGTGCCGTGCCGGTGGCCACAAACGAGTACCAAACTTCGTCGTCGGCAGTGCCGTAACATGAATTTCCATAGGCCGAAGGTGTACCGCCCGAAGTCGTGGACGAAGTGGCCACCGTGCAATCCAAAGTTGGGTTGATGGCCAGCGGCGTGGCCGTTTCGCAATCATCGTTGGTCGGTGGTGGCGGCGGCGTGCCGACACAAATATCAAAATCGGACGCGACATTTCCAGAATAAGTATAAACCCGGACGTAGTAATTCAGGCCGACGGTCAGGCCGTTCAAAGTCAGTTCCGGGGCATCGTTCGAGGCACAATTTAAAAAAATCAAATTGTTGCAATCGCCCACCCAAGCCTGCACAACCATGTATTGCGAAGTGTTGGAAACCGTGATTTTGTGGTTCGTGGCAGTTGCGGTGAACGTGTACCAAACTTCGTCATCTTTTTCGCCACCACAATTATTTGGGTAAAAAGTGGGGGTCGCGCCCGTCGTCGTCCCGGCGGTCGTCGTGGCGCAGGCGAGGTCAGCATTGACGGTCAAAACGGTTGCCGTCGAGCAATCATCGTTGACTGGCGGCGGCGGCGGCGTGCTGACACAAATCGTAAAATCGGACGTATTTCCAGTACTTTCGGTGTAAACCCGCAAAAAATAGGTCACTCCGGGGGTCAAACCTTGCACCGTAAAATCATCAGGCGAACTTCCGTAACAATTTTTCAAGGTCAAATTGGAGCAGCCGCCCGACCAAATTTCTTTCCCAATCGGGGCTGAAATATTTGAAAAAGTAAATGTTTGGGCGTAGCCCGTCGCCACGAATGAGTACCAAACTTCGTCGTCTGCATTTCCATAACATGGATTTCCGTAACCCGATGGCGTGCCGCCGACAGTCGTCCCGGCGGTCGTGGCCGTGCAAGTCATGTCCGAGTTGACGGTCAATGGAAACGCGCCGCTGCAATTGTCATTTGCCGGCGGCGGCGGCGGCGTGGTGACGCAAATATCAAAATCGGCGTAGCCCGAATTTCCATCGGAATAGACCCGCACGAAATAGGTTTGGCCGATAATCAGGTTTTGCAAAGTCAAATTGTTTTGCCCGCCATTGCATTGAAGCAACTGCAAATTGCTGCAAAGTCCCGACCAAACATCGGCACTGACGGCTGGCGTGGCATCTGAAATTTCGACAAAATGGGTGATGGCGGTGGCCGTGAATTTGTACCAAACTTCGTCATCGCCGTTCGACCCGCCGCACTGATTGTTGTAAATCGAGCCGTTCGCCCCGGTGGTCGTCCCGGCTGTCGGGTTGGCGCACGGGCTGATCGTTTCGGGGGTCAAAACAATCGCGCCGGCGCAATTATCATTGGCGGGCGGCGGCGGCGTGTTGGCCACGCAAATGTCAAAATCGGAAGAATTTTCATAACCATCCGAGTAAACTTGGATGCGGTAAACCGTCCCGACGGTCAAGCCGGAGAGCAAAATCTCGTTCGCATCCGAATTGTAGCAAGCCCGAAAAGTCAAATTTCCGCACGCGCCCTGCCAAATTTGTTTGTCGAGCGACGCGGTGACGTTCGAAAAAATCAGCAGGTGTTTCGTGGCGGTTGCCGTGAATTTGTACCAAACATCATCATCGGCATAGCCAAAACAGTAGGCTCCGTACTCCGATCCGGTGGCCTCGGCGGTCGAACCGGCGAGGGCGTTTGCACACGAAGAATTGGGCGAAATCGAGAGATTGGTGGCCGTCGGGCAATTGTCGTTCGACGGTTGCGAAAAAGCAAAAAAAGGCAGGCAAATCAATGCCAACAGGAATTGGGTAGTCTTTTTCATTTGAAAAAAAAGTGGCTGGAAAAGTGAGGAACAATTCGGAGAAAATCATTGCCCAAAATCGGTGCTCCGATTTTTTACCGGTTTTGGAATGGATTAAATTTCTATCGGGAAAGCAGATGCAAACTTACCCCGGCTGGCTGCAAACAGATGAAAAAAAATTTGTCAGTAATTTTACTTTGGTTGATTGCCAGCGGGGCGAAGAGGTAATCAGTTTGGAGATGTTTTTTTGAAAAAAGAATGTTTGAAATAAAAAACCCCTACCCTATCCAAACTCAAAATTTCCACTTTCATGCTCCCTCGTTTTTTTCCGCCAGCCGCAGCCGTTGGATGGCCGAAATGTTTGTTTGTTCAAAAATTTTCATCTGTTCGGCAGCCGTGCGGGTCAGTTCGTTGATGCGTTGCCATTGGTTCCAGCCGTTCCGCAGCAAAATCGCGTTGTAACTTTCCATATTTGCCAGCACGTGCAATTCGATGATGCTGGCGTGATCCCGGATATTTCCGCGTTTTTCGGGGTGCGCCGCGCGCCATTGTTCGGCGGTGGTGCCAAAAACGGCCATGTTGAGCACGTCCGCTTCGCCGGCATAAATTGGGGCTTCGGCCAATTTCGGCAGGTGTTTGACGGCCCTTTTTTCATCAATAAAATTTTTTACGGCCTCGGTGTGGAGTGGGTAATTGATTTTCGAAAGTTCGCGGCGCAATTGCCAATCTTTGGATTCGATCGATTTGAGGCGTTGAAATTCACGGATGAGCAACAAATGAAACTCCGGGCTGAGCCACGAACAAAAATGCGCCGCAATGTCGTCGTGCGCAAAAACGCCCGCTCCGTACCTGCCCGTTTTCGAAGTGATGCCGATCGCGCCCGTCGTTTCGATCCATTTTTTGGGCGAGAGCGCAAAAGTGTTGGTGCCTGCTTCCATTTTAATTCCATCGAATTCGATTGAATTAAAATCCGGGTTGAACAGCCGTTCCCAAACACCGAGAAAATCGAGCGTGCTGCGGTTCCTGATCCAATTTAATATCAAACCCGTGCCCAATTCGAAACCAGTGCAGACGTCCGAAAGTGAAATGTAGTCCCGGTCGTCCACGCCGACTGTGATGCCTTTGACCGTTAAATTTCGCTTGCACATTTTAAAAAATGATAACTACCCCAAATACTTTTTACCACAAAGACACATCAGAAAACATAAGTTTTTTAAAACTACTTCTTATGTTTTCTGATGTGTCTCTGTGGTAAAAAGTATTTGGGGTAAGTAGTTACTAAAATTGTTTTTATCCAAACGAAAACGCCGGTTCCAAACTCAAAATCTGCCCTTTCACCGACTCGATTTCGGGAGCAAACTTTGACGAAATCGGCTCGAACCGTTCCGGGAAACGGCGCATGATTTCGGTGATGACCATGCCGCGCAGCCGTGGGTTTTTGCGAAAATCTTCCAAAGAATTGGAGTCGATTTGGCGGTCGCCGAGCAGCCGCTGCGTCGTTTTGATGGCTTCGATGGCCGTTTCCGTCACCTCCGGAACCTGCGCGACGATGACGCGAACCTCATCATTTATCGTCATCGAATATTGATCGAGCAGGTCGTTGTGTTTTTGGGAAAGTGCGGCAATTTTGGCTTCTCGCTCGGCGGCACGTTGTTTTTGCTCGGCCAATTTTTGCGCTTTGATTTGTTCGGCGGTGAGCAAACCGCGGGTCAAAGCATCCAAAAAAACACCCGCCGGGTTTTCGGCCTTGCCGCTGCGGACACGTTCTTTTGTAAATTGGATGGCGCGTTCGATGTCCAAATTACTTTTTTCAGCCGCCGCACGGCGGTAAAATTCGTCGCGGTTCACGCCCCACCATTCGTAAAGTTTGTCGGCAAATTCCGAAAATGGCCGGCCGGTTTCTACTATTTCGGCTTCTTCGATGGGCGAAAAAACAGGTTTTGGAACACTCCGTGCAGCCGATTCGACCACAACTTTTGCCTTCGATTTGCCGCCTCCGGGGTTTTGAAAAATGTGAAAAAGGATGGCCGAGACCGATTTTCCGGACTTGATTTCTTCGTAGGTAAATCGGATGTCGGTGAATTGTTCGATGTTTTCGCGGGC
This sequence comes from Saprospirales bacterium, assembly GCA_031398055.1. Lineage (GTDB taxonomy): Bacteria > Bacteroidota > Bacteroidia > Chitinophagales > Saprospiraceae > M3007. Next base: position 1,611 of record JANNMS010000044.1, on the reverse strand, counting down.
CGCTTCGATGATTTTCCGTTTGAAAATGCCGTACAACTGGTACTCGTCGCGGATGCCTAGCATGGCGCGGAATTCGCTGAGTTCGATTTTTCGCTGGCCGATTTTTTCGTACTGTTTCAGCAGTTCGTAAATCCTAACATAATACGCGCTGCGCAAATTGGCCACGTTGCTGAATTCATATTGCAGGTACCGTTGTTTGAGTTCGAGCAAAAACGGTTTCATCTCCGGCGAGAACGAAAGTTTGATGTAACTGCCGTCGACCGGGTCGTTGCGGCCTTTGAATTTGGTCAAAAGTGGGATCATCAATTCCTCCGGTTTGCCGTCGTCGGCGGTGATGACCATGTCGATAATCTTGGACATCAGGCCGCGCGCGCCCTCTTTTATCCATTTATAATTGGCCTTGTTTCCCTGCAAATCGAACTCGCGGATGATGTCGAGGATGTTGATTTTGTGCTCGAAAAACTCTTTGTCGTCGGGTTTTATCAACGAAAGCAACTTGGTAAAAACGCGGATTTCCCAAATCGAAAAGCGGTACCGAGCCTCGACGAGTTCGTTGGCTTTCCGCACGAGCGTGACCTTTTTTTTCGTTTCTTTCCGTTGGGTGATTTCGCGTTTTGAAAACCCGGAGCGTTTTGCAGCGGGTTTTTCGGTCGACATGGAAGTGGTTTTTAGTGATTTTTTCTGCCCATCGGCAATCGTTTTTTCCACCTTTTCGCGTTCGCCGTCCGCTGTCTGCCGTTCATCGTCCAACGTCTTTTTTCCCTTTTTCATAACCCTAAAAAAGTAATAGTTGACCCTAAAAAGGTAATAGTTGGGCAAATGTAAACGCAGGGATGATACTACCAAACCTTTTTGCACCCTAATTTAGTAATAGTAAACCCTAAAATGGTAATATTTGAACCCTAAAAAGGTAATAGTAAACCCTAATTTAGTAATAGTAAACCCTAAAATGGTAATAGAAAGGCTTGTAACACGCTGATTTCCAGTGGGTTAGGGCGACCGAAAAGATTACAAGCTTAAAATTATTTGAAAATACAACAACAGGCAAGGTGAAATTTTTGAATGTTGTTGATGAATTGGAGGTCGAAATTTATTTCGATTCTTGTTTTGAAGAGCAGTCGAAATAAATTTCGACCTCCAATTACCGTGCCCCGCGCCGTGCCAAATCCGGCCTCGGTTCCACCGATTTATTGTGATTTCGTTCGTACCGTTCGACAAATTCGCGGAGTGCCTGATTGTACACATCCAGATCGCGGAGACGTTCCCAGTAGGCAATGTCGCGGCATTTTTCAATCAAATTTTTGTCGGCGATGATAGTCACGCGGGTAAAACCGTCCTGCAAACCCATCTCCGTCGAACGCCGGGCGGCGGGCGGTTGTGATTCGCGGAGCGTGGCAATCGGGTTCTTTTTTTCCGTGTTTTCTGGATTTGTGGTGGCGACGGTGGTCATCGCCGAGAAAAAATCGCCTTCGATGATGCGTTTTTTAGACATTGTACACCATGTTTAATTTGTTTACAAATATTACTGATGGTTTCACAGAGGCTCGCGGAGGGACGGAGGGCACAGAGATTTTCTAACCTCTGTGCCCTCCGCGAGCCTCTGTGAAACTC
>JANNMS010000038.1:0-2580 GCA_031398055.1 Saprospirales bacterium | reverse complement strand
ATAAGATTTTCCCAGAGGTGCGTAGCCCCGAAATATTCCGGTGCTACGCACCTCAATTGAATTTTCCTTGCATTTCTACAAATATTGAGCGGCTCTGCCGCATTTTCAAGTACCCGAACATTTACTTTCAAATACTTAATTTTAGGATTTTCAAAATTGGTAGCATGCTGCAAATTCTGATTCAGACCACTTGCACTTATGTTTATAAAACTATTTTTTTAAAAAGATAAAACTTTAAAAATTCATCTTTCAGAACTTTTTAACTGAGAAAAAGCAAATTCTAATTCCTCGTTTTTTTGCGGATTGACTTGCCCGGCGGCAGCATTTTCAGAAAATTTTATCCGCTCGTCGGTCAACGGATGCGAACTCAAAAATTGCAAACCCTGCAAACTTTGACCTTCAGCTTCCGATTTCAAAGTGTGAAAAAGCGAAACCATCCCATTTTGGTCGAGTCGGTTTTTGGCCAACGTTTCGAGGGCGATTTCGTCGGCTTCGTGTTCGAGTTTTCGGGAAAAACCGAGCGTTTCAATCAAATTTGCGTTTTCGACCAGCACGGAAGTCAGGCCATTTACATCTCCAAAAAGCAAGGAAATAAACATGCCGCCCGACAAACTCCGCGCCATCGCTTTCAAAGAATGCCGTTTTTTGACGTGCGCAACTTCGTGGGCAAGCAGTCCGGCGAGTGCTTCGGGAGTCTCGATTTTTTCCAACAGGTGGTCAAAAACCACGATTTTGCCGCCCGGCAAAGCAAAAGCATTGATTTCCTCGCTGCGCACGACTGAAAATTGGAGCGGATAATCGGTTTGAAAATCAATGTTTTTTGAAAAATTTTGCAGCGCAACCGAGCGGGCGGAATCAATTTCAAGGCCTTTCATCACGCCTTCCGCAAGGTAATTTCCCAACTGAATTTCAGTTTGCTGCGGCATTTTCGCGGCCAGCGACTCGGCCAAATTTGGCAACACCCAAAAATAAACCACTGCCACCAGCCCGAGCAAAACCGCTGACAAACCGACCACGCCTTTCCATTTTTGGGCAAAAAGCCAAGAATATCCCCGGTTCAAAAACTGGGCTTCCGGGTAATTTTCCATCAAAACCTGCGGAAAATTTGCGTCCCGGCATTCGATGGATTGAAAAGGAAATTCGCCAAAACGAAAAGTGTTGGTCTGGCTGGAAGTCTCGTTTCGGTGGATTTGGTCGAGTGGCCAGTGGATGGTTTTCGACGGAAAAAACTCGTCGCCGATGGTTTGGATTTCCCAAGAATTGACCCGCAGCCAAAGTTTTGCAGCTTGGCTGCGGGTGGATTGGCCGTCGAAATAGGAAATATTGAAATTCATTTACGATTTTAGATTTACGATTTACGATTTCAGAACTACGATTTGCGATTTCGAATTGGCTCAAAATCGTAATTCGTAATTCCAAAATCGTAAATCCTCTTAAACGATTCCGATATCCATAATATCCGCCATGTCCTCGCCCGTCGCGTCGCGATATTCGGCTTCGGTTTGGCGGATTTCTTCGGGCTTGAAATCGCCATAAATTTCCATATTTCGCAGGATAAATTCCGTCGTGCGCACCGCAACCCACGGCGTTGCCAAACCCAAAGTGAAAATTATCAGCAAAAAATTGACCACGACCAGGCCAAAAAAACCGCCGCCCGTGGCCGTCGAACGAAATTGGACAGGCCGCCCGTCCTGCGTGGCGTGAATGTTATTGACATAAAATTTGTACAAATCCTTCATAAACCAGAAAAAATAGATGCCCAAAGTCAGGATGCTGAGCAAATAACCGACCAGCACCGTCCCGAAAAGCGAGCCTCCTTCGCCGCGAAATTCAAATTTGACATTGCCGAAACGGGTGTTGCCGAGCACGTATTTCCGGATGTTGCAACTCAGCCAAAACGAGTAAATCCCAAAAGTCACGACCGTCAAAAGTCCCCCGGTGAGGCAGATTTTGACCAGTTCGCCGAGTTCGCCGCGGTACCCAAAATGTATGCCGCGCCAAGAAGTCCGAGAGGCCCGATATTTGGCTGCGCCGTGAATTGCAAAAGGAATCAAAGCCAAAAAACCGCCAATAAATAGCAAAAAACCCAGTGCGACCATCACGCCGCCCATCGCCATGCACCCAAAAAACACAGCGTACAAAACGATGATGATGCCGATTGCTTTGATAAAACCGAGGAACATTTCGCGCCCCGTCCCGTGAAATTGGAAACGGCTGTCGGCCAGTTCGGTTTCTTGGTAAAAATACCGGAGCGTCGCGGCCCGCGCCCAAGGATAGTACAAACCGAGCGTGATGATGGTGAGCAGCGCGTTGACAATCCAGATGCCAAAATACTGGCCGCCTTTGCCGTGAAAAGAGAGATTGTGCCGACTTGCGGTGGGTGAATCCAAAACTTCCATGATTTGAGAAGGTTTAAAAATTTTGAAATGATGTTAGTTGATGATTTTTCGAGGGCAAAAAACTGCCCGAAAAACTGATTTTTAATCGAAGGCAAGGTAGAAACGTGAACGTTTTTTCAAATTAATTTTGGCTCTATTTTATTTTTAAGTTATAGTTTTTTGTCATTCAGGAGGAATCCGT
>JANNMS010000006.1:0-2331 GCA_031398055.1 Saprospirales bacterium | reverse complement strand
GCAGGGAAAACAAAAGGCAAAGAATAGTGGTGGTGAAAATTCGCATCGAGGGCAGTGGATTTGGGTGGCAAAAGTAGTCGGCTGCTCCAAAGCGAGGTGTTTTAATAAAAAAAAGCAGCGGCTGCCTTTGCAACCACCGCTATTAAAATCTGAATTTCTGCTTCTTTATTTTTGGTGTCATTCTGAACAAAGTGAAGAATCTGAGCGAAATTTTTACCCAGATTCTTCGCTGCGCTCAGAATGACACAGTGGTTGGGTGAAAATCGGAGCACTTTCTAATCTGGCAAAGTAAAACCAAACTAAATACCTTTGCCCGGAAGTCATCCCCCGTTTTTCGATTCGATATTAAAAACCCCAGCACTTTCCTGAAATGAACAAACGCCTCGCGGCAGCCCTGCTCGTCCTCCTGTTTTTCGCCACGGCGAACCCGCCCGTTTTTTCCCAAAAAAACGACCGTTCGCAGGATACCGAAAAACTGTGGCGACAAGTTGCCACCCAACTCAGCCTGCGACCTGCCAATATTTCCCACCAATTTATTTTAGATCTCGTGCGCGGGCATTGCGGCAGCGACCTCGATTGCCAGCATCGGGTTTATGAAACCATCCGCGACAGTTTGGAAAAGGTTTTCAACCTGCCAGCAGCGATTTTTGTCAGCCAAGAAATGGTGTCCATCGCCCGGCAGCAAGGAAATTTGGATTGGGAGGGGAAAGCCCATCGGGACCAGTTCCGCTACAACAGCACGCTGGGAAACCTTCCGAAATCCATCCGTGCGTTTGAAAAGGCAAGGGATTGTTACGAGCGGGCGGGCAACCGAAAGATGGTGCTGCGCTGCAAAATTGACTTTTTGGAAACCACTTCCCAGTTCAAGCCATTTGCAGAAGTGTATTCGGCGATGGATTCGCTGGTTTTGGAAACGGAAAAAGCGAAGGATACTTCTAACCTGTTGGTTTTGCATATCCAGTTGTTCAATCTCGCCATGGAAAATTCCCGCCATGACTTGGCCGTGAAACACATCGAAATCACAGAAAAATTGGTGCCTTTTCCCTACGACAAAAAATTGCTCGGACTTCGCGTCCGGACAGCGGCTGCGCGGGCAAGGATGGCCGAAACCGAAGGCGATTTTTCGGAGGCCAAAAAGCAGTTTGAAAATGCCCTGCGCTGGAGCGGGGAAGCCCCTGACCGTTGGAGCGAAATCAACGCACTGGTTTCTTTGGCGAAATTGAACTGGAAAATGGGCGAAAAAACAAGCGCGAAAAAACACCTCGAAAATGCTGAAACAAAGGCACTTGCACTGAACCTCCAAGATTTCCTGCTCCAAATTTTCGAATTGAAATCCGTGATCGCCGAAGCGGAGGGCAGGTTTGCCGACGCGCTCGTTGCAAAGAAAAAAGCGGTTTTTCACGCTGCGGAGCTCAAGAACAATAACCAGGGCTTTAATTTTCAGGCCCACTTGCTCGAACTGGAAAAGGAAAAATTGAACATCGAAAAAGCCAAACACCAAGCGGAATCGGAACTGAAATCTTCGCAGTTGCTTGCCTCGGTCGCCATCCTTTTATTGTTGGTTTTGCTGACGGTCGGGGTGGTGCGGAGGTCTCGGCTACGGCAAAAAATGGAATACCAAGAAACCTTGCGGCTGCGCGAACTGGACGATTTCAAAAACCGTTTTTTCACCAACATCACCCACGAATTCCGGACACCGCTGACCGTGATTTTGGGCATGACTGGACGGTTGACGGCAGACGGCGGACGATGGACGGCGGCGGAAAAAAATGGTTTGAGTTTGATAAAACGCAACGGCGAAAACCTGCTGCGGCTCATCAACCAAATCCTTGATTTGGCGAAATTAGAGTCCAACACCTTGAAAATCAATTATGTGCAGGGCGACGTTTTGGCTTTTTTAAAATACATCGCCGAAAGCTTGCACTCGCTGGCGAACGCCCAAAACCTGATGTTGCGCGTCGAAAGCGAGCATCCAAAAATCGTGATGGACTACGACCCGGAGCGGCTGCTGCAAATTGTCCACAACCTGTTGTCGAACGCCATAAAATTCACGCCGAGCGGCGGGCGGGTGGTTTTGCGGGCAAGTTTGGAAGATTCGGGGAGCACAGATTTCGGAAATTTGAAAAATTTCCGAAATCTCATCATTTCCGTCTCCGACACGGGTGTGGGCATCCCGAAAGACGAATTGCCGTTTTTGTTCGACCGTTTTTTTCAGGCAAGAAATCAGGAACACGCAAAAACGGGCGGCACGGGCATCGGCCTTTCCTTGACCCGCGAACTGGTCAAAGCCATGGGCGGCGAGATTTCGGTGGAAAGTGAAATTGGAAAAGG
>JANNMS010000347.1:0-9836 GCA_031398055.1 Saprospirales bacterium | reverse complement strand
TGTAAAAACTCGCGCCTGAAAACATAAAATCCCTTCGGGATTTGAGGAAAATGCCCTTGCTCTGAGCTATAAACATAGATTCCCTTCGGGAATGGATTTTAATGCGTTTGACCTGATTTTTTTATCAAAATGGGAACGGCTGAAAAATACCTCTCGCCTGAGGCGAGACCGCTGGAAAATGGAAAACGAAACAAAAAGCAAGGGCAGAAAAGGCAAAAATTGCGAGATAAGGATGCTGGAAGCCAGAGGCGAGCGGTTTATGTAAAATCTTTTGGGCATCCCCAGTTCCGCACCACGAAGCTTCTCCACAAATTTCACATCTTTGGGCAAATGGGTCTTGAATTGGGGAATTGAAAGAAGGCTCAGATTCTATATCTTCATCTTTCTGTTCTTCGAGTTCTTGACGAAAATACGTTTTTGGATTGGTAAGTTTTTTCACAGTTCTACTGAGAATAGTACCTATAATTCGCGGGTACAAATCACTAACTTTGCCTCAATTTCCAAACCCAGGATTTTTAAATCATTGAATTATGATAAAGCCACAAATTCCTGAACTTCCAAATGTCGGCGACCGCGCGCCCGCGTTTTCTGTCGAAACCCAAAAAGGCCGGATTGATTTCCCAGAATACATCGCCGGGCACTGGTGCATTTTTTTCGCGCACCCGGCAAATTTCACTTCGGCCTGGACGATGTTTTCGTCTTTTATCGCTCTGAAAGAACGTTGGTTCACGGAGCGCAACACCAAACTCCTCGCCCTCGTCAACGAACCCTGCCACCACGACGAATGGCAGGACAAAGTGCGCCGCTACATCGGCATTTTCCTGAAAGCACCCATCGTCGAAGACCCCGATTACACCATATCTAATATATATGGTATGGCCTCGGGGCGACGGCAGCAACCGGGTTTCGACCGGATCATTTTTATCATCGACCCGGAAGGTGTGATTCGGGTGGTGGTCAACCGCCCGTTGCCTTCGATTGTCGGCGCGGTGCAGGAACTCGAACGCGAACTCGACCGGTTGCAAGGCAAAACCGTTTTTCCGGAAATTGAAAAATCGAAAAAAATAGACCTGCTCGAAGAAACGAACGAAACCCCTGATCATCCGACGCTGCTGCCGACGAAACCGGCGTATTTTCCGAAGGGGAATATTATTTTAAATTAGAAAAGCACTTTTAAAAATGGCTGAGACAAATTCCCAATCCAGAAAAAAACGTGTTTCTAAATCATTCATCTTGAATGTTTTAAAGGAAAACAAACCCATTTTGACTTCAAAAATGGGCGTTAAAAGCATTGCTTTATTTGGTTCATTTGCCAGAGAAGAAAACAGGCCGGGCAGCGATATCGACATTTTAGTGGAATTGAATTCGCCTGATTTCTTGAATTTTATGGAAGTCCAGTTTTTCCTCGAAAAAAAATTTAAGCACAAAACTGAAGTCCTTCGTTTGGGGTCGCACCTCCGGCCTGAGTTCTTAAATTCTATCAAAAAAGACTTGATTTATGCTTGACCCGCTGATTATGAATTGATTGACCATGAAATTTTGTTCAATATTTGCCAAAATCACTTGCCTGATTTGAAACAGAAAATTGAAAATATTTTGAATGAATAATAACTGAAATCCCAACCCGACCACCCATCCTTTTCGTAATATTTTAAAACTAATCCCCCGCACGCTCCACCAATTTTTCACAACCAATTCCTTCTCCCGCAACATGAAAAAAGTTCTATCCTTTTTCCTTTTCATTTTTCTCACCGCCCAACTTTCCGCCCAAAATTATTACACCGTAAAATTCCCAGACGACGTCACCGTCACCGGTTGCGGCGCGGCAGTCCCGACCACCAATCCGCAAATCACATTTCAGGGAACTTGCAGTTTTGGCGTCGGCGTGTCCATCAAAGACCAAATTTTTTACACCAACACCAACCAAACCTGCGGCAAGATTTTCCGCCGTTTTCGCCTGCTTTATTGGTGCGATTACGACCCGAACTGGCCGTCGCCCTACCTGATTTACAATCCCACGAACTCCGACATCGGCCCGACCGTTGTCGGAAATCCGCAAAATCACGGCTATTTGGAATACACCCAAGTCATCAAATTTTTGGACAACCAGCCGCCCGTTTTCCTCAATTGCCCCGTTTCGCCCGTCGTTTTTTGCGATTTTTCGGAAAACGACCCAAAACAATGGAACGACATGCACACCGACCAGTGCGAAGGCAAGGTAGATTTGAAAGTAAAAATCACCGACGCCTGCTCGAAATCCAGTTTGATGCTCACCTATTTGATGTGGCTCGATTTGAACGGCGACGGCACGCAGGAGACTTTTGTTAAAAGTGCCGACGCGAACTCGCCTTTGGCGAGTCCAATCGAAACCATCAAAATCGCCGACACACTTTCGGCGCAGGTAAAATTCCCCGTCGGTTTTGAATTGCCCTACGGAAAACACATGATCGAGTGGATTGCCAACGACAATTGCGGCAACCAAACTGTCTGCAAATACCAATTTCAAATCAAAGACTGCAAGCCGCCGACCGTCGTTTGCCTCAACGGTTTGAGCGTCAACATTATGCCGACGGGCATGATTACGCTGTGGGCAAATGATTTTTTGGTGTACGCCGTGGACAATTGCACCCCCGCCGGACAACTCAAAATCGCCATCCGAAAAAAAGGAGCGGGCACCGGTTTTCCGACCAGCCAAACCGGCGTGACCTTCGATTGCACCGAAATCGGACAGCAATTTGTAGAAATTTGGGCAGCCGACGCCGCCGGGAACGCGGCGTTTTGCCTCACTTTTGTCAATGTCCAAGACCCGTTCAAAGACTGTCCGACGACCATCATCAACCCGACGACCACCATTTTGAAAGGAACGGTCTCGACGGATTTGGCCGACCCGCTGCCCGGCGTTCAGGTTTGGTTTAAAAAACAAGACCCAGCCGCACAAATAAATTTGAATTTGATGAACGCCACGACACCCACCGGAGATTTCCAATTTTCAAATATTTCGGCCTGCGACGGCGTGCTCCAACCTACTTTCGACACCCTGAAAACTGCAGGTGTCAACTCGGTCGACTTGATACTTTTGGTGCGCGTTTTGGACGGAACTTACACATTGTCAACGCCTTATCAATTATTGGCTGCCGACCTCGACTGCAACGGAAAAATAGATTACGATGATTTGAACGAGATGATTCAAGTCATCATCAATCCCGACGCGGCTTTTCAAAAATGCGCGGCTTGGCAGTTTTTACCAAAAAATTTCGCGTTCGCCGACCCAAAAAATCCGTTCGCCGCGCCCGTCCCTGATTTTGAAAAAATCACTTGCCCCGGCGACATGACTTTGCCGCACGATTTTATCGCCATCAAAAAAGGCGACCTCGACGGCTCGGTCGGCACGACTTTTTCGCCCATCAAAACCGATGGCCGTGAAAATGAAAACGCAGATGTTTCTGAAATTTTGGAAAAATATCTCGGTAAAAACCAAGTCCAATTTTTCGCCGCCCGACCCAACCCTGCCGTCGGCGGACAAACCGAAATCCCGTTTTTCATGGCAAAATCGGGCGAGGTGAGTTTTACTTTGACCGATTCGCGGGGCGTAATTTTGGAAAAAACGACTCAAAATTTTCCTGCCGGAAATCAAAATTGGCCGGTGAATTTGAGTGGCCGCAGCGGTTTGTTTTTTGTTGAAATGGAGAGCGGTGGCCTGCGCAGGGCGCAGCGGATTGTTTCGATGGATTGATTTTTTTTAGATAAACTGGATAAGATTGTAAAACGGATCGAACAGATTTTAAGGGTTTTTTTTTGCTTCAAAGAAATGAGGAAAACCGTTTTGGGTTTTTTTTTTCTAAAAAATCCGTTAAAATCTGTTCGATCCGTTTTACAATCATATCCAGTTTAAACTCGGAACCCACGTAAAAATAAAGTTATTCCGGCTCCAAATTCTTGTCAATTCGGATCACCACGCGCGTCCCCGCCGGATTTCCTGCCCCGTCGGTGAGATCGAAAGTTTCGGCGCGGTTGCTGCCCGCGAGTTTTTCCAAACGCATCCGTGTAATATTTAAACCCTGCGATCGGTGTTTTTGCCCCTGCCTGCTTTTCAATTCTGCGGCACGGGCGCGCCCCACGCCATTGTCTTCGATGCTGCAAATCAGGTATTTTTCGTCCGTTTGGATATTTATTTTTAAAAAACCACCGGGATCAGTTCGGTTTTGCAGACCGTGCCAAATCGCATTTTCAACGAACGGCTGCAAAATCATGGACGGAATGAAAGTGTCAAATTGGTCAATTTCGTCGGCGACCGAGATTTCAAAATCAAATGGAAACTGAAAACGCCGCCGTTCGACTTTCATGTAGAGTTCGTTGAGTTCCAGTTCGTCGTGGAGATTGACGACCGATTTTTGGGCGTGGTCGAGCATCTGGCGCATCAACTTGGCGAACTCGTCGAGGTAAATGTTTGCGGCTTCCGATTTTTTGGTGAGGATGAAAGAGTTCAGGGAATTTAGGGCGTTGAAGAGGAAATGGGGGTTGATGAAGGCGCGGAGGGCGTTGAGTTCGGCGGATGTTTTTTGCTGAACGAGTTGGTTTTCGCGGTGAATTTGTGCAATCCGGTAGCGATAAATGCCAAAAACGATGGACAAAAACGCAAAAACCATGGCCGTGACGAACCACCAAGTTTGCCAGAATGGGGGGCGGATTTCGATGTCGAGTCGGGTCGGTTCGTTATTCCAAATTCCATCGCAGTTGGCTCCCCAAACCAAAAGGCAGTATTTTTTGGGCTGCAAATCTGCGTACCGTGCAAACCCACGTATCCCGGATTCGACCGGGGCTGGATCCAAACCTTCCATTTGAAAACGGTAACGGTTTTTGGAAGGGTCGGAAAAATCGGGTAGGACAAAATCGAACGACAAGGTGTTTCTCCGATAATCGAGGCGCAGCGAACGGATTTCCTCCAAATTGGTCGCACCCGTTTTTCTACAACTCAAATTTTTATCTGGCAAGTCATTGACCAAAATATTGGTAATCAGTGGTTTAGCATGGTTTTCGAGTAATTTGAAATTGGTGGGGTCAAAAACCGCGATGCCATTTTCGCAGCCAAACCAAAAAGTGCCGTCCGATTTTTTGACGGCAGAAAAATCATTGAAAACCAGCCCGGGTAGGCCATCACTGCGGTCAAAATTTTGAAATTTTTCAGTTGAAATCTCAAAACGTGTGATGCCTTTTGACGTGCCAAGCCATAAAAAGCCAAGTTTATCCTGCAAAATGGATTTGATCGAAGTTGCGGATAGTCCGTGTTGCTGATTGTATTTTTTCAAAGAAAAATCAGTCAAACTGACCTTCACTAAGCCTTCGGAGGAAGCCAGCCAAAGTGTATTTGTCTTTGAATCCTCTAAAAAAAACCGCGTGTCCCCGCCGATTTCGAGTGGCTGTAAAAGTTGCCAATTGCCATTTTTATTCTCAAAAACAACTATCCTGTTAGCATCCCGACAAGCCCAAAGCCTTCCAAATTTGTCAAGGAAAATGCTTGTGAAAATATTTTCAGCGGGAAATCCTGCCACTGATTCAATAGAGAATTGGTCAGTTTTTTTTTCAATAATTTTGTAAACACCTCCATAAAACTCACTAAAAAGGATGGATTTGTCTGGAAGTTGAACGGCTCGAAACACTCCTTTTTCGCTAACTTTTTGATATTTGTTTTTGGTCAAATCCCAAAAACCAAACCCGCGCCACCCAAAAAACCAAACCCTTTTTTGGTCGTCCTCCATCATGAAACGGATGGGAGACGCGAGTCCCACATTTTCCAATTCATACAGTTTCCCATGTTTGTCAATGCGAACGACACCTTTTTTTTCGTAGCCAAGCCAGATGGAGCCATCGGTACTTTCAAGCAATGAACGACAATTGAAATTGCTCAATCCGGGGTTCTGATTTGGAATTTTGAATTTTGCAAACCGTGATTTTGAGTTGTTAAAATAGTCGAGGCCTATTTTTTTTACATTAATCCAGAGTGTTTGATCGGCAGTTTTGCTGATGCTTTCAATTTGATTTCCAGAAAGGCTTTTCAGGTCAGAAGGGTTGTTTTGGATTTTTAACAAGGTTTTTCCGGTAAGTTTTTCACACAAACGCAAGCCATTTTTATCTGAACCAACCCACGCCTTATTATCGTCGAGATGGGCAAAACCTTGAAGATTGGCTTGTTGCTCAAAGTTCTGCTTTTCCCAAATGCCATATTTTTTTGTGGTAATATCAAACCAAGCAAGTGCGCCGTCTGGCACTGTGGCCCACAAAGTGTCGGCGCCTTTCATTTCAAAAGCCCCATATTGAAAATCAGGCGCACCTGACCTTCCTGAAAAAATTTCAATTGTTTGCCCGGCATTGGGCACATCCAGAAAATTGATCTGAATGCTTGTTTTGGCAGATTGACTGGTTGAGAGGACGAATTTTGGTTTCCCATTTTTATCCAAAACCAATTTTCCTGCCTGTGTCGAAGGTTTGACAAAACCAATTTGTGAAAATGTGTTCTGAGCGATATCCAACTTGAATAGCCGATTTGGTTGAAGTATCAACCATGCACAGTCAAAACTGTCCAATCCAATGAAATAATAACCCGAAATGGGTTGATTTGCAGAATCACTTAAAAAATAATGCTGGAAGCAGCCTGTTTTTCGATTGTAACGATTAACCGCTTCGTAGGTCGAAAACCAAATGTCGCCATGTCTGTCTTCCTCAAATCCGCTTTGGATATTATTGCCCATGATGCTACAAGAATCCCCAAGTATTGGTTGGTAAACTATCACCTTTTGACCGTCAAAACGGTTCAAGCCATTGATTGAACTTATCCAAACCAATTTTCTGGAATCCTGAAAAACGGCATAGTTCGTCGTTTCGGAAAGCCCATTTTCAATGTTTAGGTGTTGGAATGTGGGTTCCTGTCCTTTGAGAAAATCAAAGAAAACAAAAGTTAAGCATATCAGAAAGCCGTGTTTTCGAACAGAATTCATGAATTCAAATAGTCCAACGCTTCTTGAGCCGACCTTTCCTCATTTGGATCACAATATGGAGGGCATGGCAAAACAGCACCTGCCAAGGTGTCGTCAGGCCGAATACCTACCAATATTTCACAGGATTCGCCGGAATAAATCACCATCCAAAATTCGCCTCTGGTGGCGCCTTGGTTTATCTTTAAATCTTCACAATCATAATAAAAATATGAAAGGGATGCGTTAGGTGGCAGGCCTTTTGAAGTGGGAGATGGAATCAAATTGGGGGTTAGAAATCGTTGCGACATGTTTGAAAATTTAAGGGTGAAATGGTTGCTTTTTTAAAATTAGGGTGCAGGCGGGGCAACTGGTCGCCAATCTGGCGGGCAGGGAATCCCAATGGCGTAAGCCATGTTATCCTGCATGGTCGGATATAGAGCATAAATGTTGTGTTCGTCATTGTCCGGGTAGGCAAGTAAGGATTGGTACTGGATAAAATTTCCAGCAATGTTAGGCAATCCAATCACGATTCTTTGAAAGACAATGCCCTTGCAGGTGCTACCGTCAGGTTGATAGGTTGCTAGTCTACGCATTGTAGCGTCATCAAAAAAGACGTATTTGAATAGCCCGGGGCTTCCTGACCCGAACTCTGCAGGAGTTGCACTAACTATTTCTTTGAACGGAGGGAGAACAACGTGAGAGTACCGAACAAAATCTTTGTTGAACTCATCCCAAAAACCTCTGGTGGCGGCTATTCCTAAATCAGGTGCGTTGCTTCCCTCTTGGAAAAATTCAAGTGCGATTCCCGCCAAGTGAAAAGCATCAGGTGGGGCAAAAACTACGTTGTTGAGCAAGTTGACGATGTCTTGTTTTGAATATTTGAAGGATTTTAAAAATTGGCTCATAAGTCAATATTTTTATAAAGGTGAAGAATCAATTTGTTCGGTCGCTCATCCCCCCCGCAACCACCCCACCACCTCCCGCTTAAACTCCCGCGAAACATCCGCCGGGTGCCCATTTTTTAGTAAAAGCGTTTCATCCCCAGCATTGTAACTCGAAACCATCATCATATTGACCAAAAAAGAGCGGTGCGTCTGCAAAAAATGGTACGGCAGCAGCGCATTTCGGTACTCGCCCAGATTGCTCCCCGTCGTCAGCCGCCGACCATCGGAGAGAAAAAAATGGGTCGCGTGGCCGTCTGCCCGGCAATAAACAATCTCCGGAATCCGCACCACTTCGTGCAGCCCATTTTTGCCGGGCAACATCATCCGTCCGGCGTTGCCCTGCATCAAATCAAAAAGCAATCGGTAGCGTTCGAGTTCGCGTTTTTGTTGGCGGCGTTTGGCCACTTTTTCCACCGCAGCCACCACACCAGCTTGCGAAATCGGTTTCAAAATAAAATCCACCGCACTCAGCCGGAAAGCATCCAAAGCATATTGATTGTACGCACTCACAAAAACCACCTCGAAATCGAAGTGCCCGAGCCGCTGCAAAAAATCAATCCCCGATTCGCCGGGCATCGAAATATCCAAAAAAAGCACGTCCGGCTGGTGCCGGATGATGGCTTCGCTCGCTTTTTCCGTGTTCAGGCAAGTTTCCGCCACGTCCACTTGTTTGCAAAAATCGGCCAGCAAGGCCTGCATGGCTTGGTTTGCGGGCGGCTCGTCGTCGAGTAAAATGGCTTTCAGATTCATTTTGGGTAAATTGTTGATTGGTGAATGCTTGGTTTGAATTTCTGACGGCACCAAAATTTGGATGTCCAAAGTTGAAACCAAAAAATCAAACTGCTTTTTTCAAACCATGAAATACGTGTTTTATCCAACCGGGCAACTGATTTTTCAAATGAATGGAAAATGCGTAAAATTAACGGGGCAACTGAAGTCACCCTGTCAATCGGACACTTTTGACCAAAAATATTGACAGAAAAAGGGAAAACAAAAGTCCCAAGGCAAGCGCAATTGGAGTATTTTTCATATTGGTTCAATGTTATTTCGCCTCAAAAATAATCCAACCAATCGAAAATACCCCGCAAAAAATTTGTTTTTTCAGGAAAATAAAAAATTTATAAAAAAGGATTGTTCTCTTTTTCATGCCGGATCGTCGTCGTCGGGCCGTGGCCGGGCAGGACCAAAGTTGCGTCCGGCAGTTCAAAAAGTTGCGTGCGGATGCTGTGGATCAAGGTTTCAAAATCGCCGCCCGGCAGATCCGTCCGCCCGATGCTTTCAAAAAAAAGCACATCGCCGGCGACCACAAATTTTTCCTTTTCACAAAAAAAAGACAGACTGGCAGGCGAGTGGCCGGGCGTCAAAAGGACTTGCAGTTTTGTGTTTCCAAAAGAAATCACCTCGCCATCTTCGATAAATCGAGCGGGAATTGGCTGTTTTTTGCCGACCGGCACACCAAATTTTATGCAACTGTCGGCAAATCTTTCCAAAACCGGCAACTCGCCGCGATGGATTTCGAGGCTCAAATTCCAAGTTTCGACCACAAAAGCATTTCCAAAAACATGGTCGAGGTGGCAGTGTGTGTTGATCAAACGCACCGGGCGCAGTTTTTTTTCTTCGACAAATTTTCGCAAAAAAGCCTCTTCCTCTTGGCCAAAACAGCCCGGATCAAAAATGGCGCAGTCGCCCGTTTCGTCCCAAACGAGGTAGGTGTTTTCGGAAAATGGATTGAATTCGATGCCTTGAAATTGAGTCATTTTTGAGGATTTACGATTTTAGATTTACGATCAGGTCAAACGCATTAAAATCCATTCCCGAAGGGAATCTATGTTTATAGCTCAGAGCAAGGGCATTTTCCTCAAATCCCGAAGGGATTTTATGTTTTCAGTCGCGAGTTTTTACATAAAATCCCTTCGGGATT
>JANNMS010000346.1:0-5750 GCA_031398055.1 Saprospirales bacterium | reverse complement strand
ATTGACTCTATCAAGGGCCTTTACTTTAATCTTTCACTACCAAACTGTCAATGAACTCTTTATATAAATCCACCACTTCTGGCAGAAATTTTAATCTCTTTTGTCGTCGTTTCCTACGGGGCTGCAAAAGTAGTTCGACATTTCATCTTTCCTAAAATTTTGTAAAATATTTTATAGAAAAATTTTCAACAAATCCATCGCCACTAAAACTACTTTGTTTTGTCTGCTTCTCTTCCGAAGCGGGGCGCAAAGGTAAGAGCGATTTTGATTTTCAGAAATTTTCAGAAATAAATTTTCCAAAAGGTATATTTTTGAAAAAGCCGACCAAATATCATTTCCCCAAAACCTCAAATTCTTACTTTCTACCAAAACTCGAAAGCCTTCGGACAGCCAATAAATTTTACAAAGCAGACACTTTTGAAGGGATAATTTTTTTCAATTTCTTGTAACCAATCAACCTGCATGTTTTTGATGATTCATTTACTTTCATCAATGATTTTTTGATAAACCCGCTTTGCATCTTCATAAAATTTTTGCGCTTCCATTTTTTCGGCATCCGAAATCAATCCTTGTTTTTGTTTCCAACAAACATCCACCGCTTTCAAACACCACTCGGCACTTTTTTTATTGGCGCGAATCGGTTGGTTTTTGACCAAAACAAAGACTGGATTGGAATGAGATGAAGGTAAAATGCGCAGCGCGACCCAACTACTTTTCTCAATTTTTGTCTCAAAAAAAACATCTTGAATAGAGCCATCGGCTTGAATTACCTTATTTGCAACGACTTCGCCATTGACAACCAACTCGACCGGAACCGTCCGCGTGTTGCTAATTCTTCCTCTTTCAATATTCCAAAAAGGTTTTTGCGTCCAAACATTTTCAAATATATTCAATGGTTTGATGTGCACGTCAACCGTTTCGTTCAAAAAAGCGGCAACTTTTGCCGACACTTTGACCGTCGCGGCTGAATCCAAATTGACCTCGCTGTTTTGCGTGCCGACCGCGATTTCGTTCACTTCAAAATCCAGCAAATGGCTTTTGCCATCCGAAACGTAGGTTTTTCCCAATTTCAAACCTTCCGCCCATTCCTCGAAATTGAGTTGTTTTTCCAATTTCACATAACTTCTACCATGCCCTACTTTGTCGTCGCTCATGCACGGAAAATCGGTTTCGCCACTGATTCGCGTCCGAAAACCGCAGTTCAAAACATGGTACCAAATGTTGAGTTCCCAAGTCGGCGGCGTGTCCATCGTGGAGATAAAATCAACGAGGTTTTGTGTGACCGCCACGATAAATTCGTTTGCCCCGATGCCATCAAAATTGGGCATTTCGAAATTGGGCAGCGCATCGTTTTTGACTTCCAAACCCAAACCAGAATGGGCAAAACCAGTGATGGCACCCTGCGATTTTGCCCATTTCAAAATAGGAATCGTGTAAGTTGGCCAATCTTCCAAACCCGCCGTGTTCGGGTAAGTTTGGTCTTTCAGCCGCAACAAAACCAGATGCCCAGCATGGCCGGACGGGAAACCCGAAATTTCTAAATCGTACCGCAGCAAGTTTTCAGCCGTCGAAAATTTGTTGTTTTTTCCCTCAAAAAACTGTTTTTGATGTGCATAACCGGGGCCCCAAGTCAAAACACTGCCCACATTCAAACCTTCGCCGACGATGTGCCGCATCATATCTTCCGGGTTCACGCCTTGCGTCGGCGACGTGTAATGCGAGCAGCCCGCCGCGTGAATGTGGTGGTCGCCAGAAAACCAGCCAAATTTTGAAGGGTCGATCCAACGTTCCAATTGGATTTGGAGGGTGCGGTTTTTCCCAATTTCAAACGCCATTTTCTTTGTCAAATACTCTGGCCCGCGCCCAAATTCAAGGGAATATTTCCCGGCGGGCAAGTCAATGGTCTCGCCTTTTGACCGATAAATTTGGGGTTGAAAGAAAAAATCAGGAGCCAATCTTTTCATTTGGCTCGGATAAATATGCCCTTGCAAATCCTTGATAATCAGCGAAGCAGTGGCCGGTTTTTGGTTTTCATCGAGTATTTCCAATTGAATTTTTGAGGCAGGCAAACAGCGAAAAAGCACGTCCGTTTCATTCCGAAAACCAATGTCCTGCGTCGCTTGCCCACAATTGAAAGTAAATTTCGCGGCACGTTTTCCAGCATCTCGACTGTACAATTGGATGATAAAATACTCGATTTCCAAACCCGACAAAGTTTCTTTCATCGGATTTTGGGTGTAAAAATCGATGTCCAACCAACGGTCGCTGATATTTTTTTTGGAAATTTTCGAACCTTTTCCCGCCCCGCCCATGCCGTAGATTTTCTCGCCGCCGTCGTAAACCCGTTTTGCTTGCTCGCTTTCGACCACCAATTTTGCCGTGATTCCCGCTTGATTTTCGACTTTAATTAAAAACGTTTTCCAGCCATTTTGCAAAAGTTCAGTTTTTGCCGCGCCAGTTTTCACTTTCACCCGGCTTTCTGGATTTACCTGCACTTCAAAAAGGATGTATTTTTCTAAAATTTGCTGAATTTCTTCCACTTCACTTTGATTTTCAATAAGTTCAGCGATTTTCACTTTGTCATTTTCAATCAACGGTGTGCCCAAAAAATCCAAAGTTTCGACCAGGTTTTGGGTTTGAAAAACAAAGGGTTGGTACTCCACTTTTTGTGAAAAAGCAGGAACCACGCTAAAAAATAGGAATATCAAAAAAGCAGTGTTTTTCATTTTTTAAAATATTTACTTTTGTCTTTCATAAATATCAAAAAACAATAGGATTCAATTTGCTGTCAATCAAGGTGCCTATTTCCTTGCCCATCAACCAACGCTGCCAGTCATTTTCCTGATTTTTGTTTTGTGGTTCAATCACTTTCGCACCATCGGCCACGTAAATCACGGTCATCACCTCGCGCATTTTTTCGGAAAAATTGCCCGGCGCGGAGTGCAAAGTCCAGCCCGCGTGGAAAGTTGCGTCGCCTGCCCGCATCGTTTTTGCGCGGGAAACCGGGTAGCCTTTTTCTTTGACCAAATTGCCCAAAACGGCCTCAGAATCGTCGGAAATCGCCAAATTCCCTACAAAACCTGCCCGTTGCGAACCCGAAGCAAAGGTCAGCATCCCCATTTTTTCGGAAATATCCACGAGCGGCATCCACATCGTCACCGTGTTTGTGGTGTCGATCGGCCAATAATATTGGTCTTGGTGCCAGGGCGTGTGGCCGCCGCCGGGTTCTTTGAAAAGGGCTTGGTCGTGGTAAATCCGCACCTTTTCGACGCCCATCAAATCGGCGGCGATTTTGGCAAAACGCTTGGACAAGGTGAACTGCCGGGCGTTTTCGTCGCCTTCCCAGAGGTTCATAATTTGCAAAAAAGCCTTGCCGTAGGTGTCGCGGTCTTCGAGTTTCCGTTTTTCGGTGTTGAATTTTTCGGCAGCGGCGACTATCGCATTTCGATAAATCGGCACGGCATCAGCCTGCAAAACGCCTTTTAACAAGACGTGCCCGTCGCGGCAGTATTTCTCTTTTTGAAGGTTGGACACACCAAACGGTTGGTGGATTTCGGGCAAAACAAGAGTTGGTTGCATGATTGGACAATGCTTTTTTAAAAATTTGATGCAAAAACGATAGTTCTCAAATCTGTTCTTCTGGGTGGCTCGTCAACCAAAAATTGTTCAATCCTTCCCCCTGGATTATCGCAATCACCTGCTCGTTCAACATTTCCAGCAAAGCCAAAAAAGTCACGATGGCATGAATCCGATTGTCCAATTCTATAAAGATTTCCTCAAAATTCACCTTTTCGCCGCCCCTGATTTTTTCATCCAAAAATGACCGCTGCTCCTGAATCGTATAATTATATGAATAAACGGTGTGGACAAGCCGCGTTTTTTTGTTTTCGTCGAACCGCAGCATCACCTTTTCAAAAACCTTCAACAATTTGAAAAGCGAAACACTTTCCATTTCCGCCTCGGCGAGCGCGCGTTGGGCAAATTGTTTCAATTCTTCCGTCGCATAACCTCGCGGGTTCATAAACGCCCGCAATTCCTCCATTTTCCGCAATTCTTCGAGCGTGGATTTGTACCTTTTGTATTCGAGCAACCGGTCAACCAATTCAGCACGCGGGTCAATTTCGTTGCCTTCTTCATCTATTTGCTTTCGGGGCAGCAACATTTTGGCTTTTATCCGCATCAAAGTCGCGGCCACCACGATAAATTCCGAGGCCAAATCAATGTTCATCTCCGAAGCCCGGTGCAGGTATTCCAAAAAATCGCCCGTAATTTTGGCAATCGGGATATTGTAAATATCCAGTTCGTCGCGTTCGATGAAGAACAGCAACAAATCAAAAGGCCCTTCGAAAGCGGGCAATTTTATCGTAAAAGTTTCCGTCATTTTGAAAAAGCGGGCAAAGGTAAAAGTAGAGTATAGATTTTAGAGTATGGAGAAGCCCAAAATATAATCCGCCTGCTTGTCAATGATTTTAATGGCAATCGTTTTTTGGCAGCCCATCGCATCAATTGTCACGGTACTGCCGCTTATTTCCAATAAATCCAATAAGGCCGGAATGGCTGTAATTTCATTGGATTTATCCTCTGTTTTGTGCTGACCCAAGCACAAATTCAACTCCGAACACCATGCTTCCACCAAATGAATGGCCGATTTCCAGCCTTCGCTGCGCGATTTTTGTTGCAATAGCTTATCAACACTGCCGCGTAATTTTTTGCCGTCAATATTGATCACCTTGCCACCCATTGTCAAAGCCACCCCTTCTATCCAACTGATGAAAAATGCCTCAAAATCCCGATAATCTTTGCTCCGGTTGGCAAAGAAAATCCCGCAGGCCTGGATTTGGGAAGCAGAAATTATGCAGGAAATAAAAGCGGTGCGCCGCGCTCGCCATGCCAAAGTTGATGAAAACACTCGAGATCCGTTTTGAAAAAATAGCCGTCCGTTCCCATTTCACCGTATCGCGCGACCGGGACGACGATTACCTTTTGATGCCTTGCCGGGACGGAATTGTTGATTTCCTAATTACTGGCGACCAAGACTTGCTGGTTTTGAACTCTTTTGACAAGACCAAAAATTTTGACGATTGCGAGTTTTTGTGAAGAAACTGGGATTTGATTTTCAAGATTTGAAGACCCCCCCCGACGTTTCCGTCTGTGTAGATACGCCTGACGGAAACGTCGGGGGGGATTTTTTTTATCAAAACTGAAACGACTGAAAATTGCGCTGGCTCGTGAGCCGCGGCGACCCGAAACGTGGGGTTTGCAGGTCGCCGAACTGCTTTGGTTTGCTTGTGTTTTGGGTTTCGCAGGTCGGAGACCTGCCGACGAGCCGTACCGGGTCGCAGACCCTCACGAGCCACCGCACGAGCGTCCGCCGAACACTCTGGGCGAGCGGGTATTTTTGGCTCATTTTGCGTATTTTTTGGGCAAAACTAACACAAATATGAAATTGCCCAACGAATCCGTGCGGTTGCCGGCTGCCCAAAAAACAAAAATCCCCTGCCAGAAATCTTTCAACGGGCAAGGGATTTTTTTTATTAAATCAAAATTACATTTGCAGACAAATCATCCCCCGCAATGCAAGTAATTTCTGAAAAAACTGCTCCTGCCCAATTTTTGGCAGGTCAAACGCATTAAAATCCATTCCCGAAGGGAATCTATGTTTATAGAAATTGAAATGGACATGCACGAGAAATCCCGAAGGGATTTTATGTAAAAACTCGCGCCTGAAAACATAAAATCCCTTCGGGATT
>JANNMS010000303.1:0-4118 GCA_031398055.1 Saprospirales bacterium | reverse complement strand
GCATAGGCAAGCGTGAGAAATAATATGGATGTTTTCCTTTTTAACATCGGTTCAAAGATAGGCATTATAAACAGATGTTTGCTAAGAGTTGAATATAATGCGTTGAGGAATTAGCTCTTTTTTTTGTTTTGCTTGGGTTTTTTTTGTTGTTTTTTAAATTTGGGTGTGATAATTTTATTCCCAACCCCAGGGTTTCAAAATAAATTCCCCACTCCATTTTGAGGCAAATATAAATGCCAAATTTGCAAAATCCGTCAACTGTCTGCCTTCAACCGTCCACCGTTTTTATGAGATTTGACATCATCACCGTCCTGCCCGAACTTTTGGAAAGCCCCCTCAATCATTCGATGATGCAACGGGCAAAAGACCGCGGCCACCTCGAAATCCACCTCCACAACCTCCGCGATTTTGGCTCCGGCAAACACAAACAAGTGGACGATTATCAATTTGGCGGCGGCGCAGGCATGGTGATTCGCGCCGAACCGATTGCGGCTTGCATCGAAAAATTGCTCACCGAACACAGTTACGATGAAATCATTTACCTCACCCCCGACGGAAAAACGCTCAACCAAACGACCTGCAATTTTTTATCTTTAAAAAACAACCTGCTCCTGCTTTGCGGACATTATAAAGGTGTGGACGACCGCATCCGCCAAAAATATATCACGATGGAAATCAGCATCGGCGACTACGTTTTGTCGGGCGGCGAACTTGCGGCGGCGGTTTTGGTGGACGCCATCGGCAGGTTGATTCCGGGTGTTTTGAACGACGAAACTTCCGCGCTTTTGGACAGTTTTCAGGACAATTTGCTCGCGCCGCCAGTTTACACGCGCCCCGCAGTTTGGGAAGGAATGGCCGTGCCGGAGATTTTGCTTTCCGGCCACGACCGGAAAATTGACGAATGGCGGTTTGAAAAAAGTTTGGAACGGACGCTGGAAAGAAGGCCGGATTTGTTGGGCGAGGAAGGTTAAAATTTTTTACATTCCACGATAAACACGCATCAATTTTTGGTCGGTCAAAAAATGACAATTTTTAATTTCAGTATCAATTTTTGAAGCCAAATCAATCGCATCTGGATTGCGCGTGCAAATCATGATTCCAAAATGATCGGGAAATGCACGGTGAAGTTTGATGAAATCTTTTCGATTGAAAGTCAGGACAATCCGTTTTTCTGAAATCGCAAACATCAAAACAGCTTCGTCCGGGATTCCCTGATTTGCTTTTCCCGCTTCCAAAGTTGTCAAAACATCGTGTCCAATTTCGCGCAAGCGAATGATAACCGATTTGTCAAAATTTTCGTTGGAGTAAAATTTTGCCATGTTTTTTTTCAATCTTGTTCATTTTCAAAGATTTGAGCATCAATTTCTTCGTGATTTGCAGCATAATATTCCCAAGCGTTTTGCAAATCAGACGCCCGCAGCGACGGATATTCAAACAAAAGTCGCTCCTCGGAATATCCCATTTCCCGCGCCTGCACCAGCGACCAAACCGGAATCCGAGTGCCCGCAATCCGTGCATCGCCACCACAAATTCCTGGCGTTTTTTGGATTCCGGGAAAACTTTCAGCCAATTCCCCAGCAACCCATTGCAGCAATTGGGCTTTTTCAACCCGTGTCATTTCTTGTACCAATTCCTTTGCTTGTTGCAGATTGCTCATTTTAAAATGATTTTTTCAGCACAAATTTAGTAAAAAAATTTAAGCAGCGATGCCAGTTCTTTGCTTTCGAATAGCAGCAATTCCTATTTTTTGAGGCAAAATTATTCTATTTTCAATGAAAAAAACCACGCTTTTCGCCATCCTCCTCCCGGCCATGTTGTTTGGCTTGACCTATTTTTCAAATAATTTTTTCAAAAATGAACCGTCCAAAAATTTCCACTCCGCCGAGGAAATGGCCTTTTTTCAACAACACGGAAAATATTTTTCTACCCAAAAAATCACGGGCGACCCGCTCCATTTTTTGCCCATCGACTCAAATATTTTATTCCCAATCGCAAAAACCTGCGGCGGCTGCCACGGCACCGACAGCCTGAAACGCGCCCTGATTTCCACCTCCGACGTGGACATAAATATGTACGACGATTGGCGTTCGAGCATCATGGCCAACGCCGCCCGCGACCCGTTTTGGCGCGCAAAAGTTTCGCACGAAATGCTCGCGAACCCCGCCCACTCGCTCGAATTGCAGGACAAATGCACGACTTGCCACGCGCCCGCTGGAAATTTTCAGGCAAAAATTCATGACAAAAAACAGTTTTACACCCTCGCCGACCTCGAAAATGATTCGCTCGGTTTGGACGGCGTCACTTGCCAAATTTGCCACGCCCAAAGTCCAGCGGCGGCCATTGGCAATCAACATTCCGGCAATCTGCCCTTCGATTCCGCCAAAATCCGCATCGCTTATGGGCCGTACGAAATGATGTTCGCACCGCCGATGCACAATTTTGTGGGCATCACGCCAAAATATGGCGAGCATATTTTGGATGCCGGTTTGTGCGCCGGTTGCCATACTTTATTGACTGAAAGCGTTGATTTACAAGGAGTTAAAACGGGCAGCACTTTTGTCGAACAAGCCACCTACCACGAATGGCTCAACTCAAAATACGATGAAGACCACGAAAACACCACCTGCCAAAGTTGCCACCTGCCCCGGATTTCAGACGAAGTCATCATCGCTGGCGGCTACCAAAATTTGACGCCAAAATTCCCATTCGCCCTCCATGAAATGGCCGGGGCAAACGTAACCATGCTCCGTTTGATGAAAGAAAACCGTGAAAAACTCAAAATCAACGCCCGCCCCGAACACTTCGACTCGACCATCGCCGCGACGCTCCGGATGCTCCAACTGAAAACTTTGGAAATGAAATTGACCCCACAAAATTTGAGCGGCGACACGGCCAGTTTTGATTTGAAATTGACCAACCGGGCAGGCCACAAATTCCCATCCGGCTACCCATCGCGCCGTGCTTTCGTTGAATTTTGGGTAAAAAATGCGGCGGGTGACACCATTTTTCACTCCGGAAAAATGTCCGCCGACGGTTCGTTGCCCGACGAAAACCCAAATTTTGAACCCCATTTTGATGAAATAAACGCGCCCAACCAAGTTCAAATTTATGAAATGGTGCCGGGCGACGTGGCCGGAAATTTCAGCACAATTTTGGAACGCGGGCATTCGGCTTTGAAAGACAACCGGCTCGTGCCCCAAGGTTTTTTGAAATCCGACCCAGTTTACGACACTGTGAAAATCGTCGGCCAGGCGTTCGCCGACCCGGATTTTAATTTTTCGGAAAATGGCTCGGAAGGCAGCGGCTCGGACATCGTTCATTTCAAAATCCCCCGGAAAACTTTCAAAACGGACACTTTGAAAATCTGCGCGCGGGTTTGGTATCAAAGCATGCCGCCGAAGTTTTTGAACCCGGTTTTGGCCAATTCAACGCCTCAAATTGACTCGTTCCGGGCGATGTTTTCTGCCGCCGACCGTTCGCCGATTTTGGTGGGCGAGGTGATTTTGGATTCAATTTTTGTCGGCACGTCTGCGGTGCAAAAAATTGATTTAGAACAAGTTGTGAAAATTTTCCCCTCCCCGACAGCCGACGGGCGTGTGTTTTTTCAGTTGCCAGAAAACCTGAAAATCAGGCAGATAAAAATTTACGATGCCTCCGGTCGCCTCCAAAAAATTGAGGCGATGACTTCAAGTCACCGCCTCAATTGGCCTGCTGATTTGCCCCTCGAATTGCCGAAAAAAAGGGGCGTTTATTTTATTGAAATTCAAACTGCTGGCGGCGGGCGCGTTGTGAAAAAAGTAGTTCGGATGTAGAATTCTCAACCTTAATAGTGTCCATGAAGTGAATAAACTATTATCGCATCTTCTGTAACTTCATAAATCATGCAGGTCAAACGCATTAAAATCCATTCCCGAAGGGAATCTATGTTTATAGCTCAGAGCAAGGGCATTTTCCTCAAATCCCGAAGGGATTTTATGTTTTCAGGCGCGAGTTTTTACATAAAATCCCTTCGGGATTTGAGGAAAATGCCCTTGCTCTGAGCTATAAACATAGATTCCCTTCGGGAATGGATTTTAATGCGTTTGACCTGCATGATTTATGAAGTTACAGAAGATGCG
>JANNMS010000251.1:0-11613 GCA_031398055.1 Saprospirales bacterium | reverse complement strand
GGAATGGATTTTAATGCGTTTGACCTGCTACAACTTTGGAAAGTTGTAGGCGGCTTTTTTTTTTTGCACATTCCACATTCGGCCAAAATCAAAATTCCGCATTTCCCGGAAACCTCGGAAAAGCAATCACATCGCGAATGTTGGTCATGCCCGTGACGAAAAGCACCAACCTTTCAAATCCCAAACCAAAACCCGCGTGCGGGCAAGCCCCGAATTTTCGGGTGTCCAAATACCAATAAAGTTCGGCCTCGGGGATGTGCATTTCGGCCATCCGCCGCGTCAAATTTTCCAAACGCTCCTCGCGCTGCGACCCGCCCACGATTTCGCCGATGCCCGGAAACAAAATATCCATCGCCCGCACCGTTTTTCCGTCGTCGTTTTGACGCATGTAAAATGCCTTGATTTCGGCAGGGTAATCCGTCAAAATCACCGGTTTTTTGAAATGTTTTTCCACCAAAAAACGCTCGTGCTCGCTTTGCAAATCCGCGCCCCAACTTTCGATGATGTAGGAAAATTTCTTGTTTTTGTTCGGTTTTGAGTTTTTCAAAATCTCGATTGCCTCGGTGTAAGTCAATCTTTCGAACTTATTTTCCACACAAAAACGCAGTTTTTCGAGCAGCGACATTTCCGAACGCTGGTCCGCCGGTTTCGATTTTTCTTCATCTAAAAGCCTGTCTTCCAATATTTTAAGGTCGTCCGCGCAGTGTTCCATCGCGTATTTGATGACAAATTGGAGCAAGTCCTCCGCCAAATTCATGTTGTCTTCCAAATCATAAAAAGCCGCCTCCGGTTCAATCATCCAAAATTCGGCGAGGTGCCGCGTCGTGTTCGAATTTTCTGCCCGGAACGTCGGGCCAAAAGTGTACACCTCGCCCAAAGCCATCGCGCCAAGTTCGGCCTCGAGTTGGCCGGAAACCGTCAAATTGGTCGCCCTTTTGAAAAAATCTTTTGAAAAATCCACGCCGCCCGCCTCGTTTTTGGGCATGTTTTCGAGCGGCAGCGTCGTCACCGCAAACATTTCGCCCGCGCCTTCGGCATCGCTCGCCGTGATGATCGGGGTGTGCAAATAGAAAAATCCCCGGTCGTTAAAAAATTGGTGGATTGCAAACGCCAGCGCGTGCCGGATGCGAAAAACCGCGCTGAAAGTGTTCGTCCGAAAACGCAAATGCGCGTTTTCCCGCAAAAATTCGAGCGACTGTTTTTTGGGTTGCAGCGGAAAATTTTCGGGGTTGCACTCACCAAAAATGGTCAGAGTTTCGACGGCGAGTTCCATTTTTTGGCCTTTTCCCTGCGATTCGAGGACGCGCCCGGTCGCACCGATGGCCGCGCCGAACGTGATTTTTTTCAACAAATCGGCGTCCATTTTTTCAAAATCCACCACGACTTGCAGGTTTTGAGAAGTCGAGCCGTCGTTCAGCGCGATAAATTGGTTGTTCCGAAAGGCGCGAACCCAGCCCATCACCGTGATTTCAGAGCCAATCGGTTCGCTGCGGAGCACTTCCGCGATTTTAGTTCTTTTCATCTTTTTGTAAAAATTTCAGGCGTTCGGTTTCAAAAATTGAGGCGCAAAAGTAGTTTTTTATCCAAAAGTTTGAACGCCCGGGAAGGTTCCCATTTTTGTTCAAAGTGCTTTTTTTCGTTTCATAAAAACTGACACTTCGCCGTACATCCCTCCCGAAATTTGAAAAATGGTGTGCCGGACATCTTCCAAAGCTCCCAATTTGCTTGTCCACAAATTCTTTTTCAACTGTCGGCAGGCGTGGGTTGCAAATCCGTCTTTTTCAAAAATAGCAATTTTTTCAAAGCCTCTTTCAGGTTTGTCGTTTTCGCAAATTTCGAATTTGTGTTTTTTGAAAAAATCGATGAAATTTTCAATGCTTTCAGTTTTTGGCAAATCGGCAGGCCAAGAGTAAGGTTTTTTCAAATTTGGCCAAAAAGCCTTGTCGGACAATCCCAAAGCCCAACCAATGCAATTGTAAAATCCGTCGTGCGGGCTGGTGATTTCAAGCGGCTGTTTTTTTGAATTCGGCAAGGAAGAAAGGGTCAAAAACTGCTTTTTTTTCATTTGATGTACCCATTTTGTTTCCCCCATTTTAGCCAATCGTTTTTTATCAAACCATAGTTTGTGGCGTGTTTCTTCGGCACGGGATCTTCACCGGTGATTTTTTCCAAAGCATAAAAAATGTAGCAAGGTTTTTCCTGCAACTTCTTCAAAATCAAAGGAATAGCAGGTTTTCCCATATCAATGATTTTCTGGTGGTTTGGATTTTCAAAAACCCAATGGCCTGAAATCGCGGCAGTTTCGGCATACCATTGCTCAAAAATCCTTTCAAATTTTTCGGCAAAAGTTTCCAACTCTTCCTCGTTTTCCACCTCGTCCAGGAAAGTCACGATAACTTGACGCGGTTTTTTGACCTCCACTTTTTGCAGGAAGTTCAATTTTTTACCGTCGTAAATGGCATGAACGCTAAGCATTTTTCAAAAATTTATGGTCAAAGATACCGAAAACGACTTCTTTAAATCCACGCCCCACCGGAACACTTTTTTCTCCCACAAAAATTTCGGTCGCCGTGAAAGCCGTGATTTTTCCCACCGCCACCAAAAACGAACGGTGCACCCGCAAAAACTCGTGCTGCGAAAGCAAATTTTCCATCTGCCCAAGTTGATATTTCGTCACCAAACGTTGCCCGTCGACGAGATGCAACAAAACATATTCGCGCAAACTTTCGACCACCGCAATTTCGTCCAGCCAAACCCGCACCATTTTTTTATTGACATTGAAAAAATGAAATGCACGTCCCGGCGGCTGGTTCGGTGCATTTTCTGGGCGGCGGATTTTGCCCACCGCTTTCAGAAATCGTTGAAAATCAATGGGTTTGAGCAAATAATCCACCACGCCGAACTCGTAACTTTCCAAAGAATATTGGTGAAAAGCAGTGGTCAAAATGGTCTGCGGCGGCTGCGCGAGCGTCCTCAAAAAATCCAAACCTTTCATGCCCGGCAGGTGAATGTCCAAAAAAAGCACGTCCACCGGATGTTGTTGCATCGCTTCGAGGGCTTTGTGGGCATCGGCGCATTTTCCAACGAGGCGCAGGCCGGGTGTTTGGTTGATGAAATCTTCCAAAATCGAGGCGGCGAGCGGTTCGTCTTCGACAATTAGACAATTCATTTTTGTTAGGGATTGGAGGGCGAAATTTATTTCGCCAAAAAATGACGGAATAAATTTCGCCCTCCTAATTGATTGATATCCACAATTTTACCTCGAAAAAATCGGCATTTTTCAAAACCTCCAAACCACTCCGATTCGGATAAATCAACTCCAACTGCCGCCGCACATTTTTCAAACCGATGCCGTCCGTTTTTTCCAATATTTTTTCTTCCGGCAACGAATTTTTTACCTCAAAATCCAGCCGCCCGCCAGTTTGCCGCAGGCAAATTTTGATGCTCGCGTTTTCCCGTTGTTCGCCCGCACCGTGTTTGAAAGCATTTTCGACGAGCGGCAAAAACAGCAGCGGCGTGACCAAAAACTGCGGATTTTCCATTTCAAAAACCACCTCAATTTTCAACCGATCGTCGTCGAAACGCAGTTTTTCGAGGTCGAGATAATCTTCCAAAATTTGGACTTCGGTGGCCAGCGGGATTTCCGTTTTTTGGGTTTCGTACAAAACAAACCGCAGCAAATGCGCCAATTTCAAAGCGACCGGGGCCGTTTTTGGCGATTTCACCCGCGCCAAAGCATAGATATTATTGATGGTGTTGAACAAAAAATGCGGCTGGATCTGGCTTTTCAAAGCCAAAAGTTCGGCGGCGGATTTCTCGGCACGGAGCGTTTCGGCGCGCCGCAGGTTTTCCTGATTTTTGAAAAAAAGCCACCCGGAAATCGTGATTCCCATCGCCAAAACGACATCAAAAACATCGTAAAATGCCCGGTAATTCCAAAACGTGATGGTCGCGTCGGGGAAATATTTTGGCACCAGCCAACAGAATTTCAGCACCCGATTTGCAAAACCACCAGCCACGGCAATCATCGCTAAACCGCTGAAAATCAACCAAGTCTGTCGTTTTTCAAACCGCTGAATCCACCAAAAAGAAAGGTAAACCGCAGCAATTCGTGCGGGCATCGTCGCGGCTTCGGTGATGGCATATTTCCAAAAATCGCCATCGTACCGCGAATCGGTGAAGGCAAAAACGAGGCAATAAATCAGCCAAAAAAAGATGTGGTAAAAAATTCGGCGGTTCATTTTTTTGCCGTTGTTGGCGTCCTCGCCAACAACTTTTGGAGGGTTTGCCCAAAATTTGGGTTGTTGGGCTAGTACGCCAAAAACGGCAACGGGATTTAAAATTTGGCTCAATTATGATTTCAAGTTTCTGGTTCGAAAAGGTGCGTAGCACCGAAATATTTGTAGAAAACGAGTGAAAATATTTCCAAAAGGTGCGTAGCACCGAGATCTTTAAACCCAAATATTGCGGTGCTACGCACCTCTGGTGGTTTATAATCAATGCTTTCTACAAATATTTAGGTGCTTCGCACCTTTTCGAACCAGCAACTTGAAATCATAATTGAGCCTAAAATTTTTGCGGGACAAAGTTGATTTCAATTTTTTTACCGGAAAATGTTTTCGGTGGGGCGCAAACCGTCGTTCGTTGATTTTTTTGGAAATGCAGTTTCAAAACTTTCAATTTTGAGAAAAATTTCAACTAAAAAATTAAGCAATGAAATCTATTTTTCTCTATTTCGCAGCACTCGCCGCGCTCCTTTTTTTTCCAAAAAACACCTCGGCGCAAACCATTTTCAAAAAAATAACTGGCTCTCCGGTGACCTCGACGCCCGGCGATTCGCGCTCCGTCAACTGGATTGACATTGATAATGACAACGACCTCGACCTGTTCATTTCCAACGGAAAACAGGGCGGTGAGGACAATTTTTTGTACAAAAACGATGGAAAAGGCCAGTTTACGGCCATCACCGACAGCCCGATTGTGAACGATGGCGAGCCGTCGGACGGCGCAACTTGGGCAGATTTTGACAACGACGGCGACGCGGATTGCTTCGTCGTGAATTGGTACAACCGCAACAATCTTTTTTACCGAAATGATGGCGTGGTCGGTGGTGAGGTGCAGTTTTCCCAAAATTTGACGAGCGTGATTTCGACCGACGGCGGCTTTTCCGAGACTGCGAGTTGGGGCGATTTTGACGCCGACGGCTGGCTGGATTTGTACGTTTCGAACAGCGACGGGGATTTCAAAAATTTTCTGTACCGGAATTTGGGCGACGGAAATTTCACAAAAATCACGACCGGCGCGGCGGTCAACGATGCTTTTACGTCGCGTTCGGTGAATTGGACGGACTACGATTTGGATGGCGATGTTGACCTTTTTGTCACGAACGAGGGCGGGCAAAATGAAAATTTATACCAAAACAACGCGGGCGTTTTGACAAAAATCACCGGCGGCGCACTGCTCACGGCTGGCGGAAAAACGATGTCATCGAGTTGGGGCGACTACGATAATGATGGTCGGCAGGACGTTTTTTTGGCAAACGATGGTGGCAACGATGCGCTTTTTCACAACGACGGTGGCGGGAATTTCACAAAAATCACAGGCAGCCCGGTGGTCACAGCGGGTGGAAATTCGTTCGGCAGCGAGTGGGCGGACGTCAATAATGACGGCTGGCTCGACCTGTTCGTGACCAATTCTTTTTGGGGTGGGTTGTGGAATAATTTCCTGTTTTTGAACAACGGTCCAGCCTCAGGCGGGAGCACTTTTTCCCGGAATTTGACGGAAGTCGTGGCGACAGATTTGGGCTGGTCGTATGGCTGCGCGTTCGGCGACATGGATCGGGACGGCGACCTCGACCTCGCGGTGGCAAATTGTTACAATGAAAATCAGTCGGATGGTTTGTACGAAAATCTTTCGTCGGCGAATGGCAATAAATGGCTCGAAGTCGAACTCGTCGGCACGACTTCCAACCGGAGTGCTATCGGCGCGAAAGTTTTTTTGAAAGCCAAAATTGGCGGAAAAACGGTTTCGCAACTCCGCGAAATTTCAGCGCAAACGGGTTATTGTGGTCAAAATCAATTGATTGCACATTTTGGTTTGGGCAATTTGGACAACATCGAATCGGTGCAGGTCGAATGGCCATCAGGTTTGAAAGAGGTTTTTGAAAATATTTTTCCCAACCAATTTGTGAAAATTGTGGAAGGTCAAGGCATCACTTCGGTTGAAAATCCGACGGCGCAGGCGGCCAATTTGCGCATTTTTCAGCCGTCGCCCAACCCGTTTTCGGATTCTGTTTCGTGCCGTTTTGAATTGGCGCAGGCCGAAAAATTGACGATTGAAGTGATTGACAATCAAGGTGTTTTGGTAAAAAAATTGGCCGACCGGGAGTTTTTGGCAGGTGAAAATTCAGTGGATTGGTCGGCGGAAAATGTGGCGGCGGGGGTTTACTTTTTGAGATTTTCGGCAGGGGAAAATGTGCTGGCGCGAATGATTTTAAAGGTTTAGAAAGTTTAGGGAGGTTTAAAAGGTTTAGGTGTGAGACTAAACCTTCTAAACCTCCCTAAACTTTCTAAACCTCTTTTTCAAAACTGCTCGCCACGAATGTGCAGCACCTCCGCCTTCTTTTGTTTGTCAAAAAACACGGTGATTTTTTTGTGGAAACTGCGCCGGTTTTCGGATTGAAAAACGATTTCGACCTGCCCGCGACCGCCGGGCGGCACGGGTTCGAGGGTGTATTCGGCAGCGGTGCAGCCGCAGGTGGTTCGCACCGTTTCGATGGTCAATGTGTCGGGCGAGACATTTTTAAAATGAAAAACAGTCTGGTGGCTGGGGCCTGCTTCGATTTGGCCGAAGTCAAAATCTTGGCCGTCGAGCCATTCGATATTTTTTGGAGCGAGGTCAAAAAGCATCGGCCAAATGAAAAGGACGATTGAAAACTGAAAAAAAACAGACTTGCGCAGGGCAGGTAATTTCATGTAAATCAATTTTTTAGAACAGAAAACGCCCGGTTTGTGGCCATCATTTCCCATTTTTGCCGCAAATATTGTTAAAGTAAAACTCAATGAAAAAACTTTCTGTCGCCCTGATTTTGTGCTTTCTGTTGCAAATCCTTTTTTCAGTTTACGGCTCAAAATTGGTGAGTTACAAAACCAATCCGTTCCTAATTTTGGTGGTTTCGGTGGCCGTGCCGGTGTTGGCTTTTTTCATCATTCGAATGAAAAACCGGGCGAAAATGGTTGAAAATTCGAGCGAAATTCCTGTCCAAAATTCAAATTTGACCGCTTGGCTTTTTGCTTTTTCGGCCATGCTGCCCATGATTTTGGCCTACGAAGAACTGCGAAAAATGTGGGTAAAATTTCCCGATCCCGTTAAAATTTCAGACGTCATCCCGCAGTTGGCAGCCCAAAACAAGTGGTTTTGGGCAGGCGAAACACCCAATCAATTGGTCAGTTTTCCGACTTACCAAGCCTTCCCAGTTTACATGCCTTTGCATTGGATGCCGATTCAGGTTGCGGAATTGACGGGTTTGGATTTGCGGTGGGTCGGTGCGGGTTTTATGATGCTTTCGTTTGGCGTGGCGGCTTTTTTTATGGCTCGGAGCACGGCGAATTTGAAAAATAAATGGTCAGCCGCCCTGCTTTTTTGGCTGATGTCGCTGCCGATTTGGGCATTTATCGTTTGGAATCCGCTCGAAATCGGGGTGAGTTTTGAACTGGTCGTCGTGGCGTGGTACGTTTTGCTGGCCGCTGGTTTGGTTTCAAAAAATTACTGGCTGATTGGGATTGGCGTGGTCGGGACGCTGCTTTCGAGGTACACCGATTTTTTTTGGATGCCCACTTTGGCCGTTTTGCTTTGGCAATTTGAGCCAAAAAAATCCTCGTTTTGGTTGTGGGGAAGCGCGGTGGCGGCGATTTTGCTGATTTATGTTTTCCCGATTTACCTGCCAAATCCGACGGCTTTGATGACGGGCATCAAATATCATAACAATATTGCCTTGAACGGCTGGTCGAGAACAGATGACGAATGTTTTTCGCAGGGACTCAATTTTGCGATGCACCTGCGACTTTGGCTGCCCGGCGTGCCTGAAAAAAGCCTTTTTCTTTGCCGTCTTTTGCAAGGATTAATAATGACCGGGGTGTTCGCGGCGGGCGTTTTTTTCTACATCAAAAAATGGAAAAACGAGATGTCGTGGCACGTTTTCAGCCTGCTTTCCTTGCAAATGGTGCTGGTTTTGTTCTTTCTTTCCTCGCCGATGACTTTTCAATATTATTTGCTGGTGCCGATGACGACGGCGGCGATGATATGTTATTTAACGATGAACGATGAACTATGAACGATGAACTATAAACTATGAACGATTAAATTTAGAAGTTCATAGTTCATAGTTCATAGTTCATAGTTCATTTCGAGGGTAGTCCTTCTTCTTTCCAAGCCTTCGCGCCGCCATCCACGACGGACACATTTTCAAAACCATTTTCCACCAAAAATTTGGCAGCGCGACCGCCGCGCACGCCTTTGTGGCTGAGCAAAATTACTTGCCGATTGGCGGGGATTTCGGCGATGCGTTGGCCGAGTTGGCTGGTTGGGATTTCCAAAATCTGACGGACATCGGGCGTGGATTTTTTCACGTCCTGTTTTTCGCGGACATCCACCAAAACGCTGCCGAGGATGTAATTTGCGTAGGCTTCGCGGGGAGATAAAGTCTGAACTCGTTTCATATTTTCAATCGTTTCTTTTTATAAATTTTGTGTAACAAGCACAAAGTTCTACAAAAATTTCGTGAAACGACAAACTTGCCAACAACTAAAAAATGCGGTTTTGAAATACGAAATCATGATTCGTCGGTTTTTTGTACGACAATTTATATTTTCCAAAAACCATTTCACCCACAAAATTTGATTCTGAAAATGGAAACGAGGATTTTAGAACGATGAACTATGAACTATGAACCGTTCATAGTTCATCGTTCATCGTTAAAACAACGTGTGCTTCGTTTTTGGCGGCACCACCCCGACGTGTTGAAATGCTTTTTCGGTCGCCTGCCTGCCGCGCGGCGTGCGGTGGATGTAGCCTTCCATGATTAAAAACGGTTCGTGGACTTCTTCAATCGTGCCGGGTTCTTCGCCGACGGCGGTGGCGATGGTCGTCAAACCGACGGGGCCGCCTTTAAATTTGTGGATAATCGTGTTCAAAATTCGGATATCCATTTCGTCGAGGCCACTTTCGTCCACGTCCAAAGCGGCGAGGCCGTAGCGCGCGATTGCTTTGTCAACCGTTCCATTGCCTCGAATTTGAGCAAAATCTCGGATCCGTCGCAGCAGCGCGTTCGCAATCCGGGGCGTTCCGCGGCTCCGCCGGGCGATTTCGAAGCCGCCGTCTTCCGACATTTCTATTTTCAAAATCTCCGCCGAGCGGTGCAAAATGCTTTGCAAAGTGGCCACATCGTAATAATCCAAATGGCAATTGATGCCAAAACGCGCCCGCAGCGGTGCGGTCAAAAGTCCCATCCGGGTCGTCGCGCCGACGAGCGTGAACGGGTTCAAATTAATCTGGATGCTTCGGGCGTTCGGCCCCGAATCAATCATGATATCAATCCGATAATCTTCCATCGCCGAGTACAAATATTCCTCGACGACGGTGTTCAGCCGATGGATTTCATCAATAAAAAGCACGTCGCCCGGCTCCAAATTGGTCAAAATGCCCGCGAGGTCGCCTGCTTTTTCCATCACCGGGCCGCTCGTCATTTTCAAACCCGCGCCCAATTCGTTGGCCACGATGTGCGAAAGCGTGGTTTTTCCCAGCCCCGGCGGGCCGTGCAGCAAAACGTGGTCGAGCGCGTCGCCCCGTTTTTTGGCGGCTTGGATAAAAACCGTGAGGTTGTCCACGATTTTCGGCTGGCCGCTGAAATCGTTGAGCATTTTTGGGCGGAGGGCTTTTTCCACCAATTTTTCCTCTGGGGTGGGTTCACCGCTGATATTCTTCATTTAAAAAAAAGGTTTTTAAACACATAGAAACATAGATGTTTTCACATAGAAAACAAAGTAGGATTGTAGAATCCAATGCAAACCCTATGCTTACTATGTGAAAACTTCTATGTTTCTATGTGTTTAAAATATGTGCAGAAGTCTAAGAAAGTCGACAAAGGTAAAATATTTTGTTTTAAAACGTCTTAAAAATGAAGTTTCAATTTTAAATACCTTTGCCGCTCTCAATTCAATTTTTATGAAAAAATCTACATTTCAAACACCTTTCCTGCTCGCCATTTTGCTCATCTTTTTGCTGCCGGGCAACAGTTTTTCCCAAAAAAAAATACCTCCAATCTGGCCCGATGATTGGCTATGTTGAAATGCGCGAAGTCATGCTTTGGGCGCAAACGACACAGGCCGCGAAAGTTCATTTTGAATATTGGGACCTTCAAAAACCCGCCGAAAAATTTAAAACTGAAAAAGTTTGCACCGAAAAACAGTCTGGTTTCACCGCAAAATGTGTGGCCGACCAAGTGCTGCCCGGGCGCAGTTACGAGTACCGTTTGTTTATCAACAAAAAAGCGGTCTCGTTGCCGTACCCAACTTTTTTTAAAACCCAAACTTTGTGGCAATACCGCACCGACCCGCCCGAATTTACGGTCGCCACCGGCTCGTGTGCCTACATCAACGAAACCGATTTTGACCGTCCCGGAAAACCTTACGGCTCTGATTATCAAATATTTACACAACTCGCCGCCCGAAAACCCGACGTCATGCTTTGGCTCGGCGACAACCTTTATTATCGGGAAGGCGATTTTTCGACCCGCACCGGCATGTACCATCGGTACACCCACGACCGCAGTTTGCCGGAATTGCAGCCGCTTTTGGCCTCGTCGGCAAATTATGCGATTTGGGATGACCACGATTACGGCCCGAACGACGCCGACGGCACCTGGATTCACAAAGAAACTTCGTGGGAAGTTTTTAAAAATTTTTGGGGAAACCCAACTTTTGGCCTGCCTGG
Organism: Saprospirales bacterium; assembly: GCA_031398055.1. GTDB lineage: Bacteria > Bacteroidota > Bacteroidia > Chitinophagales > Saprospiraceae > M3007. The sequence goes on along the minus strand of JANNMS010000251.1, from coordinate 624 downwards.
TCAAAAAGGCTGCACGACCTATTTTCAGTACGGCGACGTGGATTTTTTCCTGCTCGACAACCGCTATTTCCGCACGCCGAACGACTGCGAATCTTGCCCCCGGACTTCGTTGGGACGGGAACAAATGGCCTGGCTTTTGGGTGCTTTGGCCTGGAGCGAAGCACCATTCAAAATGATTGCTGTCGGTGGCCAAGTCATCACGTCAAGCAACAACAACGAGACTTTGTCGCATTTTTTCCCCGCGGACCGCGACACGATTTTGAAACACATCGAACGCGAAAAAATAAAAGGCGTCGTGTTTTTGACCGGCGACCGGCATTTCACCGAACTGAGCGCGATGAAAAATGCGAACGGAAATCTGGTGCACGACCTGACCGTTTCGCCATTCACTTCCGGGGTTTACAAGGACGCGCCGACGAAAGAAAAAAACACGTTCCGGGTGGAAGGCACGGCTGTCGGCGAGCACAATTTCGCGTTGCTCCGTTTTTTTGGCGCACGAAAAGACCGTTCGATGGAAATAAAAATTGTGAATGCCGACGGGCGGGAAGTTTGGGTTAAAACTTTGAAAGCCAATGATTTGTAATGGAGGTCGGAATTTATTCCGACCATAAAACGGTCGGAATA